>NZ_AJHH01000707.1 GCF_000256565.1 Herbaspirillum lusitanum P6-12 | reverse complement strand
ATCTGCCCATTTTTTTTTTGCTGAACAAATTGACGTGTCTGTGCTGGTTGTTTGAAATGCGCAGAACGAAGCGCGGAGAGATTTCCTTGCAATTGCTGGATCTGATTGAAACCACCCTGTCGGGCATGGGCTATGAACTGGTCGACCTCGAGAAAGCGGACCGCGGTCTGGTGCGCGTGTTTATCGATTTTCCGTTCGCCGACGCCGACAAGGGCCCGATCACGGTCGAGGATTGCGAAAAAGTCACGCATCAGCTGTTGCACGTGTTTACCGTCGAAAACGTCAACTACGAACGGCTGGAAGTGTCATCTCCCGGGCTTGATCGCCCCCTGAAAAAGCTCAGCGACTACGTGCGCTTTGCCGATCAGGAAGCAATCGTCAAGCTGCGCATGCCGATGCCGGGCGCAGCCAATCGCAAGACGTTCCAAGGCATCTTGCGGGCGCCCGAGGGCGAGAATTTAAAACTGGAATTTGAAGCAAACGATGGGTCGGCAGCGTTGTTGGACTTTACGCTCGCCGATGTGGATAAGGCACGCCTGGTGCCGAAAGTGGATTTTAGGAGTCGCAAAGCATGAGTCGCGAAGTTTTGTTATTGGTCGATGCGCTGGCGCGCGAAAAGAACGTCGATAAGGATGTGGTCTTCGGAGCACTGGAGCACGCGCTTGCGCAAGCTACCAAGAAACGCTACGAAGGCGAAGTCGACATCCGCGTGTCGATCGACCGCGAAAGCGGCGAATTCGAATCGTTCCGTCGCTGGCACGTGGTGCCTGACGAAGCAGGTTTGCAATTGCCCGACCAGGAAGTTTTGCACTTCGAAGCCAAGGAACAGATTCCTGACATCGCCGTCGATGAATACATCGAAGAGCCGATCGAGTCCGTGGAATTCGGCCGCCGTTTTGCCCAGGACACCAAGCAAGTGGTCCTGCAGCGCATCCGCGACGCTGAACGCGAACAGATCCTCGCCGACTTCCTTGAGCGCGGCGATTCGCTGGTGACCGGCACGATCAAGCGCATGGAACGCGGCGACGCCATCGTCGAATCCGGCAAGATCGAGGCCCGCCTGCCGCGCGACCAGACGATTCCAAAGGAAAATCTGCGTATCGGCGACCGTGTCCGCGCCTATATCCTGCGCATCGACCGCAATGCACGCGGTCCGCAAGTGATCCTGTCGCGTAACGCGCCTGAATTCATCATGAAGCTGTTCGAACTGGAAGTTCCGGAAATCGAACAAGGCTCGCTGGAAATCAAATCGGCGGCACGCGACCCGGGCGTACGCGCCAAGATCGCGGTCTTCACCAGCGACAAGCGCATCGATCCTATCGGCACCTGTGTCGGCATGCGCGGTTCGCGCGTGCAGGCCGTGACCGGCGAGCTGGGCGGCGAACGCGTCGACATCGTGTTGTGGTCGGAAGATCCGGCGCAATTCGTCATCGGCGCGCTGGCCCCGGCCAACGTCAGCTCGATCGTCGTGGATGAAGAAAAACACGCCATGGACGTCGTTGTCGACGAAGAAAACCTGGCGATCGCGGCGGCCAGAACGTGCGCCTCGCAGCAGAGTTGACCGGCTGGCAGATCAACATCATGACGGCGGAAGAATCGGCCGACAAATCGGCGCAGGAAACTGCCGCGACCCGCATCCTCTTCATGGAAAAGCTGGACGTCGACCAGGAAGTCGCCGACATCCTGGTGGAAGAAGGTTTCGCCAGCCTGGAAGAAATTGCCTACGTGCCGATCAACGAAATGCTGGAGATCGAATCCTTCGACGAAGAAACCGTCAACGAGCTGCGCAACCGCGCGCGCGATGCACTGGTGACCGAGGCGATTGCCTCCGAAGAAGGTCTGGAAGGCATGGACGAGGAACTGATCAATTTCGAAGAAATGGATCGTGTCGTTGCCGGCAAGCTTGGCCTGGCGGGCGTCAAGAACGTGCCTGCTTTCGCCGCACTGGCGTACGACGAGTTCGGCGCGATTCTGGCCCTCTCGGCCGAACGCGCGCGCCAACTGATTGAGAATGAATTTGAAGATGTGACCGACGATGAAATGAAGCTCATCGATGCTAAATACGACGAGCGTGCCAAGGCACTGCAAGCCAAAGCATGGGCCACCGTGGAAGCAAAGCAGTAAGCGTCCAGGACCACATCATCGCCGAGCCACATAGAAAAGAGGACTGAATGGCAAGTAACAACGTAGCCCAATTTGCCACCGAGCTGAAAATGCCGGCGGATTTGCTACTGACCCAGCTGCGATCTGCAGGAGTTGAGAAGAGCTCCGAGTCCGATCCTTTGTCAAAAGAAGACAAGGACCGTTTGCTGGAGCATCTGCGCCGCGTGCGTGGCGCAGCTCCGGAAGGCGAGAAGAAGAAAATCACGCTGACCCGCAAGGAAACGACCGAAATCAAACAGGCCGATTCCACGGGCAAGTCGCGCACTATCCAGGTCGAAGTGCGCAAGAAGCGCACCTTCATCAAGCGCGACGAACCGACTGCGGACGAAGCCGGCAAGCCGGCAACCGCTTCGGTCGATCAGGTCGAAGCCGAGCCGAGCGCGGAAGAAGCGCGTCACCAGGAAGAGCTGATCGCACGTCAGGAAGCTGAACTGCGCGAGAAGCAGGAACGTCTGGCGCAACTCGAAGCCGAGCGCGCCGCGGAAGCCAGGGCGGCCGAACTGGAAGCGCAGAAGGCCGAACAGGAAGCCAAGCAGGCGGCGGAAGAAGAAGCCCGCCAGGCTGCTGCAGAAACTGCCGACAAGGCCAAGCCGAGCGCCGGTGCTGCTGCTCCCGTAGCGAAATCGGCAGAAGACGCCGCCGCTGACGAGAAGAAGCGCGCTGCCGCCGAGGAAGCCAAGAAGAAGGTTGCCCAGGTCGCCAAGGAAGCCGCCGACCGCGCAGCTGCCGCCGACCGCGCCCGCAAGGTCGTGGAAGACGAAGTCGCCCAGATCAAGGCCATGATGAATGCGCCGC
This sequence comes from Herbaspirillum lusitanum P6-12, assembly GCF_000256565.1. GTDB lineage: Bacteria > Pseudomonadota > Gammaproteobacteria > Burkholderiales > Burkholderiaceae_D > Herbaspirillum > Herbaspirillum lusitanum. Next base: position 16,253 of record NZ_AJHH01000707.1, on the reverse strand, counting down.
GCCGCGTGATCAAGGCTCCCGAGCCTGCACCCGTCGCTGCAACCAAGACTTCCGAAGGCACGCTGCACAAGCCTGCCGACAAGAAGCCTGGTGAAAAGAAAGACGACAAGAAGGCGCCGGTTGCAGTCGACAAGAAGTCGATCAAGTCGGCCAACGTCTCGTCGACCTGGCAGGACGACGCCAAGAAGCGCGGCACCGGCATGAAGACGCGCGGCAACACCGGCACCGGTGGCCGCGACGGCTGGCGTGCAGGTCCGAAGGGCCGCCGCAATTCGCATCACGACGACCACGAAAGCAATTTCCAGGCGCCGACCGAAGCGATCGTCAAGGACGTCCACGTTCCTGAAACGATCACCGTCGCCGAGATCGCCCACAAGATGTCCGTCAAGGCTTCCGAAGTCATCAAGCATCTGATGAAGCTGGGCCAGATGGTCACCATCAACCAGGTGCTGGACCAGGAAACCGCCATGATCGTGGTGGAAGAAATGGGCCACCGCGCGCATGCAGCCAAGCAGGATGATCCGGAAGCATTGCTGGAAGAAGGCGTTGAGCATCCTGACGCGGAACTGTTGGCGCGTGCGCCTGTGGTTACCGTCATGGGCCACGTCGACCATGGCAAGACATCGCTGCTGGATTACATCCGACGCGCGAAGGTTGCATCCGGCGAAGCCGGCGGCATTACCCAGCACATCGGCGCGTACCACGTGGAAACACCGCGCGGCATGATCACCTTCCTCGACACTCCGGGCCACGAAGCGTTTACCGCGATGCGTGCCCGTGGCGCCAAGGCAACCGACATCGTGATTCTGGTGGTGGCTGCCGACGACGGCGTGATGCCGCAAACCAAGGAAGCGATCGCTCACGCGAAGGCCGGCGGCGTGCCGCTGGTCGTGGCGATCAACAAGATCGACAAGCAGGGCGCCAATCTGGACCGCGTCAAGCAGGAACTGATTGCCGAAGGCGTCGTACCGGAAGAATACGGTGGCGAAGCGCCATTCATCTCCGTGTCTGCAAAGACCGGCGAAGGCATCGACTCGTTGCTGGAAAACGTGCTGTTGCAAGCCGAAGTGCTGGAATTGAAAGCGGCAATCAACGTCCCGGCCAAGGGCCTGGTCATCGAAGCCAAGCTCGACAAGGGCCGCGGCCCCTGTCGCCACGATCCTGGTGCAGTCCGGTACCCTGAAGCGCGGCGACGTCGTGCTGGCGGGTTCGGCTTACGGCCGCGTCCGTGCAATGCTGGACGAAAGCGGCAAGAGCATCACCGAAGCCGGTCCGTCGATCCCTGTTGAAATTCAGGGCCTGACTGAAGTGCCGAGCGCCGGTGAAGAAGTCGTGGTCATGTCCGATGAACGCAAGGCGCGTGAAATCGGCCTGTTCCGTCAAGGCAAGTTCCGCGACGTCAAGCTGGCCAAGCAGCAGGCAGCGAAGCTGGAAAACATGTTCGACCAGATGGCCGAAGGCGAGGTCAAGAACCTGCCGATGATCATCAAGACCGACGTGCAAGGTTCGCAGGAAGCGCTGGTGCAATCGCTGCAAAAACTGTCCACCGCCGAAGTGCGTGTTCAGGTGGTGCATGCAGCGGTCGGCGGCATTTCCGAAAACGACGTCAACCTCGCGGTGGCATCGAAGGCGGTCATCATCGGCTTCAACACCCGTGCCGACGCGTCCGCCCGCAAGCTGGCCGAAGCCAATGGCGTGGACATCCGCTACTACAACATCATTTACGATGCCGTGGATGAAGTGAAAGCGGCGATGTCGGGCATGCTGTCGCCGGAGAAGCGCGAACAGGCCCTGGGTCTGGTCGAGATTCGCCAGGTGTTCGTGGTCAGCAAGGTCGGCTCGATCGCCGGCTGTTACGTGCTCGAAGGCCTGGTCAAGCGTGGTTCGCAAGTCCGTTTGCTGCGCAACAACGTGGTGCTCTGGACCGGCGAGCTGGATTCGCTCAAGCGCTTCAAGGACGACGTCAAGGAAGTCAAATCGGGCTTCGAGTGCGGTCTGTCGTTGAAGAACTACAACGATATCCAGGAAGGCGATCAGCTGGAAATTTTCGAAGTCCAGGAAGTCGCGCGTACTTTGTAATTCTCTCAGTCGTCACGAGGGCGGGTGTCTGCGCAGCAAACACCCGCCTTGTTTCATTCAACAGCATCACAGAATTTTTATGCCGTCCCGCTTTGGCGCGTCGGCCGAGGTCAGTTTCCCAGCATGGCAAAACACAGCAAATCCATTCCCGGGCGCGGCTTGCGCGTCGCCGACCAGATCCAGCGCGATCTGTCGGAAATCATCGCATTCGAGTTGAAAGACCCGCGTGTGGGGATGGTCACGATCACGGAAGTGCAAGTGACGCCGGACTATGCGCATGCCAAGGTTTTCTTCACGACCCTGAAGGACGACAAGCAGGCGATCCAGGATACGGTGACCGGCCTCTCGAAGGCTGCCGGTTTCCTGCGTGGCCAATTGGGACGTCGTTTGACGATCCACACCTTGCCCGATTTGCATTTCGTGCATGACAACTCGACGGCGCGCGGCATTGAAATGTCGCGCCTGATCGACGAGGCCAATGCCACCCGCGCCAAGGATGCCGACGAGAGCTGAGCAAGCGGGATAAATTGCGGCGCGTGTGCGTCGCGCACCCGCCCGCCGGAAAACGTCGTTGCTTGATTCAAGCGCATCGATTCAGGAAATTCCCGGACTACACAATCATGGCGCAATCATCGCCCTCATCATCCCGGCCGCCAAGAGCGCCGCGCGTGCCCGTGCATGGCGTGCTGTTGCTGGACAAGCCGGTCGGCTGGTCCAGCAACGATGCCCTGATCAAGGCCAAGCGTTTGCTCAATGCCCTGAAGGCAGGCCATACCGGCACGCTGGATCCGTTCGCGACCGGTTTGCTGCCGCTGTGTTTCGGCGAGGCGACCAAGTTTTCGCAGGACTTGCTGGAAGCCGACAAGACCTATGAAGCCGTGGTCCATTTCGGCATCGTCACCAGTACCGGCGACACCGAAGGCGAAGTGCTGAGCACCAAGGCCGTCGACGTCACGCCGGAACAGATCGAAGCCGTGCTGGAAAAATTCCGCGGACCGATCAACCAGGTGCCGCCCATGCATTCCGCGCTCAAGCGCGACGGCAAGCCGCTGTATGAATATGCCCGCGCCGGCATCACGCTGGAGCGCGAGGCGCGGCCGGTGACGATTCATCAGCTGGAGCTGCTGTCGTATGAAGCGCCGTTCCTGCGCATTCGCGTGTTGTGCAGCAAAGGCACCTACATTCGCGTGCTCGGTGAAGACATCGGCGCCGCGCTCGGTTGCGGCGCCCATCTGCAGCAGTTGCGCCGCACCGGCGTGGGCGCGTTGACGCTGGACGGCAGCGTCACGCTCGATGAATTCATCGCACTGGAAGACGGCCAGCGCACGCAAGCGCTGTTGCCGGTAGACGGATTGCTGAGGACGTTTCCGGCGGTGATGCTGACGGACGTGCTGACTCAGCGCTTCCTGCACGGTCAGCGTCTGGCGCTCGGTAAAGAAGGTATTGCATTGCCCGCAGAGTCAGGCCGGGCAAGGGTTTATCAGGAAAGCAGCGGGCGCCTTCTGGGCACCGGACTGATGCAGGAATTCGGCATACTGGCGCCGGAACGGCTGATTTCGACCTTGTCGGAATAGCGCAATTTTCGCTGTGCGAGCCAGTTGTATTGTGTACAGCAACTCTTTGAAATTATTAGGCTTTTTAAAGTTCGTGCGTCGCAACATGCTATAATGCGCGCCTTTCAGGGCCTCCCCAGGCCCTTCGGATTCGGCAGACCAACTCAATTCAATCATGTCAAACAATAAACGCGCTATTCGTAACATCGCCATCATCGCCCACGTTGACCATGGCAAAACCACCCTCGTCGACCAACTGTTGCGTCAGTCGGGCACCTTCCGCGACAACCAGCAGGTTGACGCCCGCGTGATGGACTCGAACGATATCGAAAAAGAACGCGGCATCACGATTCTGTCGAAGAACTGCGCCGTTGAATACAAGGGCACCCACATCAACATCGTCGACACCCCGGGCCATGCCGACTTCGGCGGCGAAGTCGAACGCGTGCTGTCGATGGTCGACAGCGTGCTGCTGCTGGTCGATGCGCAAGAAGGTCCGATGCCGCAAACGCGCTTCGTGACACGTAAGGCACTGGCGCTGGGCCTGAAGCCTATCGTCGTGGTCAACAAGATCGACCGCGAAAACGCCGATCCGCAAAAGGCCGTCAACGCCACGTTCGAACTGTTCGACAAGCTGGGCGCCACCGACGAGCAACTGGATTTCCCCATCGTTTACGCATCGGGCTTCAAGGGCTACGCCGGCCTCGAAGACACCGTCCGCGACGGCAACATGGAGCCGCTGTTCGACGCGATCCTGGAACACGTTCCTGCGCGTGAAGATGACCCGGACGGTCCGCTGCAATTGCAAATCACTTCGCTGGAATACTCGTCCTACGTCGGCAAGATCGGCGTCGGCCGTATCCTGCGCGGTCGCGTCAAAGCGCTGCAAGACGTGATCTGGATGAACGGTCCCGACGACAAGCCAACCAAGGCGCGCATCAACCAGGTGCTGACTTTCCGCGGCCTGGATCGCGTGATTGTCGACGAAGCGCTGGCCGGCGACATCGTCCTGATCAACGGCATCGAAGAAATCAGCATCGGTTCCACCATCTGTGCACCGGACACGCCCGAAGGCCTGCCGATGCTGAAGATTGATGAACCGACCCTGACCATGAACTTCATGGTCAACAACTCGCCACTGGCCGGCCGCGAAGGCAAGTTCGTGACCACACGTCAGATCCGAGACCGTCTGGACCGCGAACTGAAAGCCAACATGGCGCTGCGCGTCGTGCAAGCCGAGAACGACGATTCGACCTACGAAGTGTCGGGTCGCGGCGAATTGCACCTGACCATCCTGATCGAAAACATGCGTCGCGAAGGCTATGAGCTGGCCGTGTCGCGTCCCCGCGTGGTGTTCAAGATGGTCGATGGCGTGCGCCACGAGCCGTATGAAAACCTGACTGTCGACGTCGAAGAAACCAGCCAGGGCGGCGTGATGGAAGAACTCGGTCGTCGTCGCGGCGATCTGCAAAACATGGAACCGGACGGCAAGGGTCGCGTCCGCTTGGAATACCGTATCCCTGCACGCGGCCTGATCGGCTTCCAGGGCGAATTCATGACGCTGACACGCGGCACCGGCCTGATGAGCCACGTGTTCGACGAATACGCTCCTGTTGACAACAGCAAGGGTGAACTCGGCGGCCGTCGCAACGGCGTGCTGATTTCGCAAGACGACGGCGCAGCCGTTGCTTACGCGATCTGGAAACTGCAAGATCGCGGCCGCATGTTCGTCAGCCACAACGATCCGGTCTACGAAGGCATGATCATCGGCATCCACTCGCGCGACAACGATCTGGTCGTGAACCCGATCAAGGGCAAGCAACTGACCAACGTCCGTTCGTCCGGTACCGACGAAGCGGTGCGCCTGGTTCCGCCGATCGAAATGTCGCTGGAATACGCGGTTGAATTCATCGACGACGACGAACTGGTCGAAGTCACGCCGAAGAGCATTCGCCTGCGCAAGCGTTTCCTGAAGGAACACGAGCGCAAGAAGGCATCGCGCGACGCGTAATTGCTGTCGGCGATGAGGAAGATGCAGGAGCAGTAACGCCGTGCTGATATTGGTTTTGTGAATAACTGATATCAGCACAATAAAGCGGACGACTATGATGCGGTGCGATATAGTTACACCTGTCTCCTCCAATTTCCTCCTAAAGAATTGGATTTAAGCCCGCAACCGAAAGGTGAGCGGGTTTTTTTTTACCTGAATCTTTTTGCTTGTTTTTGCCTGCCGACACGCATTTGCGCGATGAAGGCGAAAGAAGCGTTGCAAAATTGGAACGTTCGCGCCTGTTTTCTGAGGCTGGAAAACAGATAAGCACTTAAATTGTGCATTGCGAAATGACGAATGCTGGTTTGTGGTGCAGAATCACCCCCGCAGTATAAAAATCCTATCTCAAGAGGATAGAGGGGACACCAGCCCGCAACGTGCAAACGTTGCGGGCTTTCTATTTGTGGCGCGTATTCCGGCCACATTGCTTATAGTGCAGCAGGCCAGCCGTAAATGCGTCGCAGGCCCGCGTTGCTTATTTTTGATAGATACCATGTCTTACGGACCACGAACAATCAGCGTTGCGCCCATGATGGACTGGACCGACCGGCATTGCCGGCTGTTCCATCGCCAGATCACGCGGCACACTTGGCTGTATACCGAAATGGTCACCACCGGCGCCTTGCTGCACGGCGACGTGCCGCGCCATCTCGATTTCAACGAAGAAGAACATCCGGTTGCCCTGCAGCTTGGCGGCAGCGAGCCGGACGAGAAAAAAAAGGCAACGTGCAAACGTTGCGGGCTTTCTATTTGTGGCGCGTATTCCGGCCACATTGCTTATAGTGCAGCAGGCCAGCCGTAAATGCGTCGCAGGCCCGCGTTGCTTATTTTTGATAGATACCATGTCTTACGGACCAAGAACAATCAGCGTTGCGCCCATGATGGACTGGACCGACCGGCACTGCCGGCTGTTCCATCGCCAGATCACGCGGCACACCTGGCTGTACACCGAAATGGTCACCACCGGCGCCTTGCTGCACGGCGACGTGCCGCGCCATCTCAATTTCAATGAAGAAGAACATCCGGTCGCCCTGCAGCTCGGCGGCAGCGAGCCCGACGATCTGGCCAAGAGCGCCAGGCTGGGCCGGCAATGGGGCTATGACGAGATCAACCTCAACTGCGGCTGTCCTTCCGAGCGCGTGCAGAAGGGCGCATTCGGCGCCTGCCTGATGGCTGAACCGAAACTGGTCGCCGATTGCGTCAAGGCAATGCGCGACGCCGTCGACATCGATGTTACCGTCAAGCATCGCATCGGCATCGACGACGTCGAGTCCTACGATTTCGTGCGCGACTTTGTCGGCACGATCGCCGAAGCCGGTTGCAAGACCTTCATCGTGCACGCCCGCAATGCCGTCCTCAAGGGCCTAAGCCCCAAGGAAAACCGCGAGATTCCGCCGCTCAGGTACGAGTACGCCTACCGGCTGAAGAAAGACTTCCCGGCGCTGGAAATCCTCATCAACGGCGGCATCAAGACCCTGCCCGAGATCGATGAGCACCTCAAGCATGTGGACGGCGTCATGCTGGGCCGTGAGGCCTATCACAACCCCTACCTGATGGCTGGCTTCGATGCCCGCTACTACGCTGCTCTTGAGGGCGGCCTGCAGCGCAGCCGGGCCGAGGTGATCGAGGCGATGTTGCCTTATATCAAACGCCAGCTGGAGTTGCATGGCGACAATGGCCGGGGCCTGCGCTTGAACAGCATCACCCGGCACATGCTGGGCTTGATGGCCGGCATGCCGGGAGCACGCGCCTTCCGCCAGACCTTGTCGGATTCCAAACGGCTGGCGCTGGGCGACCCGGCGCTGCTGCTGGAGGCATTGCAGCGCACCCAGGCTGCACAGGCAGCGTTGCCGGCATAATTGGCGCAATTGGCCAGCGGAGCAGGCCCGCAATCCTTTAAAATACGGGGCTACTGAGGAAATCGTTATGCCTATCGCAACAACAGAAGAAATCGTCGCCGAACTGCGCGCCGGACGCATGGTCATCCTGGTCGACGAAGAAGATCGTGAGAATGAAGGCGACCTGGTGCTGGCCACCGATTTCGTCACGCCCGAAGCCATCAACTTCATGGTCAAGCATGCGCGCGGCCTGGTCTGCCTGACGCTGACCGAAGAGCATTGCGACCGTCTCGACCTGTCGATGATGTCGACCCGCAACGGCACCCAGTTCGGCACCAATTTCACCGTCTCGATCGAAGCCGCCGAAGGCGTCACCACCGGCATCTCCGCCGCCGATCGCGCACGCACGATTCAAGTTGCCGCCGCCAAGAATGCGGTGCCGGCCGACATCGTGCAGCCTGGTCATATTTTCCCGCTGCGCGCACAAAAGGGCGGCGTGCTGATGCGCGCCGGCCATACCGAAGCCGGTTGCGACCTGACCCAGATGGCGGGCCTGACGCCGGCTGCCGTGATCTGCGAAATCCTCAAGGACGACGGCACCATGGCGCGTCTGCCGGACCTGCTCGAATTCGCCGAAGAACACAAGCTCAAGATCGGCACCATCGCCGACCTGATCCATTACCGCAGCCAGCACGAAAGCATCATCGAGCGCGTTGCCGAGCGCGAGATGCACACCGTGCACGGGTCGTTCAAGGCCATCGCCTACCGCGACACGCCAAGCGGCGGCGCCCACCTGGCGCTGGTGCATGGCGACATCCGTCCGGGTGAAGAAACGCTGGTGCGCGTGCATCAGCCGGTCTCGATCCTCGACCTGCTCGAAACCAAAGCGACGACGCACTCGTGGAACATGGCCTCGGCCATGGCCGCGATCAAGGCGGCGCCAAGCGGCGTCGTGGTGCTCCTCAATTGCGAAGAATCGGCCGACCAGATGTTTGCCCAGTTCACCGCGCTCAACAACGTGCAGGCGGCCAAGCCGGCCCGCGCCGACCGCCTCGATCTGCGCACCTACGGCATCGGCGCGCAAATCCTCAAGGATCTCGGCGTGTGCAAGATGCAGCTGCTGGCCAGCCCGCGCAAGATGCCGTCGATGACCGGTTTCAACCTCGAAGTCACCGGCTATCGCGCCAAGCCGGACGCCTGACCGACAGTACCGACCGCAACGCATCGCGGCACTATCACACTCACACAACGCAAGTTTGCGTATAAGGAAAAGCCATGACTATTGGTACATACGAATCGGATCTGAATGGCGATGGCTTGCGTATCGGCATCGTCCAGGCGCGTTTCAACGAAGACGTCTGCCACGGCTTGCTGGCGTCGTGCCTGGCGGAGCTCAAGCATCTCGGCGTGCAGGATGAAGACATCCTCCACGTCAGCGTGCCGGGCGCGCTGGAAATCCCGCTGGCCCTGCAGAAGATGGCCGAGACCGACCAGTTCGATGCGCTGATCGCATTGGGCGCGGTGATCCGCGGCGAGACCTATCACTTCGAACTGGTCTCGAATGAATCCGGCGCAGGGATCACGCGCGTTGGCCTCGACGCCGGCATCCCGATCGCCAACGCCGTGCTGACCACCGAGAACGACGAACAGGCCGAAGCGCGCATGGCGGTCAAAGGCGCCGACGCCGCCCGCGTCGCCGTCGAGATGGCCAACCTGTCGCTGGCGCTGGACGAACTCGCGCAAGTGGCTGAAGAAGAATAAGCAGGCAGGCCGGCCGGTCGTTGTTGCATGTGCAGCGACGACCGGCGGCGCAATCGATTTGTTGATTGCGCGTCTGTTTCGATTTTGTATTGACCCGGTTTCCTCATTTTCATCATGACCAATAAAATCCAACACGCCAACCCGAGCAAGAACCGTACGCCGCGTCACCGCGCCCGCGAGTTCGCATTGCAGGGCCTGTATCAATGGCTGCTCAACAATGAAGACGCCGGCGCGATCGAAGCGCACATCCGCGAAGCGCACGGTTTCGACAAGGCCGACGCCGAGCATTTCGACGTGCTGCTGTACGGCGCGATCAAACAGGCGCCGGAACTGCGCACCGACCTGGCGCCGCTGATCGACCGCTCCATCACGGAGTTGTCGCCGGTGGAACACGCAGCGCTGCTGATCGGCGCATTCGAACTGAAGAACAATCTCGAGATTCCGTATCGCGTGGTCATCAACGAAGCCGTTGAACTGACCAAGTCGTTCGGCGGCATCGATGGTCACAAGTACGTCAACGGCGTGCTCGACCGTTTCGCCGCCAAGGCGCGCGAAGTCGAAGTGAGCGCCGGCCGCCGCTGATCCGTCGTCGTTGGTTTGTCGTCGTTCGTTTAAGCCGACGCTGCTGATGCATTGATGCATTGATGCATCCATGGCAGCGTCCGGCAAAGTTCTTGCTGACCTTCGCGCTTGTTCCTTCTCGTTCGTTCCGCTTCGTCCTACCGCACAATCCCATGAGCTTTCACGATCTTGCCTCCCGCCTGCAAAACATCGCGCCCTTCCATGTGATGGAGCTGGCCAAGATGGCCGCTGCCCTGGAGCAACAAGGCCATCACATCATCCACATGGGCATCGGCGAGCCTGATTTCACTGCCGCCCCCGCCGTTGTTGCCGCTGCGACACAAGCGATGGCCGACGGCAAGATGCAATACACCTCGGCAACCGGTTTGCCGGCTTTACGAGAGGCGATCTCAGCCCATTATCGGCGGGTGTACGGGTTGGACATCGCGCCGTCGCGAATTATCGTCACAGCGGGCGCCTCAGCGGCCCTGTTGCTTGCCTGCGCGGCGCTGGTGGAGAAGGGCGCTGAAGTGTTGATGCCGGATCCGTCTTATCCGTGCAACCGCCATTTCGTCGCCGCCTTCGAAGGCAGCGCCAAATTGATCGAAAGCGGACCGGAACATCGCTTCCAGTTGTCCGCAGGCATGGTTCAGGAACATTGGTCGCCGGCAACCAAGGGCGTATTGCTGGCGTCGCCGTCGAATCCGACCGGCACCTCGATCCTGCCCGATGAATTGAAGAAGATCGTCGACGTCGTGCGCGAGAAAAATGGTTTCACCATCGTCGATGAAATCTACCAGGGCCTGTCGTACGAAGGCGCGCCATTCTCGGCACTGTCGCTCGGCGAAGACGTCATCGTCATCAATAGCTTTTCAAAGTACTTCAACATGACCGGCTGGCGTCTCGGCTGGCTGGTGCTGCCCGAAAGCCTGGTGCCGCAAGTCGAGAAGCTGGCGCAGAACCTGTTCATCTGTGCTTCATCGATTGCGCAGCACGCCGGCATCGCCTGCTTCGCGCCGGAGTCGATTGCACTGTACGAAGAACGCAAGGCCGAATTCAAGCGCCGCCGCGATTACATCGTGCCGCAACTCGAACGTCTCGGCTTCACGGTGCCGGTGATGCCGGACGGCGCGTTCTATGTTTACGCCGACTGCAGCGCGCTCAGCGACGACGCCGACGCCTTCACCATCGACATGCTCAACAAGGCAGGCGTGGTGCTGGTGCCGGGCCTGGATTTCGGGCCCTTCACGGCGCGCCGCTATATCCGCCTGTCCTATGCGACCTCGATGGAGAACCTGCAAGAGGCCGTGGCGCGCCTGCGGGTGTTCTTCGAGAAGCGCCGCAAGGCCGCCTGATCCGCACTGGCGCACTAGAGCACTTCTATCTCTTCTCTATATATAAGCAGGTCAAAAAAAAAGGAGCCCGAGGGCTCCTTTTTCGCGTCCTGAATACCGGTAATATTCAAATCGCAACACGCTGCCCTTACAGGGCGGCGAGCTGTTCTTCTGCCTTGGGCTTGGCGGCCGCGGCCACGTTGTTGCTGGCCGGCTTGGGCTGCTCGGCACTGGCCGACACACCGGGGGTGGGCAGCTTCACGGTGGCAGTGGTGTAGATCGAGACGTTCTTGCCCATGGCGACCTGCTTCAGGTTCTGGTACTCCGAGAGCACCTTGATGCCATAGCCGCCGTCATTGGCCATGTCAGCCGCGCCGACGTAGCTCTTCAGGCCGGCTTCCACCGAGCCGCCGCGTGTTACGTATTCCTTCAGGATCAGCGAACCGACCTTGATGTTGGCGACCGGATTGAGCGCCGCCTTGACGCCGCCCAGTTCCTGGAACTTGTCGTGATGGACCTTGGACATGACCTGCATCAGGCCTTGTGCGCCCATCGGGCTTTCCGCGAACGGATTGAAGCGCGATTCGATTGCCATCACCGCCAGGATCAGCAACGGATCAAGCTTGATGTCGCGTGCCGTCAGGTACGCAGCGGACACCAGCATGTCGGTGGCGTCGCCGGCAACGCGGTAACGCTTCGACAGCCAGTTGGTCACCAGCTTCTGCTGACGCGGTGTACCGAGCATCTTGCGCTCTTCATCGCTGAGCGGGATGGCCGCTGCCGCTGCCCCGGTCAGGGCAGGCGCCGGCGTATCCATCAGGTTGGTCAGCGGCGGCGCTTCCGGCGCTGCTTCTTCAACCTGGCCGTCCGAGAAGGGCGACAGGGCGATGATTTTGTCGGCGAAATCCGGGTTGAAGAACATCATGCCCAGAACGAACAGTGCAGCGATGCCGACCAAGGTCAGGGCATAGTGCGCTGCGGTAAAAAAGCGACCGATGCGGCTTTGAATGGACTTCGCCCATTGCGCCGACTGGTCAACCATATCCGAGGCGGCGCTTAACGGCGCCTCTATGGGTTGGTTTAACATTGAACCTCCTGAATATTGCAAATTACATAGGGCAAAACCGGCCAAGAGTGAAACCGGATTACTGGCTACATGCATCACAATCAAAAAACTGCCGTCGCAAGGCGTTACGGCAAGCTTGGGGTTGTTTGCGGTTACTGCAGGGCCGGTGGCTCCTGTGCAGTGCAAGACAACCATGTTCGGGGGAGAAGGCTGACGCCTTTTGACAACACTCCTTAAAATGTCAGTGGGACCCCGTTCCCGTGAAACCTTGTGAGCTGATTCGGGTTCCTGACCCGGCTCCTTTAATCAAGGTGGCCGAATTGTAGAAGCCACTTTATATCAAGTCAATACTATTAAACCGATTTAATATAACTTTTAAGTCTGACTTTTGGAGGGGTATGCCGCCAAAAATCAATAGAATCAACCGTTTGCCCGGTCTACCTCACCTAAGGGCTGTATTACAGAAATCCAGCGAAAAAAAATGAAATATTCAGATTTACGCGATTTTATTTCGCAGTTGCAACTTTCCGGCGAATTAAAACGCATCTCGACACCCGTCTCGCCCTACCTGGAAATCACCGAAATCTGCGATCGCACCTTGCGCGCCTCCGGTCCGGCGCTGATTTTCGACAAGGTCGAGGGCAAAAATATCCCGGTGCTGGCGAATCTTTTCGGCACGCCGCGTCGCGTGGCGCTAGGCATGGGGGCGGAAGATGTCGGCGAATTAAGACGCATCGGCCATTTATTGGCGAAGCTGAAAGAGCCCGAGCCGCCGAAAGGCTTCAAGGACGTCATGGGTCTCGGCACCCTGGTCAAGTCGCTGTGGGACATGGCCCCCAAGGAGCGTAGTTCGGCGCCGTGCCAGGACATCGTGTGGGAAGGCAACGACGTCGACCTCGACCGCCTGCCGATCCAGCACTGCTGGCCGGGCGACGTCGCTCCTCTTATTACATGGGGCCTGGTGATCACCAAAGGCCCCAACAAGAAGCGCCAGAATCTCGGCATCTATCGCCAGCAGGTCCTCGGCCGCAACAAGGTCATCATGCGCTGGCTGGCCCATCGCGGCGGCGCGCTCGATTTCCGCGAACATTGCATCGCCAACCCCGGCAAACCGTATCCGATCGCGGTCGCACTCGGCGCGGATCCCGCTACCATATTAGGCGCAGTCACGCCGGTGCCGGACAGCCTGTCCGAATACCAGTTCGCCGGCCTGCTGCGCGGCAGCCGCACCGAGCTGGTCAAGGCCATCGGCAGCGAACTGCGCGTGCCGGCCTCGGCCGAGATCGTGCTGGAAGGGCATATCTACCCGGATAGCGCTGAAAACCCTCATCCTTCCGGCTACGAACATGCGCTCGAAGGTCCCTACGGCGACCACACCGGTTACTACAATGAGCAGGACTGGTTCCCGGTTTTCACCATCGACCGCATCACCATGCGCCGCGATCCGATCTATCACTCCACCTATACCGGCAAACCGCCCGACGAACCGGCCGTGCTTGGCGTGGCGCTCAATGAAGTGTTCATCCCGCTGCTGCAAAAGCAGTTCAGCGAAATCACCGATTTCTACCTGCCGCCGGAAGGCTGCAGCTACCGCATGGCGGTGGTGCAGATGAAGAAGTCCTACGCCGGCCACGCCAAGCGCGTGATGTTCGGCGTATGGAGTTTCCTGCGCCAGTTCATGTATACCAAGTTCATCGTGGTGGTCGATGAAGACGTCGATATCCGCGACTGGAAGGAAGTGATCTGGGCCATCACCACGCGCGTCGATCCGGTGCGCGACACTGTGATGGTGGACAACACGCCGATCGATTACCTCGACTTCGCCTCGCCGGTCAGCGGCCTCGGTAGCAAGATGGGGATTGACGCCACCAACAAGTGGCCTGGTGAAACCAACCGTGAATGGGGCACGACCATCGCCATGACGGACGCCGTCAAGAAGCGCGTGGACGGCATCTGGGACGAGCTGGGAATTTAATTTGTCTGCGTTGCGGCGCATTGGCGTGCGCTGCAATTATCCTGTCTGCGCGAACAGCGCTCGCGCCGGCCGCGCAGATGAGGTACAATTCGTGCCGGCGGGCCCCTGCGCATTGTGGCATGGTCAACCTGGTCAGGTCGGGAACGAAGCAGCCACAGCCATTTCCTGCAAGTGCCGCAGACAAGGCTCGCCTCTTCCTTCAGTTTTTCTCAGGAAGTATTCAACAGCAGTCGACGACGACGCAGTTCATTCAGTCGCCGACCTCCGACCTCCGGTTTCAAATCCAAGAATTCAACGCAGTCAGGCCGCTTTGCCGCCGACGGTGAAACCTATCGTGGTCTTGCCGCCCCTGCTGCTGGCGAACGCAGTGCCGCCATGCATCAGCGCAATCGCCTTGACGATCGCCAGGCCGAGGCCGTGGCCATGCACGCCGTCGAAGTCGCGACGCGCGCTGTCGACACGATAGAAGCGGTCGAACAGGCGCGGCAAATGGCGTTGTTCGATCGGTTCCCCAGGATTGGAAACGGCAACCTGCACATCCTGTTGCTGCGCATCGATCGACACCGTGATGCGCGCGCCGGCAGGTGAATGCTGGATGGCGTTTTGCAGGAGATTGGTCAAGGCGCGACGGAACAGCGCGGTCTCGATCATCGACTTCGCATCGACGTCGCCAACCACTTCCACGCTCATCTGCATCTCGTCCAGCACGAACTCGAAGAACTCGATGGTCTTTTGCACCTCGTCGGCAATCGCCGTGTAAACCAGGCTGGTGGCGGCTTCGCCCTGATCGCAGCGGGCCAGGAACAGCATGTCGTTGATGATAGAACGCAGGCGATCCAGCTCTTCGAGGTTCGATTGCAGCACGATCTCGAACTCCGGCGCGCTGCGTTCGCGCGACAAGGCCACCTGGGTCTCGCCGATCAGGTTGGCCAGCGGCGTACGCAACTCGTGAGCCACATCGGCGTTGAAGGCTTCCAATTGTTTATAGGCGTTTTCCATGCGATCCAGCGCGCCGTTGAAGGCTTGCGCCAGATCCGACAATTCATCCGGCAGCGCCGACACCGTGAGGCGTTCCGACAGGGTTTGCGGACTCAGGGTCTGCGCCTTGTCGGACATCTTCTTGAGCGGTTGCAAGCCGGCGCGCGCGATCCAGTAGCCGAACAGGATCACCAGGAAAATCCCCGCCAGCGACAGTCCGATCATGGCGATCACGAAGGTGCGCAGCGTCTCGAAATAAGGTTCGGTGTCGACGCCGATGGTGAGGCGGATGGCGGGGCGGTCGAGGTAGGCCGGCAACACCTTGGTCAGCGTATGCATCGGGAATTCCTTGCCCTTGATGCGCAGGCGGCCGATGTTGTTGGGGTCGTAATCGAAGTCGTGCAGTTCGGCCAGGTCCTTGCCGTAGCTGAATTGCGGATCGTCGCTGAACACCCAGAAACGCACCTTGCCGTCGGCCGGGGTCAGGGTGTCCAGCTTGGTCTGTACGCGCGCCCAGCGCTCCACCGTGCCGACGCGCGAGACCATGTATTCAATATCGTTGAAGGTCGTCACCAGGCCGTCGCGCTCATGGCGCAGCAGCTCGTTCTTGACCACGGCGTACAGCACGCCGCCGATCAGCGAAAAAATGACCAGCGCGGCGGCCGCGAACATCATGACCAGCCGCGCGATGATGGAATGCCTCATCCGTGTTCCCCGTCATGTTCATCATATTCGTCATGCTCCGGCGCCGGCGCCTCCGAAGCGCGCGGCTCCAGTACGTAGCCCATGCCGCGTATCGTGTGCAGCAGCTTCTGGTCGAACGGCGCGTCGATCTTGGCGCGCAGGCGCTTGATCGCGACCTCGACGACATTGGTGTTGCTGTCGAAATTCATGTCCCACACCAGTTCGGCAATCGCCGTCTTGGACAGGATTTCGCCCTGGCGCCGCGCCATGATCGCCAGCAGCGCGAACTCCTTGGCGGTCAGGTCGATACGCGTGTTGCTGCGGTAGGCCTTGCGGCTCAGCAGGTCGATCTGCAGGTCGCCGATGCGCAGCGT
>NZ_AJHH01000706.1 GCF_000256565.1 Herbaspirillum lusitanum P6-12 | reverse complement strand
CGGCTCAGCAGGTCGATCTGCAGGTCGCCGCGCGCCGCGCGCGCTTCCTTCTTGTTCATGTACCAGTAATGCGCGCGATCCAGGTAGAGATACACCACCGGCGTCGTGAACAGCGTCAGCGCTTGCGACAGCACCAGGCCGCCGACCATCGCGTAACCGAGCGGACGGCGCAATTCGGAGCCGGCGCCATGGCCCAGCATCAGCGGCAGTCCCGACAGCAGCGCGCACATGGTGGTCATCAGGCCGTATACTAGGCGCCGGTTCCTGCGCACGGCCGCGACGCGTCAATGCCTGCAAACGCGCCAGCAGTTCGAGGAAGGAAAACGGCTTGATCAGGTAATCGTCGGCGCCGTCGTGCAAGCCCTTGATGCGGTCTTCCACGCGGTCGCGCGCGGTCAGCATGATCACCGGCGTCTGCTTGACGGTGCGCAGCGAACGCAGCACCGAGAAGCCATCCAGCCCCGGCAGCATGACATCCAGCACGATCACGTCGTAATCGTGCTGGATCGCCAGATGCTGGCCGTCGATGCCGTTGGCGGCCAGATCCACGGTGCATCCCTGCTCAGTCAACCCTTTGCAGAGGTACTCCGCCATCTTGTGCTCGTCTTCGACAATCAGAATTTTCATTCCTGCTCCAGGTACCGCGTGCATGGACATCAACTAGTGCGATTCTATTACAGGAGCGGCGCCGCCCTTGCGTGCCGCCTTGCGCGCCGCGCGCGCTTCCTTCTTGTTCATGTACCAGTAATGCGCGCGATCCAGGTAGAGATACACCACCGGCGTCGTGAACAGCGTCAGCGCTTGCGACAGCACCAGGCCGCCGACCATCGCGTAACCGAGCGGACGGCGCAATTCGGAGCCGGCGCCATGGCCCAGCATCAGCGGCAGTCCCGACAGCAGCGCGCACATGGTGGTCATGTGATCACCGGCGTCTGCTTGACGGTGCGCAGCGAACGCAGCACCGAGAAGCCATCCAGCCCCGGCAGCATGACATCCAGCACGATCACGTCGTAATCGTGCTGGATCGCCAGATGCTGGCCGTCGATGCCGTTGGCGGCCAGATCCACGGTGCATCCCTGCTCAGTCAACCCTTTGCAGAGGTACTCCGCCATCTTGTGCTCGTCTTCGACAATCAGAATTTTCATTCCTGCTCCAGGTACCGCGTGCATGGACATCAACTAGTGCGATTCTATTACAGGAGCGGCGCCGCCCTTGCGTGCCGCCTTGCGCGCCGCGCGCGCTTCCTTCTTGTTCATGTACCAGTAATGCGCGCGATCCAGGTAGAGATACACCACCGGCGTCGTGAACAGCGTCAGCGCTTGCGACAGCACCAGGCCGCCGACCATCGCGTAACCGAGCGGACGGCGCAATTCGGAGCCGGCGCCATGGCCCAGCATCAGCGGCAGTCCCGACAGCAGCGCGCACATGGTGGTCATCATGATCGGGCGGAAGCGCAGCAGACAAGCCTGATAGATCGCCTCTTCCGGTTTCATGCCGTGTTGCCGTTCGGCGGTCAGCGCAAAGTCGATCATCATGATGCCGTTCTTCTTGACGATGCCGATCAGCAGGATGATGCCGATCAGCGCAATCACGCTGAGGTCGTAGCCGCCCGCCATCAGGATCAGCAGCGCGCCCACGCCGGCCGACGGCAGCGTGGACAGGATCGTCAGCGGATGGATGTAGCTCTCATACAGCAGGCCCAGCACGATGTACACCGCGATCAGCGCCGCCGCGATCAGGTAAGGCTGCGACGACAGCGAATCGCCGAACGCCTTGGCCGTGCCCTGGAACGCGCCGGTCAAGGTGGTCGGCACGCCCATCTCGGCCTGGGCCTGGTTGATGGCGTCGACCGCCTCGCCCAGCGCCACCCCGTGCGCCAGGTTGAACGAAATCGTCACCGCCGGGAACTGGCTCTGGTGGCTGATCGACAGGTAAGCGGTCTTGGTCGTGTCGACCTTGATGAAGGTCGACAGCGGTACTTGCTGACCGGTCAGCGGCGAGGTCAGGTAGAGCTTGTTGAACAGCGCCGGATCCTTCTGCAGCTCCGGCGTGACTTCCAGGATCACGCGATAGCTGTTCACCTGCGTGAAGTACTGCGCGACCTGGCGCTGGCCGATGGCGTCATAGATCGTGGCGTCGATCAGCGCCGGCGAAATGCCGAAGCTCGATGCACGCGCGCGGTCGATCGTGATGGTTGCCGTTGCCGCCGAGTTTTGCTGATCGGAGGCGACGTCCGTGAGTTGCTTCAGGCGACGCAGGCGATCCACCAGTTTCGGCGCCCAGACGTTGAGTTCATCCAGGTTGGAGTCGGTCAGGGTGTATTGATATTGCGTACGCGACAGACGGCCGCCGACGTTGATATCCTGGCTGGCCTGCATGAACAGATTGACGCCCTGGATCTTCGCCACTTGCGGTCGCAGGTGCGTGATGATTTCGCTGGCGTCCAGCGTGCGGCCTTCGCTCTTCGGTTTCAGTGCGATGAAGAAGTTGCCGGTATTAAAGGTGGTCGAACCCGCGCTCATCGCGAAACCGGTCACGTCCGGATCCTTGCGCACCACGTCGGCCACTTGCAACAGCCGGCGATGCATCGCGCTCGACGAGATATCCTGCGCCGATTCGGCAAAGCCGGCGATCACGCCGTTGTCCTGTTGCGGGAAGAAGCCTTTCGGGATGAAGATGAACAGCGCCACGGTCACCGCAACGGTGGCGAGGAAACTCATCAGCGTGATGAACTGGTGGCGCAGCACCAGATCGAGGCCGCGCTTGTAGCCGTTCAGCAACGCGTCGAAGAAGCGCTCGAACAACTGATACATCTTGCCGTGTTGTTCGGCGTGGCTGTTCTTGAGGAAGCGCGAGCACAGCATCGGCGTGAGCGTCAGCGAAATGATCACCGACACGCCGATGGTCAGCGTCACGGTCACGGCAAATTCACGGAACAGGCGGCCGACGATGCCGCCCATCAGCAGCAGCGGGATGAACACCGCCACCAGCGACACCGAGATCGAGATGATGGTGAATCCGATTTCGCTGGAGCCTTTCAACGCCGCTTCCATCGGCGACATGCCTTCTTCGACATAGCGGTAAATGTTTTCCAGCATCACGATCGCATCGTCGACCACGAAGCCGACCGCGATCGTCAACGCCATCAGCGACAGGTTGTCGAGACTGTAGCCGACCAGGTACATCACGGCGGCGGTACCCATGATCGCCAGCGGCACCGTGATGCTCGGGATCAGCGTCGCCGCGATGTTGCGCAGGAACACGAAGATCACCATCACCACCAGCGCAATCGTCAGGACCAGCGTGAACTCGACGTCTTCCACCGAAGCGCGGATGGTCTGGGTGCGGTCGATCAGCGTATTGACGTGCACGCTGGCCGGGATCGCTGCGCGCAGGCGGGGCATCGCGGCCTTGATGCGGCCGACCGTCTCGATCACGTTGGCGCCGGGCTGCTTGGTGATGGCCAGCACGATGGAGCGGCCATTGGTCAGCGTCGTATCGGTTTCTGCCGCAGCGCCGGAGAACGCCCACGCGGCGATCTTCATGTTTTCAGGCGCGTCGATCGCCACGCCGATGTCGCGCACGTGGATCGGTGCGCCGGCGCGGTAAGCCAGCACCATGTCGTTCCACGGATCGGCACTCAGCAACTGATCGTTGGTATAGACGGTAAAGCTCTGATGCGTGCCGTCGACCGTGCCCTTGGGCTGGTTCACGGTGGTGGTGGCGATCACGCCGCGGATGTCTTCCAGGCTCAGGTTCAGCGTCGCCAGCTTGGCCGGATCGACCTGGATGCGCACGGCCGGTTTCTGCGCGCCGTTGACGTTGACCAGGCCGACGCCGGAGATCTGCGAGATTTGCTGCGCCAGGATGTTGTCAGCGAAGTCGCTGACCTGCGTCAGCGGCAACGCATCGGACTGCACCGACATGATCATGATCGGCGAGTCGGCCGGATTGACCTTGCGGAAGGTCGGCGGATTCGGCAGGTTGGACGGCAGTTGCCCGGTCGACGCGTTGATCGCCGCCTGCACGTCGAGCGCGGCAGCGTCGATGTTGCGGTTGAGATCGAACTGCAAGGTGATCTGGGTGCTGCCCAGCGCACTTTGCGACGTCATTTGCGACAGGCCGGCAATCAGCGAGAACTGGCGTTCCAGCGGTTGCGCAACGTTGGAGGCCATGGTTTCGGGACTACCGCCGGGCAAACTGGCGGAAACCTGGATGGTCGGGAAGTCGACCTGCGGCAGCGGCGCGACCGGCAGCAGCGGCCAGACGGCAATGCCGACCAGCAGGATCGCCAGCGCCAGCAGCGTGGTGCCGATGGGACGCTTGATGAAGGTAGCGGACACACTCACTTTGCGGATCCTTTCGCAGCAGGAGCATTAGCAGGCGCATTAGCAGAAGCAGCGGCGCCGTTGGCGGCAGCCTTGTTCTCAATCACGTGGCTGCCGGGCTTGAGCTTGTACTGACCGTCCAGCACCACGCGTTGATTGACCTCGAGACCCTGGCTCAGCACTGCGACGCCGTCCTGGATGCGCGTGACCTTGACCGGCTGGATCGCCGCCGTTTCGTCGGCCTTGACGATGTACACGTAGGTGCCTTGCTGGTTGCGCTGGATCGCCGCGGCAGGCAGGGTCAGCGCCGGCGCGG
>NZ_AJHH01000705.1 GCF_000256565.1 Herbaspirillum lusitanum P6-12 | reverse complement strand
GCCAGCAACTGGCCGGCCTTGACGTCCTGGCCTTCGGTGAAGCCCACCTTGTCGAGCTGGCCGTCGATGCGCACCTTGACGACGACGCTGGCGTTGGCGGTCACGGTGCCGACGCCCGACAGGTACAGCGGAATGTCGCGCTCCTGCACCTGCACGGTGGTGACGGAAATCGACGGCGCCTGCTGTGCCTGTTCCTTGGACGCAGCGACTGCGTCGGCGCGATGGAACAATGACCAGGCGCCGCCGCCGAGGGCGACCAGCACGGCAACGGAAATCAACAGGGTGGAACGTTTGGGTGTCAAAGAAGTAGTCATGCTTTCACTCGCGAAATTGTTTTTATTGGTCGGCTTATTTGTCGGCTTATGGGGCGGCTTATTTATCGGCTTTACCGGACGCAGCAACCTTGTCGATGTCGGCCACGGTCCAGCCGCCCCCGGTCGCCTTGATCAGCGCCACGCTGGCCACCAGTTGGCGACCCAGCAGGGTGACGGCGGTGCGCTGGTTGGTCAGCGAAGCCGCCTGCGTCGTCACGACCGAGAGATAGGTGGTGGTGCCGGCCTGGTATTGGCTCAGCGCCAGCCGTTCGGACAATTGCGCTGCCTTCACCGCCTGGTTCTGCACCCGACTTTCCTGGTCGAGCACGCGTAGCGTCGAGAGGTTGTCTTCGACTTCCTGCAAGCCGCCCAGCACGGTTTGTTTGTAGGTGGCGACCGCGCCGTCGAATGCCGCAGTGGCCTGGTCGTTGCGCGCGCCGGGGGCTGCCCCGCGCGCGCGACGCGACCGCTGATCGGCGCGTTGATGGTGGTGTAGCCGAGCTGGACCTTGGCGTAGCTGATCTGCGCTTCATCGGTTTTGACGGCGGCTTCGAGCTGCGCCACCAGGGCCTTTTGCGTATCCAGTTGCTGTTGCGTGGCGGCGTCTTGCTGACGCAGCGTGGTGTAGCGTTGCAAGTCGATTTTTGCATTCGTCAGCTGGGCCTGGTCACGCGCCTGTTGCGCCTGCACCTGCGCCAGTTGCGCCTTAC
>NZ_AJHH01000704.1 GCF_000256565.1 Herbaspirillum lusitanum P6-12 | reverse complement strand
TGGTCCCGGAAAACGCATAGGTCAACGACAACGCGTGGTCGTCCATCTGCAGGTTGACGTTGACGTACTGGCCCGGCCACAGCACGTGCTGCTGGTTGGTGAAGCGCGCCTTCAACTGCACCGTGCCGTTGGTGGTGTTGATCTGGTTGTCCAGCAGGACCAGCTTGCCGGTGGCCAGCACTTCCTGCGAGTCGCGCGCATAGGCGGAGACCTGGAGCGGCTGCTGGTGAGCGCGCTGGGCGCGGTTGATGCCGGCCACGGCTTCTTCGGGCAGGGTGAAGACCAGGGTGATCGGATCGATCTGGTTGATTACCACCAGACCGTTGGCGTCCGTGGCATGCACGATGTTGCCCGGATCGACCAGGCGCGCGCCGACGCGGCCCGAGATCGGCGCATTGATGGTGGTATAGCTCAATTGCACCTTGGCATAGGCCACCTGGGCCTCGTCGGTCTTGACGGCCGCTTCCAGCTGCGCCACCAGGGCCTTTTGCGTATCGAGCTGCTGCTGGGTGGCGGCGTCCTGGCTGCGCAGGGTGGTGTAGCGTTGCAGGTCCAGCCGGGCGTTCATCAGCGTGGCGCTGTCCTTGGCGCGCTGCGCCTCGGCCTGGGCCAGTTGCGCCTGCAGTGCGCGGGCGTCGATCTGGGCCAGCAACTGGCCTTTCTTGACGTCTTCGCCTTCCTGGAAGCCGACCTTTTCCAGCTGGCCATCGATGCGTGTCTTGACCACGACGCTGGCGTTGGCGGTCACCGTCCCGACGCCGGCGAGGTATTGCGGCAAGTCGCGTTCCTGCACGCTGGCCAGGGTCACGGAGACGGGCGGCGGCGCCTTGGCCTGCGGCTGGTCGGCGGCGCTGGCGCGCTGCAGGTGGGTCCAGCCGCCGATGCCGGCCATCAGCAGCGCTGCGGCCAGTGCGATGGCCAGTCGGGAACGCCGGGGAGGGGTGGGTGAGGTGCTCATGCCTGAAACTCGTCCTGAAATGTTCGCGAGGAAAGGGGGATTCGACAATGCCGGCGGCTGGCTTTACGGGGCGTCCCGCCCAGCCTGCCAGCCGCCGCCGGTGGCCTTGATCAGCGCGACGCTGGCCACCAGCTGGCGGCCCAGCAAGGTCACGGCGTTGCGCTGGTTGGTCAGCGACGCGGCCTGGGTCGTCACCACCGACAGATAGGTGACGGTGCCGGCCTCGTACTGGCGCATGGCCAGCCGTTCGGCCAGCTGCGCCGACTGTACGGCCTGGGCCTGCACGGTGCTTTCCTGGTCCAGCACGCGCAGGGTGGATAGCTTGTCTTCCACCTCTTGCAGGCCACCCAGCACGGTCTGCTTGTATTGCGCCACGGCCGCGTCGTAGGCCGCCACGGCGGCATCATTGCGGGCGCTGCGGGCGCCGCCGTCGAAGAGAGACTCGGCCAGCGCCGACCCCAGCGACCAGACGCGGCTGGGGGTGTTGAACAGGTTGGCGAAAGCCAGGCTGTTGTAGCCACCGCTGGCCGACAGCGTCAGCGTGGGGAAATAGGCGGCGCGGGCCACGCCGATATTGGCGTTGGCCGCGGCGGCCAGACGTTCGGCATTGGCGATGTCGGGACGGCGCTCCAGCAGTTCCGAGGGCAGGCCCACCGGAATCTGCGGCAGGCTGCCTTGCAGGCGCGCGGCATTGGCGTCGATGGCGCTATCGCTGGCCGCAGCCGGCGGCAGGGCGGGCAGGCTGAACTGCGCGGGCGCTTTGCCGATCAGCATGGCGATGGCGTGTTCGAGCTGGTTGCGGGTGTCGTCGAGGTCGATCAGTTGCGCCTGCGCCGAGCGCAAT
>NZ_AJHH01000703.1 GCF_000256565.1 Herbaspirillum lusitanum P6-12 | reverse complement strand
TTGCTCTCGCTGGCGGCATAGCGCTTGCGCTCCTCGTCGGTGACGAAGGGGCCGGGCAGGTCGACGGCCGCGCGCTGCCCGGGTGTTTTGGCGAGGGGCGCCTTGCTGGCGTCGTCGCGCGGATCTTCCCGGACTTCCATGCGGCCCATGCCGAACGCCAGCATGCCGCCGAGTCCGGCGTAGTCGGGCGCTTCTTCGTATCCCATGATGTCCATGCCGCGCCGGCGCCG
>NZ_AJHH01000702.1 GCF_000256565.1 Herbaspirillum lusitanum P6-12 | reverse complement strand
GTTGCCGGGACATGCGCATCGACGTAGGTCTTGAGTTCATCGACCGTCAGCACGCGCTCGGCCAGGTACCAGGTGTCACCGCTGTAATCGCTGTAGAGCGGATGGCCGAGGCTGTCGTTCTTGCCGCGCGCCTGGCTGGCCGTGGTGACCTTGTACAGCTGATCGAAGGCGTCGACGTATTGTCCGCGCGACAGCGTCAGCACGCTCTGTTCTGCCTTGATCAGGCCGAGCGAGGCGGGCTCGACGCTGGCGTCATTTTGCGGGAAATCTTTGGCGGCCTCGGCATAGGCTTGCGCCGCTGCCGCCACGTCGCCCTTGCTGCGCTGCTTGTCCGCCAGCGTCTGCGCCAGTTCGTACATCCCGCTGCGATAGGCGAGCGCCGCCACGCGATCGGCGTCGGCAATGTTGGCGATGCCGTGTTTTTGCAACGCTGCAACCAGCGACGGCAGCACCGGATTGACTTTGACGTCTTTGCCGCCTCTGCCGGCATCGACGTAACCGTAGCCGCCCCACGAGGCGTCGTATTCGGCCGGCTGGCTGGCGTCGGCGCCGCTCATGTCGCCCACGCGCGCCAGCGCATAGCCGACCAGCAGGCGCTGCGCGATCGGATCGTCAATCAGCTTCTGCGCACGCCCGGCATCGCTCAGCGCCCATTCCGCGATGATGCGCAGCGATTGCACGCCGCTGTTGGAATTGCGCGCGGCCTGTTCGGCGTACAGCCGAACGGCCTGCTTCAGGTCGGCGGCCGGGACGTCGTCGGCGCAAGGCATGGCGTTGACGAAATCGAGATAGCCGCACATGGTCGTGCCGTTGATCGCGCTGCCGACCAGAAATACGCGCGCCTGTTCGCCGTAGCTCGCCACCGCCAGTCCCTTGGGATCGGGCGCACCGGAAATCGCGCGCGAACGCGCCAGTGCATACGCCTGGATGGCTTTGGCGCGTTCTTCGCCGGGCTTGTTGCCGGCGGCCGTGATGGCGCCGGCGTGGCTTTGCCCGAGCATGTAGGCAGCCCACACGGCGCGTTTGTCGCCATCGGTTTTGGGTAAATCAAGCACGGCCTGGAAGCGTTTCCGTGCGCGTGTTCCGGCGTCAGCGTCAGCAAGATAATCCACCGCGCCGGCCGCATACAACCGTACCGCGGGCGGCAGGTCAGGGCCTTGCGCATACGCGGCGTCGCCGTCCTTGAGCGCGCGCGCGGCCTTGAGCTGGGCAAGCTGGACGGGCGTCATGAAGGCGGCATCGGCGGCATCCGGTTTGCCGGACGGATCGGGCGTGCTGTCGCTTTCATTGGCCAGCAATGCGTCGCCGGGTTTGACCAGATGCGCAGCTTCGTAGGCGAAGGAATTGGCCGGCGTCGCCTTGAGCGTGCCGGCGCGATCGTCGAGCACCTGCAGCGGGAAGTCGGGACCGCAGGCGATCACGACGGCAGCGCTGAAAGGGATCGCCAATGCGACCGCGATGCGGAGATGTTTGATGTTCATGTCAGTGTTCCACATGGAGTTGGATGTGTGCTTGCCCGCAATGGACCCAGCCGATGTTGCGCTGGTAGCCGGCGCGCAGCAAACCGTCGCGCGTGCGTCGCAGATATTTGCCTTGGGCGTCGGCCTCCAGGGCGTAGCCGTTGATGCCGTCGGCGGCGTCGCAGGCCGATGCCGCATCGATGCGCACGATCAGCGGCAGCGCGCTGTCGGCGTTGCCGTTATTGCGCAGCATGAGGTCGTGCAGGCCGGCTTGCGCATTGCCGCGGGCTTCCACCGTCACGGCGGAGACTACGGAGACTAGCGGCTGACGCGCCAGCACCGCTTGCCAGGTCGGCAGGCTCCAGTTGCGCACGTCGTCTTCGGTCGGCAGGCGGAACCAGACTACGCCGATCAGGCCCGGCGCCGGATTCTTGTCCAGCTGCGCGAGGAAGGCGCTCACCACTGCCGGCGATGCCGTCAGCTCCTGCGCGGCGTTGCCGGACGCCAGCAGGGGACGTTCGCTTTCGACTGCGCTGATGAGGCCGTTGTCGTCCCAGCTCACGCGCGTGCCGTACGACGGCAATGCAATGCGCCATGGATGCGCGCTCTGTTTTGCATAGGCCTTCAGCCACGCCTGCGCGCGCTCGGCGTCGAACAGGCCCTGGCGCGGATTCATCACCGCATGCACCTGCAACACCGATTCGTCGGTAATCGCCAGCAGCTTGCTCAGTTCGGGACTGTTGAGCCAGGTCGGCAGCGCCGTGATCGACAGCGTGGTGTCGCGGTCCAGGCTTTGCCGCATCCCGGCCAGGAAATTGCGATACGCCGGCAATTGCGAAGTCGGGCAGTCGTAATCGATTTCCACGCCCGCTATCGGCACGCCTTGTTGCCGCCAGCGCGCCAGCAGATCGTTGACGCGCGCATGCGTGGCGGTATCAAGCGATCCGGTCTGGCCGTCCAGCCGCACCACCATCACGATGGCGTGCTGCGTCGACTTCAGCGCCTGCCAGTCGGGATTGACGATCTTCCACTGGCGCTGGGCAGTGAACTCCGCGGCGAGCACACGCCAGCCGCCGACCAGTTGATCGCTGGCCTGCATGGCGGCGCCGACGGCAGGACTCCATTGCCGCTGCCAGATGTAAGCCTGCTGCGGCAAGACCTGCGGCGCGCGCTGGCAAGCGGCGAGCAAGCCGCACATTGATAAAAGGAACAGAAGCGAAATCGAACGCAGGCGCCGGGGGCGGGATTGCAAGCCGAATGAGAGGCAGCGCAGCATGTGTGGCGTGGGGCAATACGGGTTGGGAGTCGGATCAACCGGATCAAACCGGATCGAACGAAGGCATGGCCGCAAGAGACGACACAGGCATTCTAGTTTATCCGTCTGACGCTGCGCTGAGGCGTCGAGGATTTATTCGCGCGAATGGTGAATGGTGACTGGTGAATGGTGAATGGTGAATCGGGGAAGGAAAAAAGAAAGAAGCGCCGCCCGATCAATCGATCAGGCGGCGCAGCACAAGCGGCGATAGCTGCAGCTTGGGTTCAGACCTACACCGCGCCGCGCGTATCGACATACACCGCATACAGCGAATGGCTGCTGGCCATGAACAGGCGGTTCTTCTTTGCTCCGCCGAACACCAGGTTCGGGCAGCGTTCCGGCAGATGGATGTGGCCGATGGCCTTGCCTTGCGGCGTGAACACGCGCACGCCGTCGAGCTCGGCCGGTTTGGCGTCGAGTGCGCCGTTGCTGCCCCAGCCGCACCACAGATTGCCGTCGACGTCGACCTTGAAGCCGTCGATCGCGCCCGGACCGGCGGCGTCGACCGCCAGCGTGCGCGAACCGAGTTTGGTCCCGTTATCCGTCAGCTGATAGGCCCAGATCAGGCGGTTCGGCGTGGCGCGCGACTCGACGATGTAGATGACTTTTTCATCGGGCGAGAAGGCCAGGCCGTTGGGACCGGCCAGTGCGTCGGTGATCAGGCTCAGCTTGCCGCTCTGGCCGTCGATGCGATACACCGCGTGCGGCAGTTCCGAGGCTTGCTTGTCGCCTTCCCATTCGCCGGCGATGCCGAACGGCGGATCGGTGAACCAGATCGAACCGTCCGATTTGCAGATGATGTCGTTGGGCGAGTTGAAGCGCTTGCCGTTGTAATTGTCGGCCAGCACCGTGATGCGGCCGTCGTATTCGGTGCGCGTGATGCGGCGGGTTAGATGCTCGCAGGCGATCAGGCGGCCCTGGCGATCGCGCGCCAGGCCGTTGGTGAAGTTGGCCGGGTTGCGGAATACCGAGGTCGTCCCGGTGACTTCATCCCAGCGCATGATGCGGTTGTTGGGGATGTCGCTGAACAGCAGATAGCGGCCGTCGCCGAACCAGACAGGCCCTTCCACCCAGCGGAAACCGGTCGCCAGCTGCTCGACCGTCGAGCTGTACAGCCGGTATTTGAGGAAGCTGTTGTCCAGCACCTGCACGTTGGGATCGGGATAGCGCTGGCTGGCCTTGAAGTCGAAACTCTGGGCTTTGGCGGTCAGGGCAGTGGTGGCCATTGCCAGGCCGCCGAGCAATGTTGTACGACGAGTTGTGTTGAAACCAGAGGGTTTTTTCTTGTCTTCTTGATTCATCGTTGTCTCCAGATTGGGGTGGAATTCCGACGCCGCCGACCGGCGGAGCACGTCCGCAGCAGGCGAAGAAATCGGGTTTGGTCCATATAGGCATGCGCTGCGACGGGAAATGCCGGTGCGGCATGTCGCAAAGAGTGGTGAGGCTGTCTCCTGAGATAGCAGGCCTGAGTGGGGTAGCCGGCCTTCTCATACTTATATGTTGTCGTACATCTTATAAGCAGAATTGAGGATTGGCAATGTGATTTTTTCGGGGGGAATGGGCCTCTATTATTGGCGTTTTTCGAATAGTGATAGCAGATCAAGCCTGTTTATCCAATCCAGGCCAAGGTCCACAATAGCTTCATCGATTGGCGAACGCGCAAACGCGACACAACACACGCACCTCATCGCCGGCTTACGCGACCCCTTCATCCTCCATTCCATTCATCAGGAGCACATCATGGAACAAGCAAGCACCGCTACAGCACAACAAGTCGCCATCGTCACCGGCG
>NZ_AJHH01000701.1 GCF_000256565.1 Herbaspirillum lusitanum P6-12 | reverse complement strand
TCAACACGATGCGCGCCGCCGCCGCCCACCTGCAACAAGGCGGCCGCATCGTCAATTTTTCGACCAGCGTGATCGGCCTGGCGCTGCCCGGCTATGCGGTGTACGCCGCCACCAAGGGCGCCATCGAAGTGATGACCAACATCTTCGCCAAGGAATTGCGCGGCAAGCAGATCACCGTCAACGCCGTCGCGCCGGGGCCGACCGCGACCGCGCTGTTCCTGAACGGCAAGACCCCGGACGTCGTCGAGCGCATGTCCAAGGCTGCGCCGCTGGAACGCCTGGGTACGCCGGAAGACATCGCCAAGGCAGTGACGTATCTGGCTGCGCCGGATGGTTGGGTCAACGGCCAGACGCTGCGCGCCAATGGTGGTCTGGTGTAAAGCCCGGGCGAATCTCAGGAAGAGATTCCGGGCACATCAGCCGAGGGGTTGGCATCGGATCATGTTCAGAACCTGATGTTCAGGCCGAGCATGGCCGAGCGTGCGTCGCCGGGCGCAATCCAGACGTTGCTGTAGGAACTGGCGTAGTAGTGCTTGTTGAACAGATTGGCGACATCCAGCGACAAGCGCATGGATGGCGTGAATTGCCAGTAAGCCAGGGCCTTCGCCGTCACGTAAGCCGGCAGCATGAAGCTGCCTCGGGCATCGCCGGTGCGTGCGCCGACATAGCTGGCGCCGCCGCCCACGCCATAGGCGCCGCGCGCACGTCGACGTCTTCATACACCGCCAGCAGGCTGCCCGAGGTGCGCGGCACGTTGATCAGGCGTGCGCCGACCGCCAGCGTGTTGTCCCTGGTCACGGCGGCATCGGTGTAGGCCAGGTTGCCGGTGACGCGCCAGTGTCGCGCGAACTTGCCGTTGAAATCGAGTTCGACGCCGCGGCTGCGCACTTCGCCGGCGGCGATGCTGTAGGAGGTATTGACCGGATCGACCGTCAGCACGTTGCGCTTGGTGATGTTGAACACCGCCAGCGTGGCGCCGGCCAGCTGATCGCTGCTCTCGTATTTAAGGCCGGCTTCGGCGGCGCGCGCGGTCTCCGGGCTGAAGGCATTGCCGCCGGAGTCGCTGCCGCTGTTCGGACGGAACGACTTGCCGATGCTGGCGTACAGCGACACCGACGGCGTCGCCAGGTAAGTCAGGCCAAGGCGCGGCGAGCTGGCGCTCTTGTCCTGGCGCGCGCTGGTGCCAAGGCGACGGTTGTCCAGCGTCGAGCGGAAGCTGTCGAAGCGCACGCCCGCCAGCAAGCGCCAGCGTTGCGCCAGGCTGATCTGGTCTTGCAGGAACAGCGCCGTGCTGGTCTGGCGTTCGGCGGTGTCGGTGTTGGCCGGCGGCGTCGGCTGGGGCTGACCGTAGAGCGGATTGTTGACGTCGATGGCATACGGTGCGCCGGCGCTCGGGTTGATGCGCAGCAGGCGCTGGTCGAGCGTCATGCGGTCGGCTTCGACGCCGGTCAGGATCTCGTGGCCGATGCCGCCGGTATCGAACTTGCCGCCGATCTCCGCCTGCAGCGACGTGTCGTGCCACGAGAAATCGCGATAGCGGCGCTGGCGCCACAGCGTGGCATTGTCGGCGCGCAGCGACGAGGCTTCGGTCGAGTAGCCGTCCAGCGTGCCTTGCTTGTGGAACACGCCGGTGCGCAGATGCCATTGCTCGCTGATCTGGTGTTCCAGCGTGAGCTGATGGTTCTGGTTGTCCATCTTGAGATTGCCGTCGTTCGGCTCGCCGAGGAAGCGCGACGCCGGCAGTGCATCGAGACGGCCGTTGACGGCGACGATGCCGCGATCCATCGGCGCGATCTGGCGCAAGAACTCGGCCTCGTAGTTGAGCGTGGTGTGGTTGCCGAGCAGCCAGGTGAATGCCGGCGCCACGAATTCGCGTTTGCTGCGCACGTTGTCGCGGCTGCCGCCCTTGCTCTCGGCGGCGGCATTGAGGCGGTAGGCCACATTGTTGCCGAGCGCGCCGGTCGAGTCGATCGCGCTACGGTAAAAGTCATTGCTGCCGATCGACAGGTCGAGGGCGTTGGCGGCCTTGAACTGCGGCTTCTTGGTCACGACGTTGAGCGTGCCGCCGGGCTCGCTGCTGCCGTACAGCGCGGCCGAAGGGCCTTTCAGGAAATCGATGCGCTCCACGTTGGCGACGTCGCGCGGCGGTGAGTAGCCGCGATTGGATGCGAAGCCGTTCCACAGGATATTCAAGCCGCCGTTTTCATTGCCGGAAAAACCACGCACCGAATAGTTGTCCCACAGTCCGCCGAAATTGTTCTGGCGCGCGACGCCGCTGACGTATGGCAGCACGTCGTCCAGGCGGGTGGCGTGCAGGTCGTCCATCAATTGGCGCGACACCACCTGCACCGACTGCGGCAGTTCCTGCAAGGGAGTATCGGTGCGCGTGGCGCTGCTGCTGCGTGACTGGCGATATTGTTCCTTGTCGCTGCCTTCGGTGACGGTGATGGTTTGCAGCACCGAGGACGGCGGGTTGGCGGAACCGGCCGGAGCAGTGGCGGTGGCGGATTGCGCTTGCGCGTGACTGGTCTGCGCACAGGCGATCAGGCTCAATACCGCAAAGCGGATGGCGTTATTTTTCATGGAACGATGATTTCCCCGGGAACGATGTTGGTGATTTTTCCGACGTCATGTTCGTGGCCCGTGCGGCTGGCGGCAGCAGCTGGCGCGGTAATACAAGCCTGATCGACGTGACGGAGAGGTTTGTGAATTGTGTCGGTCGCATTGTAATGCAACTAAGTTGCAAATAATAGTTGCGT
>NZ_AJHH01000700.1 GCF_000256565.1 Herbaspirillum lusitanum P6-12 | reverse complement strand
GGGGGGGGGTTTTTTTTTTGAAAACTCTGATTTTTGAAATCAGACAGGCGAATAGATTTGAGAGCCGATGCGAAGTTATGTGCAACGCCCCAGGTTACTGAGCGGCGGGCGACTTATCCCAGCGACGTCAGATAACGTTGCGGTGTGGTGCCCATGGATTTGCGGAACATGGTGATGAACGCCGACTGCGAGGCGTAGCCCAGCGTCTCGGCGACGCGCGCCAGCGGCTCCTTGAGGATCAGGCGGTACACCGCCTCGCTCACGCGCATCTGCTGGCGCCACTGGCCGAAGCTGAGTCCTGTCTCGTCGCGGAAGTGGCGCGCCAGCGTGCGCGTGCTGAGGCCGAATTGTTCGCCCCAGACTTCCAGCGTGTTGTTGTTGCCGGGATCGTGCATCAGCTTTTCGCAGATCTGCCGCAGCCGCGCGTCGGTGGGCAAGGGCAGCAGGCCGCCGTGCGCGGCCGGTGCATCCTGCAAGGCGCGCAGCAACAGCGGCGCGATCAATGCGGCGCGGCTGTCGGGCGCGTATTCGAGCGGGTCGGCCAGCATGCCGACGATCAGCTCATGCAGCAGGCCGGAGACTTCGATCATGCTGCAATCGGCGCTGAGCCACGACACCGCGTCCGGTTCGAAGTAGACGCTGCGCAGCGCCACCGCGCCCACCGCATGCAGCTCGTGATCGACGCCCGGCACGATCCACATGGCGCGCGAGGGCGGCAACAGCCAGCTGCCGGCCGGCGTCAGGATGCGCACCACGCCGCTGGTGGCATAGACCAGTTGGGCTTGCTCGTGGCTGTGCCAGATCTCGCGATAACCGTCCTGGTAATCGAAGGCCCGGACCACCACGGGACGCGGCATGCGCCGGTAGCCTGAGCCATAAGTGTTACGCCAGATTTTGTCCATTTTGCAAAAAAATGATTAAATATCGTGTAATCAAGCCGAATTATGGCGCATTTGCGCACTTTGTTGGCATTACAAAAATTTTCGGACACCATAAAATATCGTAGTCGACACGGGCAGACGTAGCCGCCGCCAAATTTCCTGATCGACCGATGCGGCAGCTTTCTGCTCACGGACTTCTCCTTCGACCATCTTCGCTGCTCCCGCCTGCTGGCCGGCACAGCCATGCCGAAACCTTTCCTGCATCGTCGTTAAAACAACATCCACATCGATAGGGAACAGGTATGTCCAGGCAGAACATGGTTTTCGGCTTCTCAGCAATTCAACTTGCGACGATGACGCTGTGCCTCGGCGCGCCGCTGATCAGCCAGGCGCAGAGCGCGGAGCCGGCTGGGGCGACGGCGTTGCCGGCAGTCACGGTGTCGGCCGTGCGCGACGCCGATTCGCCCACCGGTCCGGGCAACGGCTATGTCGCCAAACGCAGCCTGGCCGGCACCAAGACCGATACTCCGCTGGTCGAAACGCCGCAGTCGATTTCGGTCGTCACGCGCGAGCAGATGGATGCGCAGGCGGCGCAGACACTGGATGCGGCATTGCGCTACACGCCGGGCGTGTATTCGCAGGACAACGACCTGCGCTTCGACCAGTTGTCGGCGCGCGGCTTCGACCTGGACTCCTACCTGGACGGCCTCAAACTGGTCAAGACCGCGACCTGGTTCGTCACGCCGCGCATCGACACGTCTCTGCTCGACCGCGTCGAAGTGCTGCACGGTCCGGCATCGGTGCTGTACGGCCAGGCCGCGCCGGGCGGCGTGGTCAACATGGTCAGCAAGCGACCGACCGAAGAAGCCTTCCATCGCATCGATTTCCAGGCCGGCAACAATGACCGCTACCAGGTCGGCTTCGACATGGGCGGTCCGGTCGACGCCGACGGCAAGGTGCTGTATCGCGTCACCGGCCTCGGCCGTTACGCCGGCACCCAGACCGACCACGTGCGCGAAGAGCGCTACGCCATCGCGCCCTCGGTCACCATCAAGCCGGGCGCCGACACCACGCTGACCATCCTCACCAGCCTGCAGCACGATCCCGCCGGCGGGCTGTTCAATCCGGTGCCGCTGGCGGCCGCCTCGGGCATCAATCCGAACGGCCGCATCTCGTCGAAGAGCTATTTCGGCGATCCCCAGCGCGACCACATGGAGCGCACCCAGGGCACGCTGGCCTATATCTTCGAACATCGCTTCAGCGACGCGCTGACGGTGCGTCAGAACGTACGCTACCTGCATGACGACATCGACTACTACCAGACCTCGATCACCGGTCCGCTGGCGGCCGACAACCGCACCGTGCCGATCTGGTCCAACATCAATCGCGAGCACCTGACCAACTTTGCGGTCGACAACCAGGCGCAGATCAAATTCAACACCGGCGCGCTGGCGCACACCACGCTGGTCGGCATCGACTACCAGCGCACGCTCGGCGGCGTCAACCGCGGCGGCGCCGTGACCGGCAGCATCAACATCTACAATCCGAATTTCGCCGCGCTGAGCACCGCGCAGATCACCACCTTCGAAGACTATTCGCTGACCCAGGTCGGCGCCTACCTGCAAGACCAGGTCAAGCTCGGCAACTGGTCGCTGCAACTGGGCGGCCGCAAGGACTGGACCACCAGCAACGACGTCCAGCGCACCGGCGCCGTCACCACGGTGGCCCGCCAGAACGACAGCGCCTTCACCTGGCGCGGCGGCCTGACGTATCAGTTCGACTCCGGCCTGGCGCCGTACGTCAGCTACGCCAAATCGTTCCAGCCGACCATCGGCAGCAATACCGGCGCAGCGCCGTTCGTGCCGACCACCGGCAAGCAATATGAAGCGGGTGTGAAATTCCAGCCGAAGAACACGGACGCGCTGTTCACGCTGGCGGTCTACGACCTGCGCCAGCAAAACGTGCTGACGCCGGATCCGGTGTTCCCGACGCGCTCGGTCCAGACCGGCGAGATTCGTTCGCGCGGCATCGAATTCGAAGCCCACGCCAACCTCACCGAGAACCTCAAGGCGATCGCCTCGATCAACAAGATGGTGCAGGACATCCCCAGGTCGAATACCGCCACCAGGGGCAAGCGTCCGGTGGCGCAACCGGGCCAGATGGCGTCGGCATGGCTGGACTACACCATCCACGGCGGTTCGCTCGACAAGCTCGGCTTCGCCGGCGGCGTGCGCTATGTCGGCAGCAGCTACGGCACGGCCGACAACCTGACGACCGTCGGCGGTCGCACCCTGTTCGATGCGGCGATTCATTACGACTACGACCAGCACTGGAAATTCGCGCTCAACGCGGCCAACCTGTTCAACAAGGAATACCTGGCCTATTGCAGCAACGGCTTCCTGTGCTACTGGGGCGCGACCCGCACCGTGCTGGCCACCGCGCGCTACCAATGGTGATGACGGAGCGCTGAGGTGGGCGGCATTCCGATGACGACCTGGTATCGCGTGCACAAGTGGACCAGCCTGGTCAGCACGGTGTTCCTGCTGTTGCTGTGCCTGACCGGGCTGCCGCTGATTTTCGGCGACGAGATCGACGCCGTCTTCGATCCCGAGGTGGCGATTTCGGCGGTCGCAGCGGGTACGCCCGACGCCAGCCTCGACCGCATCATCGCGGCCGCGCATGCACGCTATCCGGGCCAGCACCTGCGCTTCATGGTGTGGGACAAGGAAGAGCCGCGCCGGCTGTCGCTGAACATGGCGGCGAGCGCCGACGCCACAGCGGCGCAAGGCCATGTGCTGATCTACGACACCCGCACGGCGACGCTGCTCAGCGAGACGCCGGCGCTGCATGGCTTCATGCACGTGATGCTGCAGCTGCACCAGAATCTCTTCATCGGCCTGGCGGGCGATTTACTGCTGGGCGTGGCGGGTTTGCTATTCCTGGCGGCGCTGGTGTCGGGCGTGGTGCTGTACGGGCCGTACATGCGCAAGCTGGATTTCGGTGCAGTACGGTTCGCGCGCGGCAGACGCTTGCGCTGGCTCGACCTGCACAACCTGATCGGCGTCGCGGTGCTGGCGTGGATGTGCGCGGTCGGACTCACCGGTTTCATCAATACCTTGTCCAAGCCCTTGTTCGGTTTGTGGAGCGCGCAAGAGATGCCGCGCTTATTGGCGCAGGCGGCACAGGCGGCTCAGGCGGCGAAAGACCCGAAAGAACCGCAGTGCTCAAGCACGCTGTCGGTCGACGCTATTGTTGCCGCTGCGCGCCGCGCCTTGCCCGACAAGCGCATCAGCAGCGTGGTGTTTCCCGGCGCGCGCTTCGGCAGCGCGCAGCATTACACCTTATGGACGGTGGGGAACACGCCGCTGACCTCGCGCATGTTCACGCCGATCCTGCTCGAAGCATGCCGCGGCAGGATCGTCTCCACCTCGACGCTGCCGTGGTACCTCAAGGCGCTGGAGCTGTCGCGGCCGCTGCATTTCGGCGACTACGGCGGCCTGCCGCTGAAGATCATCTGGGCGCTGCTCGACCTGCTCGCCATCGCGGTGCTGGTCAGCGGCATCTACCTCTGGATCGCGCGCAACTATCCCGGCACGTTGCGCCCGGCCGACGAAAAATCCTGAGCCGTCGCGCGCATGGCGGATTCGGTCCGCCGCTTGTCCGGCGAAGGCCATGACGGCATCGGCCGCGATTCCATGATGGCGATCCTTATCGCCGCCAAGCGATAAAATGTCCGGCTGTCACCGCTCATCAAAGCTCAACTCACAGGTCATCAAGCCATGCTCGCTCAACCCATGCGTCCCGCCCACGTCGCGCTCGTCCTGCTGGTCATCCTGGTCTGGGGCGTCAACTTCGCCATCATCAAGGTCGGCCTGAACGGCGTGCCGCCGCTGTTGCTGGGGACCTTGCGCTTCCTGCTGGCGGCGTTCCCGGCGCTGCTGTTCGTGCGCCCGCCGAAGCTGCCGCTGCGTCTTTACCTGGCGTTCGGACTGACCATGTCGGTCGGCCAGTTCGCCTTCCTGTTCAGCGCCATTCACGTCGGCATGCCCTCTGGACTGGCTTCGCTGGTGCTGCAGTCGCAGTCCTTCTTCACCTTGTTGCTGACGGTGCTCTGGCTGCGCGAAAAATGGCAGGCCAACCAGCTGGCCGGCCTCGCGCTGGCCGCTGCCGGGTTGATATTGATCGGCAGCGCGCACGGCGCGAACATGC
This sequence comes from Herbaspirillum lusitanum P6-12, assembly GCF_000256565.1. Lineage (GTDB taxonomy): Bacteria > Pseudomonadota > Gammaproteobacteria > Burkholderiales > Burkholderiaceae_D > Herbaspirillum > Herbaspirillum lusitanum. The sequence continues at coordinate 3,814 of NZ_AJHH01000700.1, read as the reverse complement.
CGCTCAACGGTTTCCTGCTGACGATTGCAGCGGCGGCCATGTGGGCATGCGGCAATATCGTCAGCCGGGCGGTCGGCCGCCACGGCCCGATCAACCAGGTGGCGTTCGTGGTGTGGGCCAGCTTGGTGCCGCCGCTGCCGCTGTTGCTGCTGTCGTGGCTGATCGAAGGACCGGCCGCCATCGGCTCGGCGCTGCAGCATTTCAGCCTGCAATCGTTTGCCGCGGTGGCCTACATCGCCTGGGCCTCGACATTGTTCGGCTACGCGGTGTGGAATTTCCTGATGTCGCGCTACGCCGTCAACCGCATCGCGCCGTTCACGCTGCTGGTGCCGCTGGTCGGCCTGACTACCGGCTGGCTGGCTTTCGGGGAAGCGCTGCAGGCGGTGCACCTGATCGGCGGCGCCTTGCTGATGGTGGGGCTGATCGTGAACCTGTTCGGAGCGCCGTTGCTGGCGAAGCTCAGATTGAAAATCTGAATTTCAGAGGGAAAATCGACGGCGTGAATAAAAATTCCGCCGCTGATCACGCGCGGGCAGATGGAGCAACCCGGTCATTCTGCGCCGCCTGCGCCATCACCTCCTGCGCACTTCGGTTCTGCCGGTGATAGGCGATGAAGGCCGCCGCCGGCATCGGCATCGCATACAGCCAGCCCTGCGCGTAATCGACTTTTTGCCGGCGCAGGTAGTCGGCCTGGGCCTCGGTCTCCACGCCTTCGGCAATGATCTTGAGGAATAGCGTGCGCGCCATGCCGATGATGTGTGGCGTGACGCTGCTGATGGCGGAGTCGGTGCCGATGGTGTCGATGAAGGATTTGTCGATCTTGAGCGCGTCCAGCGGCAGGCTCTGCAGGTGCGACAGGCTGGAGTAGCCGGTGCCGAAATCGTCGATCACCACGGCGTGGCCGAGCGCGCGGGCATTGCCCAGCGTGAGGCGCGCCGGCAGCACGTTGATGAAGCCGCGTTCGGTGGCTTCCAGCCAGATCTGCTGCGCTTCGACGCCGCTGCGCGCAAGCGCGTGCTGCAGCACGTCGATGACGCGGCCGCTGCGGATGTCGTCGGCGCCGATGTTGATGGCGATGTGCACGCTGCGGTCGTTGATCAACAATTCGCCGAGATCTTCCATGACCTCGTCGATGACCTGGTCGGTGATCGCCATGATCAGGCCGCTGTCTTCGGCCAGCGGAATGAACAGGTCGGGCTGCACCAGGCTGCCGTCCGGACGCAGCCAGCGCACCAGCGCCTCGGCGCCGACGCAGTTGCCGCCGGCCAGCTCGATGATGGGTTGGTAGTGGACGATGAATTCGCGTTTCTTCACGGCGATTTCCAGTTCTCCCAGCGGCGACAGCCGCCGCCGCAGGCTCCACATCACCAGGCCGACCATCAGCACGCTGAGCAGCACGCCAATGGGCACCAGCCGCAGTTCTTCTTCACGCATGCGTTCAAACAGGAAGCTGCGCGGCTCCATCGCCACCGCGACCATGTTGTCGCCGCGCGCGACCGCGATCAGGCGTTCGTCGTCGATGCCGTTGGCCGGATTAGCGACCACGCGGCGCACCACGTCAGGGTCAGGCGCATTGAGGTCGCCCAGGATGTGACCGCTGCCGGTGGCGACGGCCAGGCGCATGCCGGGGTCGAGGATCACGTCGGAGAACCGTGACGGCACGGTCAGTACGTTGTGCGAGCGGTATTGCAGCGCCATCATGGCGTTGCCCTGCGTGATCAGCGGCTGCATGCGCAGCGTGACTTCGAGGCCGTCTTCGGTGACGAAGTCGGCCGGCGTCTGTTCGACGCGTTCGTTCACCAGGCCCCAGGAAGTGCATTTGAGCAGGCCGTTTTCGAAGTAGCCGATTTCGTCGACCGTGCGCGTGTTGGCGGTGAGGCGGCGCATGCGAGCGCCGGGCGAACAGTTCGAGGCGGGCCTGCTCCTCGTTGACGGCGCGGGTCCAGGCCAGATACATCATGCTGCCCAGCGGGGCGGCGATGGAAACGATGACGAGCACGGTGGCGATGACGATGGCGCGAGAGCGGTCCAAGATGGGCTCCTTCCATGGACGTGACGGGGACGAATGATCCCTGCTGTCTGCCAGTGTAGGCACAAACCCCGGAGGTTGTCTGTTTGGCAATGCCGCGTGTTGCTAAACAACCGACTGCGAGGAAAGCCAGGATGATCAGGGCCGCGCCAGGCCGTCGTCCTCGTTATCCACAATGTGCGCGCCCGCGCAGGCCGATCGGTCTTCTTCCCGATCTCTGTTTGAGGTCAGCGCGCGCTGCGCTGGCCCCAGATGACTCCCGCCAGCACCAGCGCACCGGCCAGCGCATGATAGGCGTGCAGCTGTTCGCCCAGCAGCGCCCATGCCGCCAGCGCCACCAGCAACGGCAGCAGGTTGGCGAACAAGGCGCTGCGCGGTGCGCCCAGATGCTTGATGGCGTTCATCCACAGGAACGGTGCGCCGATCGACGCCAGCAGGCCGGCGTACAACACCATCGGCAGGTTCTGTGCGGTCAGCGGCGAAGCCGGCGCCGCCAGCCAGAACGGCAACAGGATCAGGCTGCCGAACATGGCCTGTACATACAGCTGCGTCCACGTCGTCAACGGCAGCGACCAGCGTTTCAGCAACACCCCGTAGAGCGCATTGGAGGCCACCGCGATCAGCATCAGCGCGTCGCCGGTGTGCAGGCCGCCGCTGAACAGTTTGCCCGGCGCGTTGCCGCCGGCCAGCTCGATGATGGGTTGGTAGTGGACGATGAATTCGCGTTTCTTCACGGCGATTTCCAGTTCTCCCAGCGGCGACAGCCGCCGCCGCAGGCTCCACATCACCAGGCCGACCATCAGCACGCTGAGCAGCACGCCAATGGGCACCAGCCGCAGTTCTTCTTCACGCATGCGTTCAAACAGGAAGCTGCGCGGCTCCATCGCCACCGCGACCATGTTGTCGCCGCGCGCGACCGCGATCAGGCGTTCGTCGTCGATGCCGTTGGCCGGATTAGCGACCACGCGGCGCACCACGTCAGGGTCAGGCGCATTGAGGTCGCCCAGGATGTGACCGCTGCCGGTGGCGACGGCCAGGCGCATGCCGGGGTCGAGGATCACGTCGGAGAACCGTGACGGCACGGTCAGTACGTTGTGCGAGCGGTATTGCAGCGCCATCATGGCGTTGCCCTGCGTGATCAGCGGCTGCATGCGCAGCGTGACTTCGAGGCCGTCTTCGGTGACGAAGTCGGCCGGCGTCTGTTCGACGCGTTCGTTCACCAGGCCCCAGGAAGTGCATTTGAGCAGGCCGTTTTCGAAGTAGCCGATTTCGTCGACCGTGCGCGTGTTGGCGGTGAGGCGGCGCATGCGAGCGATGTGGTCGGACGAGCAGGGCAGCAGGTTGAGCGGTTCGACCGCGTAGAGCGCGGAGCGGATCTCGCGCAACGAGATATTGGCGCGCTGTATGGCGCGCCGGGCGAACAGTTCGAGGCGGGCCTGCTCCTCGTTGACGGCGCGGGTCCAGGCCAGATACATCATGCTGCCCAGCGGGGCGGCGATGGAAACGATGACGAGCACGGTGGCGATGACGATGGCGCGAGAGCGGTCCAAGATGGGCTCCTTCCATGGACGTGACGGGGACGAATGATCCCTGCTGTCTGCCAGTGTAGGCACAAACCCCGGAGGTTGTCTGTTTGGCAATGCCGCGTGTTGCTAAACAACCGACTGCGAGGAAAGCCAGGATGATCAGGGCCGCGCCAGGCCGTCGTCCTCGTTATCCACAATGTGCGCGCCCGCGCAGGCCGATCGGTCTTCTTCCCGATCTCTGTTTGAGGTCAGCGCGCGC
>NZ_AJHH01000699.1 GCF_000256565.1 Herbaspirillum lusitanum P6-12 | reverse complement strand
GTGCGTGCTCAGCACGATCAGACCCAGCAGCGAGACCAGCCCGCCTGCGATGCGCGCCGTCGACAGCCGCTCGCCCGACAGCATGCTGCTCAGGCATGCCGAAATCAGCGGCATCAGCGCCACCGTCACGCCCATGTTGACGGCCGAGGTGCTGTGCGCCGCCTCATACGCCAGTCCCTGGTACATGGCCATGCCCAGCGCGCCGAGCAGCAGCAGGCGCGCCCAGTTCCAGTCGGCGGCAATCGCCGCGCGCTGCCGCCATGCTGCGCGGCCGAGGAAGGGCGTCATCACCAGCACTGCCAGCACCCAGCGATAGAAAGCGATGGCGGCCGGCTCGATCGCCGTCGACGCGGCCTTGGTGACGATGGTGTTGCCGGACCAGATGCAGACGGCCAGCAAGGGCAGCAGGTAGAACTTGCCGCCGCTCTTTGCAAGTGCGCCGGATGCGGCAGCAGAGGTGTTTTGCGCAGGCGCGGCCAGCGCGGAAGTACGATTCGGCATGATGGCTCCTTGAAGTGTTGCACCATCGTGCGCGTTTTCCATGCATGCATAAAGTGATATTGTTGCAGTTCATCAGTGCAACCGATGCAGCAATAACCCGGCGCCATTCAGTCCGGCATCATTCACTTTTTACGGGAGCAATTCCTCATGCGCGTTCTCGACTTCAACATGGTGCTCGACCTGGAAGCCTTGCTGCGCGAAGGCAGCGTGGTCGGCGCGGCCAAGCGACTGCATTTAAGCGCGCCGGCCATGAGCCGCCGCCTGGCCAACCTGCGCAATGCCGTCGGCGACCCCTTGTTCGTCCCGGCCGGACGCGGCCTGGTGCCGACCCAGC
>NZ_AJHH01000698.1 GCF_000256565.1 Herbaspirillum lusitanum P6-12 | reverse complement strand
CTGATTAGCGCGCGCTGGAATTGCGCGACAAGGTGGATGCCCTGGCGCAGGAAATGCGCAAGGTCTTCATGACCGATCAGGTCGATCTGTCGACGGTGGAACGCACGATGGTATTGCGCACCAATGACGGCTTTGCCGGCGCCTGGGCGGCCAGACTGGCACAACGCGTGGCGCAGGAAGCGCCCGGCATTTCACTGCGATTCTTACCGCGCGCCGACAAGCACGTGGCCGGCCTGCGCGACGGCCTCATCGATCTGGAAGTGGGCGCTTTGCATGAAGGTGACGACACCTCGGAAGAGCTGCACACGCAGCTGTTGTTCCGCACGCCGTTCGTCGGCGTGGTGCGCGCCGATCATCCGCTGGCGCGCAAGAAAATCAGTCTCGCCAACTTCACCGCCTGGCCGCACATCTCGGCCTCGCGCCACGGCCACAACAGCGGTCCGATTGACGATGCGCTGGAAGCGCGCGGACTGCAACGCAAGGTCCGGTTGGTGGCGCCGGGATTTCAATCGGCGATGGTGATGGCGGCGTCGTCCGACATGGTCGCCGCTGCGCCGGAACTGTTCGCGCGCTGGGCCATGCAGCATCTGCGGCTGCATATTTTTCGCCTGCCGCTGGCGACGCCGGAAGTGGAAGTGTCGCAAAGCTGGCATCCGCGCCGCCACGCCGACCCGGTGCACAAATGGCTGCGCGGACTGGTGCGGGAGCTGTGCAGCGACGGCGCCTGATCGCCTGGGCGGATGGTTCAGGCCAGCGTGGTGGTGACTTCCGTCCTGACGCTGGTCATCAGTTTCTGCACCGGGCATTTCTCGGCCACGGCCAGCAATTCCTGACGCTGCGCTTCGCTGAGATCGCCGCTCAGGCTGATGGATGCGGACAGGCGATAGACGCCCTGGCGTTCTTCGCTGTTGTCGCGGTCGATGCTGATCCGGATGTCTTCCACCGGGATGTTCTTGCGCTTGGCGTACCACACCAGCGTCAGCGCCTTGCAGGCGCC
>NZ_AJHH01000697.1 GCF_000256565.1 Herbaspirillum lusitanum P6-12 | reverse complement strand
AAAAAGGCCGCGCGAGCGCGGCGTCGTACAGGTCATGCGGATTGGGACCGGCATCGACGCCGCCTTCTTCCACCGCGCCATCGACCGAAATCACGTGGTTGCGCACGTGGACGATGTGGCGCATGGCGAGCGACTGGTCGCGCTTGATCTGGATGGACATGGACGTTCCTTGCAATGAATTGGGAACGCACAATGTAGCGCAAATTTACTGCGGCGACTTCAGGCTTACGCGCGCGAAATTTTGCCGAGCGAGCGCGGCGTCGTACAGGTCATGCGGATTGGGACCGGCATCGACGCCGCCTTCTTCCACCGCGCCATCGACCGAAATCACGTGGTTGCGCACGTGGACGATGTGGCGCATGGCGAGCGACTGGTCGCGCTTGATCTGGATGGACATGGACGTTCCTTGCAATGAATTGGGAACGCACAATGTAGCGCAAATTTACTGCGGCGACTTCAGGCTTACGCGGCGTGATACACCGCCGCCGTCACGGCCGGGGCCAGCCCGGCGATGCCGATCTCGCCGATGCCGCGCGCGCCGAGTTCGTCGAGCGCCTTGTCCGGATAGTCGAGGAACACCACGTCCATGTCGGGCGAATCGGCATTGGTCGCCATCACGTAATCGGCGAGGTTGTTATTCACCGGCTTGCCGTTGCGCTGGTCGTAGCGGGTTTCTTCAAACAGCGCCATGCCCAGCCCCATCACCACCGCGCCCTCGATCTGGTTGCGCCCGGTGCGCGGATTGATGATGCGGCCGGCGTCGATCACCGTCACCACGCGGCTCACGCGCAGGCGCGCGATGTCCGGTTGCCAGCGCACCTCGACGAAATGCGCGCCGTAGGAGTGGATGGAAATCTTGTCGGCGCCCGGATCGCTGCTGCTGGCGCCGGATTTGCCCTTGCCTTCGACGCCGCTCAATTGCGCCGCGCGCAACACCTCGGCAAACGCCACGCCGCTTTGCGGCGACTGACTGCGGCGGTGGATGCGGCCGCCTGAGAAGCTCAGTTCTTCTGCACGGGTTCCGCGCAAGGGCGAAGACGGATGCTCCGCCGCCACCGCGACCGCCTGCTGCATGGCTGCGCGTGCGGCCTGCAGCACGGCCGGCACCATCGACGCAGTGGCCATTGAACCGCCCGACATCGGTCCCGGCGGCAGCTTGGTGTCGCCGATCGCGACGATGATGTTGGACATCGGAATGCCGGTGGTTTCGGCCACCATCTGCGACACCACGGTATAGGTGCCGGTGCCGAGGTCCTGTACAGCCGACGACACGCGCGCGTTGCCGTCGCTGCCCAGCGTCACCGACGCTTCCGCGCCGACCCGCTTGGCCATCCATGAGCATGCCGCCATGCCCCAGCCGAGGATTTCGCCGTCTTGCTGCATGCTGCCCACGGCCGGATTGCGGCGCTCCCAGCCGAAACGCTCGGCGCCGGTCTGTAAAGCTTCGCGCAGATGGCGTGAAGAAAACGGCGCGTTGATGCTCTGGTCGGCGGCCGGTTCGTTGAGCAGGCGCAGTTGCACCGGATCGATGTTGAGCGCAATCGCCAGCTCGTCCATTGCCGACTCGGTGGCGAACAGGCCGGGCACCGCTCCCGGCCCGCGCATCGAAGTGTTCGGTGCGATGTGGCGTTTGACCGGTGCGCCGGTGACGCGCAGGTTGTCGGTGCCGTACAGATAGGCGGTGGCTTCGCCGCAATGTTCGACGCTGGCGTCGACCTGCGCCACTTGGAACAAATAGTCCTGCTGCAGCGAGGTCAGCTTGCCGCCCGCCGTGGCCGACAGGCGCACGCGCTGCTGGGTATTGGCGCGGTGGCCGACGTTGCAGGCTGTGTCCCCACGGCCACAGTTTGCCGCCGAAACCGGAGCCCAGGTATTCGGTGATGATGCGCATGTTTTCCGGCGGCACGCCCAGCATCTGGCTCATCACGCCGCGATGGTTGACGATGGCCTGCGAGGTTTCGTACAGCGTGAACGATTGCGCCAGGCTGTCGTACAACGCCACCGAGGCATGCAGTTCGATGGGATTGTGCGTCTCCACCGGCGTGGTGTAGGTCTGGTCGATGCGCACCGCAGCGTTGGCAAATGCCGCATCGGGACTGCCACGCTCGCTGTCGACTTTGGGTTTGCCCTCGGCGGCAAGCTCCTTGCGTACGTCATGCGCTTCCTTGCGATAGTCGACGCGCACCGCCGCTGCGGCGGCAGTCGCCTGCTCGAAGGTATCGGCCAGCACCAGCGCAACGTACTGACCATAATAGCGCACCGTCGCGTCTTCCAACGGCGGACGCTTCTCGTCGGTCTTGACGCCGGAGGACGGATTGATGCGGAAGAAGCGGCCGATGTTTTCATGTGTATAAATCATGCGCACGCCGGGCATCCTGGCCGCCGTCGCGGTGGCGATGGCGCGGATGTCGCCGTGTGCGATGGTGGCGCATACCGGCACCGCGATCAGCATGTCGGGATAGCGACGATCGGAGGTATAGCGCGCGCGGCCGGTGACCTTGAGCGGACCGTCGATGCGCGGCAGCGCTGCGCCGACGCCGGTCTGAAGCGAGGGGTTCCGGGGCTGGACGGGAGATGGCATCATGCGCTCCTTTTATTGGCGTCCGGAGCAGCGGCAATGCGCAAGGCTTGCACCAGGCAGCGCTGGATCAGATCGACCTTGAAGACGTTGTCGCGCAACGGACGGGCATCGCGCACGGCTGCGGCTGCGGCGCGGGCGAATACGTCGACCGTCGGCGCGGCATCCTGCAACACCGCTTCGGCTTCGAGAGAACGCCACGGTTTGGCGCCGACGCCGCCGAGCGCGACGCGCGCCCGCGAAATGCGACCGCCGTCCACGCTCAGTTGCACCGCCGCCGAGGCCAATGCGAATTCATACGAAGCGCGATCGCGCAGCTTGAGATAAGTCGATCCGGCGTTGGCAAGCGGCGGCCGCAGCGCGACATGCGTCACCAGTTCGCCCGGCGCCAGCACGGTCTCGCGCTGCGGCGTGCTGCCCGGCAGCAGATGGAATTCATTGATCGGAACGATGCGCGCACCGTTTGCGCCCTGCACGTGAATGATCGCCTCCAAAGCCGCCAGCGCGACGTTCATGTCGGAGGGATTGGACGCGATGCATTGCTCGCTGGTGCCGAGGATCGCCAGGTTGCGGTGGAAGCCCTCCTGCGCCGCGCAGCCGCTGCCGGGCTGGCGCTTGTTACAGGCTGTGGCGGTGTCGCGGAAGTAGACGCAGCGCGTGCGTTGCAGCAGGTTGCCGCCGGTGGTGGCCATATTGCGCAGCTGCGCCGACGCGCCCGACAACAGCGCCTGGCTGAGCATTGGATAACGCTGCACGATCAATGGATGATTGGCGAGGTCGCTGTTGCGCACCAGTGCGCCGATTTTGAGGCCGCCGTCGGCGGTCTGTTCGATCTGGTTCAGCGGCAGGCGATTGATGTCGATGACTTGTTGCGGCTGCTCGACGTCCAGCTTCATGAGATCGACCAGCGTGGTGCCGCCGGCCAGGAAGCGGATCGGTTGCGGCGTTGCTTCCATCGCGGCCGCGGCAAGGCGCACGGCCTCGTCGGGACTTTGTGCGCGCAGCATCTGGAAGGTGTGCATGGCGACTCCTGGAGGATATGGCGAGTGATCAGTCGGCGTCGCGCACCTGACGGATGGCGGCGACGATGTTGGAATAGGCGCCGCAGCGGCAGATGTTGCCGCTCATGGCTTCCTTGACGTCGGCATCGGTGCGCCCGCACGGCTCGGTCAGCAGCGCCGCCGCCGACATGATCTGGCCTGCCGTGCAATACCCGCATTGCAAACCATCATGGGCGACGAAGGCGGCCTGCAATGGATGCAGACGGTCCGGCGTGCCGAGTCCTTCGATGGTGGTCACGCTGTCGCCCTCGTGCATCGCCACCAGGCTCAGGCAGGAATTCACGCGACGGCCGTTGACGTGTACCGTACAAGCGCCGCACTGGCCGTGGTCGCAGCCTTTCTTGGTGCCGGTGAGCTGGAGATTTTCGCGCAGGTAGTCGAGCAGGCTGGTGCGCACGTCGACTGTGGCTTCCTGGGTAATGTCGTTGACGGTCAGGCGCACCGTCACTATTGAGTCGTCCACCGTGCCGCCTGGTGCGGACGCTGCGACCGGGGCCGCCGGCGCGGTTGCCGGCAAGGCGCCCAGCGCGCCGCTGGAACCGGCCCACATCAGGAAGGACCGGCGCGTCAGATGCGGGACGCCGTTCGGGCTCGCAGGCGGATTTGCGTTTTCGACAACGGTTGGGGAGGAGTGAAGTGCGTTGTCGTGGGTATCGCTCCGGCGGTCGGTGCCGGGGAAGTCTTGCTCTTGCTGGTTTTCTCTCATGATGGTCTCATCGAAAATTGGCTGGAAGCAGAGGATTGGGCCGCGCGCCGACAACGAAAGTTCAATAAAGAGCCGAGGAAAGAACAGCGGAAAATCGCCACCGGAAAACGATTCCTCGGATCGCAACGATCAAGGAGTTTTCCGACGGCAGGATGGCAGGTTGTCTGACTGCAAGGCGTCCGAAAAGGACGTCTACTAATTAGTTATCGTGAAGATGGATTAATGGGCGCGCAGATCCGACAATGGGCAAGGTCAAGAGCGTGTGGATGGCCAAGCCGGGTTTGTTGCCGCGCTTGTCTTCGGGCCCACGTGTATTACGCATGCATGAGCTGGCGCAGTACACCATCCTGACGCAGGGCGACAAGTCCGGCACCGGCATTATCTACGACCGTTGGTTCAAGTCGCAGGTGGTGTCGCCGTCCAATTCCATCAGTTGCAGCAGCCTGGTGGCGCTGATCGGCCTGACGGTGTCGGGCATGGGTGTGAGTTACCTGCCGCATTTGTGCCTGCGTTCGCTGGTCGAGCGCGGCGCGCTGGAGGTGGTCGAGACCACGCCCGCCTTGCCGGAAATCCCCTACGTTGCGCTTTACCGCGGTGAACGCAAGAGCAACTTCATCTCATCGATCCTGATGTTGGCGCAGGAATGCTGCGAGTTCTCGGACCTGTTCCAGATCGAGGATGAGGCGGCCGGCATCGGCCACGTGCATGCAGGTGCGTCGCCCTTTTGACCGGACATCAACCAAACTTCACCAGGTTCAGCGCCGGCAATGGACCGCCGGGGAATTGCGCTGCGCGGCCTTCGTTTACGCCGCCCAGATCGATGGACGCAAAGCCCAGGCGCGTGATCAGATCGCTGACCGTCTTCTTGGCGTCGGCATCGTCGCCCGACAGGAACAGCACGCGGCGACCGCCTTCGGCTTGCGGATCGCCGGCGAGCACGGCGGCCAGCAAATGATTGAATGACTTGACCACGCGCGCACCGGGTGCAAATTCCGCCACCACTTCGCTGGAAGCGCGGCCGCCCAGGTCGACCGCCTTGAACGTGGCGCCATCGATGGCGTTGTTGGCGTCGATCAGAATGCGCTTGTTCCATGGACCGGCGTCCTTGAGCGCATCGGGGATGCGGCTCCAGTTCACGGCGACGAAGACCAGGTCGGCTTGCGCCGCTTCCCTGACGCTGACTGCTTTGATATGCGGACCGAGTTCGTCGGTCAACGCCTGCAGTGATTGCGGGCCGCGGCTGTTGGCGATGGACGCGGCGATGCCGTTGCGGGCGAGTTGGCGGGCGATGGCCGTGCCGATGGCGCCGGCGCCGATGATGGCGATGTTCATGATGTTTCCTTTCAAGAGGGTTGAAAAACAAGATTTGCCGAGTTCCACTCTAGGCTTTTCATTCCTCTATCGTTAGTCGTGATCGGATAGAATCACTTTCAAGTAATACTTGAAGGTGAAAGTCATGGAAACCCTCGCCAACCTTGAGTCATTCGTCCGCAGCGCCGAGACCGGCAGCTTCTCGTCGGCGGCGCGCTGAGCGAAGCCGGCGAGCGTTTCCTGCAGTCGGTGCAGGACGGGCTGGACAGCATCCAGGGTGCGATTGCCGACATCACCGTCAATGCCGGGCAACCGGCCGGCGTGCTCAAACTGAACACATCGCAGGCGTTCGGCGTGGAATATGTGCTGCCGCTGATGCCGGCTTTTCTTGAGCGCTATCCGGCGGTGACGCCCGACTGGTCGCTGGACAACCGTCCCCAGGATCTGATTGCCGGCGGTTTCGATGCGGCCATCGGCGGCGGCTTTGACTTGCCGCTCGGCATGGTGGCGCGTGAACTGGCGCGGTTGCAGATCGTCGCGGTAGCCTCGCCGTCCTTCATGCGCGGCAAGCGCAGGCCCAGGGATCCGGCCGGATTGGGAGCGTTTCCCTGCGTCGCCATGCGCTCGCCGTCAACCAGTCGCGTGCGCACTTTGATCATGCGCAATGGCGCGGGCGCCGAAATGGCCGCCGTACAAAATCCGGTGATCGTGCTCGACGATCCGAGCGCCATGTGCCATGCCGTCCTGCTGGGCATGGGTATCGGCCTGATGGCGGTGCCGCACGCCTTGCCGCATCTGGAGAGCGGCACACTGGTGCAGTTGCTGCCGGGCTGGTACTGTGATGTGGGTCCGCTTTCGCTCTATTTCGCCAGTCAGAAACTGCTGCCGGGCAAGACATCACGACGTGCTTCCGCGAGCACGAACTGGCGCATCGTTTCTCCGCCGCAAATTTACCCAAATGAGTACCCAAATGAGCGCCAAAACGAGTCGCCGGAAAAGTTGCCGGAAATCAAGCCGGCTCCGACCGGATTGAATTCGATACGAGGCGTAACTCCCCGGCAACGGGGACGCGTAACTCACCTTGCACGCCAAATTGCCACCTCGAAAGTTCATGGGCATAATGGCCTTCACACCGGAGCAGAACAAGAACACGGGCGGCGCCACCGCCGTCGGATTCCGGGCCAGTGTTTCCATCAGGAGAATGCATGCGCAGAACGAAGGGAAACCAGCATTACTTTCTGGCGCAATTTCTGCCCCTCGCGGCGCTGGTGCTGGTGGCCGCCGGTTTCCTTCATTACAACCGCATCGGCGCCGAAATGCGGCGGCTGTGGTCATCACGACGTGCTTCCGCGAGCACGAACTGGCGCATCGTTTCTCCGCCGCAAATTTACCCAAATGAGTACCCAAATGAGCGCCAAAACGAGTCGCCGGAAAAGTTGCCGGAAATCAAGCCGGCTCCGACCGGATTGAATTCGATACGAGGCGTAACTCCCCGGCAACGGGGACGCGTAACTCACCTTGCACGCCAAATTGCCACCTCGAAAGTTCATGGGCATAATGGCCTTCACACCGGAGCAGAACAAGAACACGGGCGGCGCCACCGCCGTCGGATTCCGGGCCAGTGTTTCCATCAGGAGAATGCATGCGCAGAACGAAGGGAAACCAGCATTACTTTCTGGCGCAATTTCTGCCCCTCGCGGCGCTGGTGCTGGTGGCCGCCGGTTTCCTTCATTACAACCGCATCGGCGCCGAAATGCGGCGGCTGCAACTGGAGCAGCGCGAACGCGTCTCGCTCGGCGTCGCCTCGCTGACCAACGACCTCGACGCACCGCTGCGTCATCTCAGCATCCTCACCGGCGAAGCGCCGGTCGCGCATGCCATCAACGATCCCAATAAGGCCAACCTGGCGCAGATGGCGCAGAATTTTTCCACGCTGATGCTGCGCAATCCCTACTACGACCAGGTGCGCTGGATCGACCAGGACGGCGTCGAGAAAGTGCGCGTCAACATGACCAGCAGGGGGCCCGTGCCGGCGTCTGTACCGACGCTGCAAAACAAGAAGGACCGGCCGTATTTCACCGATACGATGGCCTTGCAGCGCGGCGAGATGCTGGTGTCGCCGATGGATCTGAACGTCGAGAACGGCAGGATTGAAGTGCCGCACAAGCCCACAGTGCGGCTCGCCATGGCGGTCGCTTCCGCAGACGGCAAGCCGGGCGGCATCATCATCATCAACGTGCTGATGGCGCCGCTGCTGGATCGCTTTTCCAACCAGGTGGAGCGCGGCGCCAATCGCGCCATGCTGCTCAACGGCGACGGCTACTGGCTGTACAGCACCAATTCGGCTGATGAGTGGGCCTTCATGTTCAAGCGCGAAGAGACCCTCGCCAAGCGCCATCCCAACGTGTGGAAAGCCATCGCCGCGCAGGCCTCCGGCACCATGTCCGAGCAGGGCATCTGGTCATGGCAGCGCGTCGCCCTCGACGCCAGCACCGGCCGTTACGGCCTGCACCAGCAATCGCCCTGGACCGTCGTGCTCTACCTGCCCGAGAAACGCGTGCAGGTCGACAACTACAGCATCCTGTTGCGGCTATGCCTGTTTGTCGGCCTGATTCTGCTGGCGCTGGCCATGCTGAGCTGGCAACTGGCAAGCAACCGCCACCGCCGCGAGGCTGCCGTGCACGACCGCCTCAAGGCTGAAGCCGAACTGAGCGTCAGCGAAAAACGCGTAGCCGACTTGCTGCAGCATCAGGAAACCCGTTCCATTCTGTCCTCGATCGTCGCGTCGTCGGAAGACGCCATCATCGGCACCGGTCTCGACGATGTCATCAACAGCTGGAACCCGGCGGCCGAAAAACTGTTCGGCTACCTGTCGCGTGAAGTGCTCAACCAGTCGGCCTACATCCTGGTGCCGCCGGAGCGCAACAGCGAGGCGCGCCACATCACCGACCAGATCATGGAAGGCAAGACCGTCGCCAATTTTGAAACCGTGCGCTGGCACAAGGACGGCCGCCTGCTCGACATTTCAGTGACGGTCTCGCCCATCCTCGACGGCGACAAGAAGATCGCCGGCATCTCCTACATTGCGCGCGACATCACCAACCACAAGCGCCTGGAGAAAGAACTGAACCAGTACCGCCAGCATCTCGAAGGCCTGGTCGAACAGCAGACCCGCACGCTGCGCGACACCAACAGCAACCTCGAACTGGCCCTGACCAAGTCGGAGTCGGCCACGCGCGCCAAGAGCAGCTTCCTGTCCAACATGAGCCACGAGATCCGCACACCGATGAACGCCGTGCTCGGGCTGACCTACCTGCTTGAAAAAACCGTACTGCAATCCGACCAGCGCGACCTGGTGCGCAAAATCATCGTCGCCGGCCATTCGCTGCTGGGCATCATCAACGACATCCTCGACGTGTCCAAGATCGAGGCCGGCCGGCTGGAGGTCGAGCACGTGCCGTTCCGCCTCAGCACGGTGCTGGAAAATGTCGTCAACGTCACCGCTCCCGGCATCGGCGACAAGGACGTCGAACTGGTGGTCGGCTTCAACGATGTCGGCGTCGAATATTTGTACGGCGACGCGCTGCGGCTGGAACAGATCCTCACCAATCTCACCAGCAACGCCATCAAGTTCACCGCGCACGGCGAGATCAGCATCCATGTCGCCGTCGTCAGCGAAATCGGCGACAGGGTGATGCTGCGCTTCGCCGTCACCGACAGCGGCATCGGCATTCCGCCGGAACGCCAGCAGGACATCTTCCAGGCTTTCACGCAGGAAGACACCTCGACCACGCGCCGCTACGGCGGCACCGGCCTCGGCCTGACCATCTGCCGCCATCTGGTGCAATTGATGAACGGCGAGATCGGCGTCGCCAGCGAGCCGGGCCAGGGCAGCCAGTTCTGGTTCATGCTGCCGTTCCAGGCGATGCAGCCCACCGCCGTCCAATTGCCGGCGGACGGTCCGCTGTGTGTGCTGGTGGCCGCGCGATGAGGTGCTCAATGCGCCCGACGCCGAACTGGTGGACGCCGTGATCACCAAGCCGGTGACGCCGTCGACCTTGTATAACACCATCATCCACGTGCGCCAGCATCGCAGCGAAACCAGGGGTGGGAGCGACAGCGAAACAGCATCGCCGGCCTTCGCCGCGCGCGACGAAAATGCGCGCGATGAGGTGCTCAATGCGCCCGACGCCGAACTGGTGGACGCCGTGATCACCAAGCCGGTGACGCCGTCGACCTTGTATAACACCATCATCCACGTGCGCCAGCATCGCAGCGAAACCAGGGGTGGGAGCGACAGCGAAACAGCATCGCCGGCCTTCGCCGCGCGCGACGCCCCGGCCCCCCAGTGCTGGTGGCCGACGACAACGCCACTGCACGCGCTATGCTGTCGGACACCATCAAGTCGATGGGCTGGCAGGTCGACGTGGTGGACTCCGGCCAGGACGCAGTATCGAAGACCATGACGCGGCTGCGTCACAACCTGTACTACGACATCTACCTGCTTGACTGGAAGATGCCCGGCATGGACGGGCTGGCGGCGGCCAGGGCGATTCGCGAAGCATCATCGCCGCAAGGACAGCCGCCCATCGTGATCATGGTCACGGCGTATGCGCGCGACGAAGTGGTCAATGCGCCCGACGCCGAACTGGTCGATGCCGTGATCACCAAACCGGTGACGCCATCGACCTTGTACAACACCATCATTCACGTGCGCCAGCATCGCGGCGAAGCCAAGGTCCGCGACGGCAACGAAGCGG
>NZ_AJHH01000696.1 GCF_000256565.1 Herbaspirillum lusitanum P6-12 | reverse complement strand
ATTATTTTTTGCCGACGGCCAGGAGGCGGTCGACTGGCTGCGCGAACGTCCGCAGGGCGTCGACCTGGTGTTGATGGACATCCAGATGCCGGTCATGGATGGCTACACTGCTACGCATGAAATCCGCGACACCTTGGGACTGCGCGAGCTGCCGGTGATCGCGCTGACCGCAGGCGCCTTCAAGGCGCAGCAGGAAGCGGCGATGGCGGCCGGCATGAACGGTTTCCTGTCCAAGCCTTACAACGTCGAGCAGATCATCTCGATGGTGCGCCAGCACATCGCGCATCTGTCGGCGGATGAACTGGAACGACGCCGCAAAGCACCGGCAGAGTATGCGTCGACGACGGTCACGACCGTGTTCCCGAGCGCCGCCGTCGGCATGGCAAGCACAGGATCGGTGGGATCGCCGGGATCAGCGGGTTCGGCCAGCTTGCCGGCGCAGGATATGTCCGGCATCGACGTCGCCGTCGGCCTGGAAGCCTGGGGCAGCGCAGACATCTATCGCAAGTTCCTCGGCAAATTCGCCGAGCAATACGGCAAGACCGGCAGCGAGATCCTGGCGCATATCCACGCCGGCGAACTGGCGCAGGCCAAAACCCTGGCCCACAAGCTGCGCGGCAGCGCCGGCACGCTGGCGGTGATCGACGTGCAGCGCCTGGCCGGCGAACTGGAAGGGCTGCTGTCGGGCGCGGCGTCGGCTTCCGACTGTACGGTCAAGGCAGCCGAGCTGGACGCCGCCCTGACAAATGCGCGACGCGCCATCGCGAATTACACGAACGCCGCCTGACGTCGTTTTTTTTGCGGAATTGCTGGCCGGGGGCGCCGCCGCCGCACGCATCCATGAGGTTTTCCTTCTGCGTTGCGTCGGACGGCATCGCCTGAGTTGATGGGTACCGGGCAAGTACAATAATGAGTTCAACAAAACAAGCGCTATCCCGCTCCATAAGCCGATGAATCGCACCACCCGCACCATCCGTACCACCGGCGTCACCAGAACCACCCGCATCATCGGCGCCGCCCTGGTCCTGATCGCCTTGTCCTACGCCGCCACCGGCGTGGCGCGCCT
>NZ_AJHH01000695.1 GCF_000256565.1 Herbaspirillum lusitanum P6-12 | reverse complement strand
AAAAACCCGGCCGCCGCGGTGCCGGCCGTGTTCGAGGAACGCAAGATCGCGCTGGCGCCGGAAGTGGCGTGGCGCGACGGCGGGCGTATCGGCTTTGCCGACTTCCTCCGCGAGACTCACACCAATGCCATGCTGGTGGTGCAGCACGGCCGCCTGGTCTATGAGCACTATCCGCAGGGTGGGCAACGCGCCGCGGTGTTCCCGTCGTATTCGGTGGCCAAGTCGATGCTGTCGGACCTGGTTGGCGTGGCGCTGGCCGAGGGCAAGATTGCGGCGCTGTCCGATCCGGTGCGCAAGTACCTGCCGGATTTGCCGGAGAAATTTGCGGCGGTCACCGTCGACGACCTGCTCAACATGCATTCCGGCATCCGCGTCGAAGAGAAGTACGACAGCGCGTTTTCACAGATCGCCTTCATGTACATCACCACCGACCTGAATCGTTTCATGCGCGGGCTGGACAAGACCGCGTTTACGCCGGGGCAGGGCTTCGCCTACCGCAGCGTCGATTACCTGCTGCTCGGCATGGTGCTGTCGGCGGCTACCGGCGAGCCGCTCACGCGCTACCTGGAGCGCAAGCTGTGGCAGCCGATGGGGGCGGCCTACGGTGCCGGCTGGAGCGTCGACAACAAGAAGCACAGCGTGGAAAAAAGCTTTTGCTGCGTCAATGCGCGCGCCGTCGATTTCGCCCGCTACGGCTTGCTGCATTTGCGCCAGGGCCGCGCCGGCAATGTCCAGGTGTTGCCTGCGGCGTGGATGCAACGGCCGCCGGAAGTCGGCGCCGCCGATGCCGATTTCGCCTATGGCCGTGGCTGGTGGTTACCGCGCCAGCCCGCCGCCCGCGATGGCGGCAGTGCGCCGCGCGACTACACCGCGATCGGCATCCACGGCCAGTATGTTTACATCGATCCGGTCAGCGACACCGTCATCGTCAAGCTCAGCGACCACGGCAACGAGCAGGACGAGGCGCTGACGGTGGCGGCTTTCCGCAGCATCGTCGCGGCGCTGCCCGCGACTGCCGACTGAGGTCGACTCAGGCAACCCACGCCGAATTGCGGATGACGCTGCAGAAGTTGCCAGGGGTGAACGCCGGCTCCTTGTCGGCGATCACGTCGCCCTTGACGTTGCCGAAGGTGGTGGCGGGTTTGTGGCGGATGCCGTTGTAGAAAGTCTGGATGATGTCTTCCTTGAAATTGCCGCCGCGCGGGTGCGCCAGCACCACCGCTTCGCGTTCGGCATCGCTGTATTCCTCGTACTTCATGCCCAGCACGTCCATCTCCACGCCGGCCGTTACCAGCGCCACCACCGGGTGCATGTGCTGGGGGATGCCGGGCGTGGTGTGCAGCGCGATGGCATTCCACACGGTGTCGATGTCGCCTTGCGCGATGCCGCGGCTGTCGAGGAAGTCGCGCGCGGCGTTGGCGCCGTCGACTTCGAAGCGCTCGCAGGCGCTGCTGTGCTTGTGGCTCAGGCCCATGTCGTGGAACATGCAGCCGCAGTACAGCAGTTCCGGGTCGAATCTGAGGCCGCGCCGGCGCCCGGCC
>NZ_AJHH01000694.1 GCF_000256565.1 Herbaspirillum lusitanum P6-12 | reverse complement strand
GAAAAAACCCGACGTCGCCGATGTTGAGGGTCATGATGTATTCCGGTTGAAAAGTCGGGTTGAACGGTCGGGTTGAATCGGGTGGGGCTTCGAAGATTCCATTCTGGGTGCTGCGCCGCGTCCGCTCAAGCCGGGCCTGGCGTGGATTGCTGCCAATCTGGCGTGCTATACGGACAAGGACGGCGGCGAGGTTTTTGGAGACGGCGGACTGGCTGGAAATAGCGGTGGTTTGGCCGGATCTGGACGTCGTTGACGGCTTCGTTCGGATAATGCGGCCCTGAAGATGCATTCCGGCAAGGCTTGCTTCGAAGCCATCGGGCCCGGTCGTCACCGGTTTTCGGCGGTTTCGGGCTAAAATACCGGTTGTTTTTGTGTTGGTGCTCAGGCAGTGGCAGCAGGAACGGCCTCTGCTTCCTTACAGGTTCATGAAAGGAAGTACCAATACAATACGAAGTTGTTGCAACATCAATCCGACGCATTGCGCCGTCGGGCAGGCAAGCCAGGTACTACCCGTATCGTCCGCTTCGCCTTGTCCGGCCCCCTTGATGGTGCGGCAGCCTCCGAGACGGCTCATCAAACACCAACCCCGCAAGGACATCACCGTGACTACTGATAACTCCACCATCATCTATACGCTGACTGATGAGGCGCCGCTGCTGGCGACCTACTCTCTGCTGCCCATCATCAGGACGTTCACCGAAATCATCGCCGCCGAAACCTGGCGCGCCGACGACGGCCTGGCGCTGTCTTCGCGCAACGGCTACCTGTCGGCCGATGAGCGCACCGAAGCGCCCGAGTTGTACAAGGTGCTCAACCAGGTCGCCGACGAAGTGCGCAGCGGCCACTTGGACATCTCCAAACTGGAACGCAAGGCCATGGATGCGCTGGCGCAGCGCGGTTGGCAGCCCGATTACATCTCGATCCGCAAGCGCAACGACTTGCAACCGCCGTCCGCCGGCGATCTGGCGCAGGGCGAACAACTGGTCGTGGTCGCCGCCGCCAAACTCGGCAAGACGCGCCTGATCGACAATCTCGAAGTCTGATGCGTCATTGGCAGACGCCGCTGCGGTCCGCCCTGCCGGCGGTGCTTGCGTTGCTTTGTGCAGGCAACGCCGCCGCAAGCATCACCGTCACCGATGATTTCGGCAACGACATCCGCCTCGACAAACCCGCGCGCCGCATCGTCAGCCTCTCGCCGCACACCACCGAATTGCTCTATGCCGCCGGCGCCGGACCGTATGTGATCGGCGTGAGCAACTACAGCAACTATCCTCCGGCCGCGTTGCAAGCGGTCTCGGTCGGCCGCATCAGCGCGGTCGACATCGAAAAAATCCTTACCCTCAAACCGGACCTGATCCTGGCCTGGCGCAGCGGCAATTCGGCCTGCGTCAACGTCGTTGAAAGCGATATCTCGGTGGCCACGCGGATTCTGGCCGAATTCCCGGACCGTCTGACGCCCGAACAACGCGTTCCCGACAACCTCGCCGCGCTGGGCAAGCTGACGCAAGATCCAAGCGCCAACATCATCAAGCTGCCGAACATCAGCGCCTCGGTGCCGCAGCTGCAAGCCGCGATCCGCGAACTGCAATCGCGCGGCTACGCGATCCCGGACCTGCCGGAAGATCCGAAGACCGACGAAGAAAAAGAAATCCTGAAGAGCTACTCCAAAGTGCTCGGCAGCGCCGTCAATCCGGTCCTGCGCGAAGGCAATTCCGATCGCCGCGCGCCGGCATCGATCAAGCGCTTCGCCCGCAAGCACCCGCACAGCATGGGCGAGTGGAGCATGGCATCGCGCTCGCACGTTGCGCACATGACCCACGGCGACTTCTACCACGGTGAAAAATCCATGACCATCGGCGCCGCACGCGACGTCAAGATGGAACTGATCGGCAAGAGCGGCAAGACCACGGTGTTGAAGGCAAAGGTCGCCCTGAAGGCCGGCGAAATCATCGACAGCATGTTCATGAGCAAGAAGGCGCTGTGCGAGTTCTACGAAGAGCAGTTCGAAGATGCACGCAAGACCGGCGTCATGCTGTCGCTGCACGTCAAGGCGACCATGATGAAGGTCTCGCACCCGATCGTGTTCGGCCACGCCGTCAAGATTTTCTACAAGGAAGCATTTGCCAAGCACGGCAAGCTGTTCGATGAACTGGGCGTGAACGTCAACAACGGCCTGGTCAACCTGTACGAAAAAATCGAGACCCTGCCTTCCTCGAAGAAGGAAGAAATCATCCGTGACCTGCACGCCTGTCACGAACACCGTCCGTCGCTGGCGATGGTCGACTCGGCCAAGGGCATTTCCAACCTGCACGCACCGAACGACGTGATCGTCGACGCCTCGATGCCGGCCATGATCCGCATCGGCGGCAAGATGTGGGACGCCAACGGCAAGCCGCAAGACACCAAGGCAGTGATTCCGGAAAGCACCTTCGCCCGCATCTACCAGGAAGTCATCAACTTCTGCAAAACCAACGGCAACTTCGATCCGACCACCATGGGCACCGTGCCCAACGTCGGCCTGATGGCGCAAAAGGCGGAAGAGTACGGCTCGCACGACAAGACATTTGAAATCGCTGAAGACGGCGTCGCCAACATCGTCGACCTGGCAACAGGCGAAGTCCTGCTGACGCAAAACGTCGAGCAAGGCGACATCTGGCGCATGTGCCAGGTCAAGGACGAGCCGATCCGCGACTGGGTCAAGCTGGCCGTCACCCGCGCCCGCAACTCCGGCATGCCGGCCGTGTTCTGGCTCGACCCGTACCGTCCGCACGAAGCCGAACTGATCAAGAAGGTCGAGACCTACCTGAAGGATCACGACACCAAGGGCCTGGACATCCAGATCATGTCGCAAGTGCGCGCCATGCGTTACACGCTGGAACGCGTGATTCGGGGTCTCGACACCATCTCGGTGACCGGCAACATCCTGCGCGACTACCTGACCGACCTGTTCCCGATCATGGAACTGGGCACCAGCGCCAAGATGCTGTCGATCGTCCCGCTGATGGCTGGTGGCGGCATGTTCGAAACCGGTGCTGGCGGTTCGGCGCCCAAGCACGTGCAACAGCTGGTCGGTGAAAACCACCTGCGCTGGGATTCGCTGGGCGAGTTCCTGGCTCTGGCGGTGTCGCTGGAAGACATGGGCATCAAGACCGGCAACAAGAAGGCGCAAGTGCTGGGCAAGGCGCTCGACGATGCCACCGGCAAGCTGCTGGACAACAACAAGTCGCCATCGCCGAAGACCGGCGAGCTGGACAACCGCGGCAGCCACTTCTACCTGGCCATGTACTGGGCGCAGGAACTGGCAGCGCAAAAGGAAGACGCGGAACTGGCTGCCAAGTTTGCGCCGCTGGCCAAGACGCTGGCCGAGAACGAAGCCAAGATCACCGCCGAACTCAAGGCAGTGCAAGGCAATCCTGTCGACATCGGCGGCTACTTCATGGCCGATCCGAAGAAGGTCAGCGAAGTCATGCGTCCGAGCGCCACGCTCAATGCAGCGCTGGCTTCGGTGAAGTAAACAAGTTCGAAGCAAGCCTGAAATCAGCCCGAAGCAGGGCGGAAGCAAGGTGAAAAAAAAGCGGATCTGCGCAGTACGGCAGGTCCGCTTTTTCATTTTCGGCGCGCTATTCACGCCGCTGGCGTCGCTTGCCGGTTTCGCATCGTGCGCAGCAAAGCCGGCGTTGCCACTAGTGATTACCGAAGGGCATCACGCGCCGGCGTACGTGGCGTCGTCATGCATGTTGTGCGCGTGCTGCAAGTCATGGCGCACGTCCTGGCGGCTCAGGTGCGACGATGCCGGCATGGCGACGGGATAGTTGTCGCCGTCCGCGATCTGGCCTTGCTGCTCGGCCTGGATCAGTTCCTGTTTGACTTCGGCGCGGCTGACGCTGGAAACAAATGGTTGATCGGCCGGATAGGGGACTTCGGCGTAGGCGCCGGCAGCGGAAGTGAGGGCCAGGACGGCGAAGGCGAGGGATAATTTACGCATGGTGTGTTCTCCAAAAAAAGTCAGGCGACGACCGCAGTCAGCCATGCAGACCGCATGGCTGAAGAGTAAAGCTGAAGAGGGGGCTGCGGCCATCGTGGAACACATTCTGCGCCGCGCTGTCGGACAGAAGCATGACGAACATATGACAATCCAGTCATGCGGGCGTCAGGTTTTTCTCAGCATGTGTTCAGCTTGAAGATGCCGTCCGGCATCATGCGATCCGACGCAGCAGCCCGTGCGGCGTACGGTATCGGCGGCACCGCGGTGTACCATGGCCGCACCGTGTCGCAAGCCAAAAGTGTCAGCCTCGGAGGGCAGGCATCCAAAAAAGGGGGAGTCAACGATGATGGAATTGTTCTATCGGATCAAGCGATCTCATAGTGCTCAGTGCGCATATAGGACTGCCCTGATGCTGGCGGCAGTCATCGCCGTTTCCTCTCTGCGCACGCCGCGCACGCGGCCGAACCGAGCTGCGATTGCCAGCAGAGCGCCGGCACGTGTTCGGCCTCGATCGCGGTCAAGCCGGTGGAGGCGACCACTCTCGGTTCGTATGCGTCCGAACTGCGTTTCACTTCTTCCGCACCGGCTTGCTCGAAGGTCAACTATCACGTCGACGGCACGCCGTATTTCAACGTGCTGGTCAACGGCAATACCGGCGCCGACACCATCTGGGGCCAGAAGCAGATCAGCCGCGCCAACATCACCGAGATCAGTTGCCAGGTATGCAAGCAAGTCGCCATGACGCCGGCGCCGGTCGAAAAGAAGCCCGAGAACATCGAACTCAAGCCGACGCTGTTTGACGGCCAGTGGGCCGGCGCAGGCAACAACTCCTTCGGCTCGGCGCAACGCTGGACCTTGAGCTTCGCCACCACTGCCGCCGGCAAGGCCGCCATCACCGGCACCATGGAAGGCAACTTTCCGACCGTACCGATCAGCGCCAGCGGCACCGTCAGCGGCAGCACGCTGAGCTGGCTCGACCAGCAGACCACCTGCTCGGCCAAGCTGCTGACCGACGTCTCGCTGGCTTTCGAATGCCACGGGCAGGGCTCGGTGCAGATGGTGATGCGGCGGCAGTGAATCGCATGAACGGCAAGGGCGGCCGCGTCCGCACATTTTTCTTCATCGCGCTGTGTCTCTTGCTCAGCGTGTCGACCACGCTGGCCGGCGTATGGGCCGGCTTTGCCCTGTGGTATCAGTTGCAGGCGCCGGCGCAGATCCGTACCGTCGCGGTCGCAGTGCTTGCGCTGGCGGTGCTGGCGGCGTTGCACGGCCTGTGGCGCCGACGCTGGCGGCCGCTGCTGGGGTTTGCCGTGCTGTGCGCCGGCATGCTGGGCTGGTGGAGCACGCTCAAGCCCTCGCATGACCGCGTCTGGGCCGACGACGTTGCGCGTCTTTTGCATATCGACATCGACGGCAACCACGCGCGCCTGACCAACGTGCGCAACTTCGACTGGCGCAGCGAGACCGACTACACCGTGCGCTGGGAAACCCGCGACTACGATCTCGACCACCTGGTCACGGCCGACCTGGTGCTGTCGTACTGGATGGGGCCGGCGATTGCGCACACGCTGGTGTCGTTCGGTTTCGACGACGGCCGCTACCTGACGTTTTCGGTGGAGATCCGCAAGGAAAAAGGCGAGAGTTTTTCGGCGCTGGGCGGTTTCTTCCGCAAGTTCGAGACCGTGCTGGTGGCCAGCGACGAGCGCGACATCGTGCGCGTGCGCAGCAATGTACGCGGTGAAGACGTGTATTTGTATCGCCTGCAGGTGGCGCCGGCCACCTTGCGCAAGCTGTTTGTCGGCTATGCCGGCGAAGCGGCCAGGCTCGAACGCGAACCGGCCTTCTACAACACCCTGACCAGCAATTGCACGACCATCGTGTTCGACCTGGCGCGCGCGATCAATCCGCAATTGCCGTTCGATTATCGCCTGCTGGCTTCGGGTTACCTGGCCGAATATGCATACGACGTCGGCGGCCTGACGCCGGGATTCGACTACGCCGCGCTGCATGCGCGCGGGCGTATTACCGAACGTGCGCTGGCGGCGGGGAACGATGCGCGCTTTTCGGAATTGATTCGCGTCGGCATTCCCGGTATTCCCGGCACTCCGGCGCCGGCAAAGTAATCACCGCGCCGGCCAGCGTGCCGCGCTGCCCACCGCCGCCGGCATCGCCTCGCGCATGGTGTCGATGAAGTAGCGCAGCCGCGCCGGATAGAAGCGTGCATACGGATAGATGATCGACACCGGCAGCGGCGCTGCTTCCCACCCGGGCAAGAGCGGCACCAGCCGGCCTTGTTCCATGTGTTCCGCCAGCAGCCAGGCCGAACCGAGCATCAGGCCGACGCCTTCCACCGCCGCATTGGTCAGCGCATACAAACTGTCGGAGCTGAGGCGCGGCTGGAAAGCGACCTCGGCGACTTCGCCGGTGGCGGTATTTTTCAGCGTGACGTCGCGCCGATAGAACTGCGGGATCGCCAGCCACGGCATCGCCGCCAGGTCGCGTGGATGGGTCGGGGTCGGATACTGCGCCAGCAAGGCCGGCGCGATCGCCACCATGCGCGGCACTTCGGCCAGGCGGATCGCCACCACGGCAGGGTCGCTGACTTCGCCGACCTGGATCGCGCAGTCGATGCCGTGCGCGATGAAGTCGGCGACGCGGTCGTACAGCAGCCATTCCACCGTGATCGCGGGATGACGCCGCATGAACTCGGCCAGCGGCGCGATCAGTTGCCGTTGTCCGAAGGCGTTCGGCACCACCACGCGCAGCGAGCCCCCGGCCTCAACGCCGGCGCCGCGCACATCGAACTGGAAGGATTCCCAGCCGGCCAGCAGGTCAAGCGCGCGCTCGTAGCAACGCTCGCCGTCTTCGGTTAGCTTCATCGCATGGGTGGAACGTTGCAACAGGCGTACGCCCAGCGAGCGCTCCAGCAACTGCAGGCGGCGGCTGATGGTCGGTTGCGTGGTGCCGAGCTGGCTGGCAGCGGCCGACAGGCTGCCGGCCTGGACGATGCGCACGAAGGTCTGAATCAGCTCGATGCGGTCTGCAGCGCTGGAAGAAGGCGGAAGGGCGGCGGGAGCCGAGATGGTCGCTTTGCTCATACGTACAGCGTATAACAATTCTGCACGCCATGCCACTACCGCAGCGCAGCAATGGCGCGCAAACTCCACCCCGTCAAACATTAAAAGGGATAGCCATCATGTCTTCCATTCAGAATACGCATACAAGTGCGGCGGCTGCGGCTGCTGCGGCGCCTGCAACCGCGCCCGTCAACGCGCTGCCGGCCTCGCTGATGCTGCTGCTGTCGTCCGGCG
>NZ_AJHH01000693.1 GCF_000256565.1 Herbaspirillum lusitanum P6-12 | reverse complement strand
TGCTGACCGGCGCCTTGCTGCTGGCCGGCGCGTCGTCCGGCATCGCCGTCCTGCTGGTCGCCAGCCTGGCGATCGGTTTGTCGGCGACGCTGGCGCAAGACATCGTCCCGGCGGCGGCCACGCTGGCCTCCGAACAGAACCGCGGCAAGGTGGTCGGCACAGTGATGACCGGCTTGCTGCTCGGCATCCTGCTGTCGCGCGTGCTGAGCGGTTTCGTCGCCGAGCATTTCGGCTGGCGCAGCATGTTCGTGGCGGCCTCGGTCAGCATCGCCCTGATCGGCATCGCCGCCTGGCGCGGCCTGCCGCGCTTCCATCCGACGACGCACCTGTCGTATGGCGCGTTGATGGCTTCGCTGGCGACCTTGTTCAAGAAGCATGGGGCGCTGCGCCGCGCCGCGCTGGCGCAAGGCTTGCTGTCGGTCGGCTTCTCGGCCTTCTGGTCGACCCTGGCGGTGATGCTGCACGGCGCGCCGTTCCACCTCGGCAGCGCAGCGGCCGGCGCGTTCGGCCTGGCAGGCGCAGCGGGTGCACTGGCCGCACCCTTGGCAGGGCGCATCTCGGACAAGAAAGGTCCTGAGCTGGTGACCCGTCTGGGCATTGGCCTGGCGATCCTGTCCTTCGTGGCGATGGCGTCTGGTCCAGCCTTCTCGGCCAGCGGTCAGTTGTGGTTGCTGGCGTTGGCCGCGATCGGCTTCGACCTCGGCGTGCAAGCCACGCTGGTGGCGCACCAGACCATCGTCTATAGCATTGAGCCGGGCGCCCGCAGCCGTCTCAACGCCGTGCTGTTCGTCGGCATGTTCGTCGGCATGGCGGCCGGCGCTGCGCTGGGCAGCCTGTTGCTGGCGCAATGGGGCTGGATCGGCGTGGTCGGTCTGGCAACGGTGGCTTCCCTGAGCGCCTTGCTGGTGCGCTTGCTGCCGGGCAAGAATCGCGATCGTTGATTGATCGCATATCGTGGTGAAGCAAGCGCGGCCTTCGGGCCGCGCTTGCGTTTACAGGGTTTGTGACAAAAAACACCCGGCCGGGCTTGAAGAACCGCGTGGCCGGCCTGAAATAATTGGAGCCGCGTTGTAAGATACGCGGCTGTGCCCAATGCGTCCGTTGCGGCGCCAGGCAATTACATAGGTTCATCATGTCGTCACCAGAAAACATCGAAACCGACGTCGTCATTCCGGAAGAAAACCTGGAATTCGTCAGCTCCTGCGCATTGCCGATGCCGTGGGCCACTTTCCAACTGCACGCTTTCGTCGACCATGTTTCAGGCAAGGAACACCTGGCGTTGTCGCTGGGCGACGTCGGCAACGGCGAACCGGTGCTGGCGCGCGTGCATTCCGAATGCCTGACCGGCGATGCGTTGTTCAGCCAGCGCTGCGATTGCGGCGCGCAACTTGAAGCCGCCCTGCGGCGCATCGCCAAGGAAAAACGCGGCGTGGTGTTTTACCTGCGCCAGGAAGGCCGCGGCATCGGCCTGCTCAACAAGGTACGCGCCTACCATCTGCAGGACGGCGGCGCCGACACGGTCGAGGCCAACCTGCAACTGGGCTTCCCGGCCGACATGCGGCGCTACACCATGGTGGTGCCAATGGCCGGTCATCTCGGCATCAAGGGCCTGCGCCTGATGACCAACAATCCGCGCAAGGTCAACGCCCTGGTGGAAAACGGCATCGAAGTGCTGGAACGCGTGCCGCTGGTGGAAAATCGCAATCCGTTCAACATCCGCTACCTGCGCACCAAGGCCGCCAAGCTGGGCCATCTGCTGCCGTCGCACGACAATGACTGACGCCGGCCTCGCCATGACACAAGACGCCCCCGCACTGATCCCGATTTCGCTGCTGACCGGTTTCCTCGGCAGCGGCAAGACCACGCTGCTGAACCATCTCGTGGCCCAGCCCGAGCTGAAGGACACGCTGGTCATCATCAACGAATTCGGCGAAATCGGCCTCGACCACCTGCTGGTCGCACACAGCCAGGATGAAGTCGTGGTCGAGATGAGCAGCGGCTGCCTGTGCTGCACCATCCGCGGCGACCTCAAGAAGACCCTCAAGGACATCACCTGGCGTTTCGCCGAAGGCGGCAAGCGCAAGTTCAACCGCGTCATCATCGAGACCACCGGACTGGCCTCGCCGATCCCGATCCTGCATACCTTGATGACCGACAATTTCATTGCGTCGAAGTACCGGCTCGACGGCGTCATCACCACCGTCGATGCGGTCAACGGCAACGCCACCCTGGACAACCATATTGAAGCGGTGCAACAGGCCGCCGTGGCCGACCGCTTGCTGCTGACCAAGAGCGATCTGGCCAATGCGGCCGACCCGGCCGCACTGCAGGATCTGCAGGCGCGCCTGAAGCAGATCAATCCGGGCGCGCAACAAATCCTGTCGCAGCAAGGCCGGGTAGCGCCGCAACAATTGCTCGACGCCGGCCTGTTCCGCACCGCCGACAAGACGCCCGACGTCGAACGCTGGCTCAGCGAAGAAGCGTATGAACCGCCGCACGACCACGATCATGCACACGGCCATCATCATCACGGTCATGATCACGGTCACAAGCATGGACATGCAGGCCACGGCCACGACATCAACCGCCATGACGATCACATCCGCGCCTTCTGTTTCAGTTTCGACAAACCGATCGAGCCGCATCTGTTCGATGAATGGCTGAGCCTGCTGGTTGGTTTCAAGGGCCAGAACATCCTGCGCATCAAGGGCATCGTCAATCTCGCCGGCGAAGACAAGCCGACCGTGATCCACGGCGTGCAGCACATCTTCCACCCGACCGTGACGCTGCCGGCCTGGCCGTCGGAAGATCGCCGCACGCGCATCGTGTTCATCACCAAGGACATCGAGCGCGCCACCATCGAACGCTCCTTCACGGCATTCATGCAGGCGCAGGCGATTGAGTCGGAGCAACGTCAGACGCCGGACAAGAAGTCTGCGTGGTAAACATGCCGCAGTCGCAGCATTGGCCCTCTCGGTAAATTTTTCTGCAGGACACAACAACGCGCCGCATTTTGTGGCGCGTTTTGCATTGCGGCGCGCCCGGTTCCGTGAGGCGCGACGCCGACGATGCGGCGATCACGGTGCCCGGCATTCAGCTCGCGCTAGATCGTGATCACCAGTTGCGGATCGAAGGCCGGGTTCTCCCACTCGATGTCATCGAGCGTCGCCGCCTGTTTCAGGTTGAGCGCATAGCCGCGCGGATTGGTCACGACGCGGCAACCCGCGACCGTGTAATCGAAACTGTCATGCACGTGGCCATGCACCCACAAATCCGCCTGCGCCAGCAACGGCGTGAGGTCGCTGATGAAGCCGGGGTTCAGGGGCGAGCCGGCGAAACGTTCATGGATGGAGTGCGGATGCGGACCATGGTGCGTGATCACCACGGTCTTGCCGTCGAAGGCTTGCGCCAGTTGCTGCTCCAGCCAGGCGCGCGAACCTTGATGCAATTGCAGTGCATCCTGCGGCGTGAACAGCGCGCCGCCCGGCATGGTGATCACGCGATGGTCGAACAGGATGTTGCCGGCCTGTTCCATCGCGGCGTCCGGTGTCAGCGATGGCGTCCCTTCTTGTTGCAGCGCGTAGTCGGTCCACAGGCAGCAGCCGAGGAAGCGTACGCCGCCTTCGATCACCACCGAATTCTCAAGATGGCGCATGCGCTCGCCCGAGGCTTGCGCACGGCGACCGATGTCGTCGACCACTTGCGGATATTGTGCGTGATAGGCCTCATGGTTGCCGTGCACGTACAGCACCGGCACCGGCCAGTCGGCGAAGGCGGCAATCGCCGCATCGCCGTTGTGGATGTCGCCCGCGATGATGAGAAGGTCGGCATCGGTCGGTTCGATTGCGCGGTAGTGGGGGAACGACGGCATCATGCGTTCAAGATGCAGGTCGGAAGCGATCTGGATTTTCATGCGGATGGTTTCCTTAGTGCGCGATCCACGCCAGGATCAGCGTGATCGTCAGCAGCGAAGTGGTGGTGGAAATCAGGATGGCGCGCGACATCAGCGCCGCTTCGCGCCGGTACAGCTCGGCCAGCATGAACGGGCCGGTGCCGATATTAATGGCCGACAACAGCAGCGCGGTGTCGGCCCACATCTTCGGCAGCGGCAGGATCCAATAGGCGAACAGCGCCGTGACGGCTGGATGCAGCAGCAACTTGAAACCGACCAGCAGGCTCACCGAACCGGCCTGTTTATTGTCGATCGGCTGCGCCAGGAACAGGCCCAGCGACACCAGCGCGCAGGGACTGGCGGCCGCGCCGAGCAACTTGAACAATTGCTGCACGCCGGTCGGCAACACATAGCCGCTGGCGGCGACCAGGCTGCCCAGTATCGGTGCGATCAGGATGGGATTGCGGATCAGCGAGTTGCCGGTCTTGAGCAGGCTGCGGCCGATGTGCTTTTCGGCATGCAGGCAGATTTCCAGCAACACGATGGCGATGGCGAACAGCAGGCAGGCGGTCATCACCATGGCGATCACCGAGGGCGGCAGGCCATCATGACCGAAGGCCAGATAGCACAGCGGGATGCCGATGAAGCCGACGTTGGCGTACGACGTGCCGAGGCTGTCGATGATGATGTCGCCGGCCGCCGCGCCCTGGCGATACTTGATCCAGGCGGTCAGCACGAACACCACCGCAATGCCGATGGCGAACACCGCGATGAAGCGCAGGTTGCTGAAGTCGGCCGGGGTCAGGCGCGCAATCGAATCGAACAGCAGCGCCGGCAGTCCCAGGTAGATGACGAAGCGGTTCAGCTCGCTGGCGGCGTTGACGCTGAGGATATTGCGCTTGCGGCACAGGTAGCCGAGGAAGATCAGTGCAAAAACCGGAAAGACGACATTGAAGATGGCGAGCATGTAGTTGGCGCGAGCGGCTGGGATGACGGGTGCGGACGATTTTAAAGGGTTTTGCCGCACCCGGTTTTTCCACGGCCGCGCATGCGTTGCATGCACTGCGTCCTACCTGCCGGTTTTCAGCTGAGCGCCCCCGCCAGCATGCCCGGGTTGTCGTCGGCCGGCTGGTCGTTGATGGCGAAGTGCAGCAGCGCCGCCAGCACGCCGGCCGCCACCGTCGCACCCCACACCATCGTGTACGAGCCGGTCAGGTCGAACATGTAGCCGCCCAGCCAGGCGCCGAGGAAAGAGCCGATCTGGTGGCTCAGGAAGCACACGCCGAACAGCGTGCCGAGGTGGCGCGTGCCGAATACTTTCGCCACCAGTCCGCTGGTCAGCGGCACCGTGCCGAGCCAGGTCAATCCCATCACGGCGGCGAACACCATGACCGAGGCGCTGGTCTTGGGCAGCGCCAGGAAGGCGGCGATGGCGCCGCTGCGGACCAGGTACAGCCAGCCCAATACATACTGCTGGCGAAAGTGTCCGCCCAGCCAGCCGCAACCCCAGCTGCCGGCCATGTTGAACAGGCCGATCAGCGCCAGCGCCGTCGCCCCCAGGCCGAGCGGCATGTGGCACAGCGTCAGGTAGCCGGGCAAGTGGGTGCCGATGAAGGCCAACTGGAAACCGCAGGTGAAGAAGCCGATGGTCAGCAGGCGATAACCGTGATGACGGCCGGCCAGGGTCAGCACTTCCTTGAGCGAAGAGGCGGGCGGTTCGGCGGCGGGATGCGTTGCCGGGGAAGATGAAAATGCAGACGATTTCTTGCGACCCCGGTCCAGGATCAGGCCGGCCGGCGCGATCGCCAGCGCGATGGCGGCCAGCACGAACAGCGAGGCCGACACGCCCGTGCTTTCACGCACCGTTTGCGCCAGCGGCACCAGCAACACCTGGCCCAGCGAACCGCCGGCGCTGGCGATGCCCATCGCCATGCTGCGCTGCTGCGGCGTGGCGACGCGGCCGACCGAGGCCAGCACCACGCCGAAGCTGGTGCAACTGATGCCGATGCCGACCAGCAGACCCAGCCCGATGATCAGCAGCAGGCCGGACGGCGCGACCGCCGCCAACGCCAGGCCTGCGGCGAAGGTGACGGCGCCGAACGCCACCACCGGCGTGGCGCCGTAGCGGTCCGAGGCGGCGCCGGCGAACGGCTGCGCGAAGCCCCACACCAGGTTGTGCAGGGCGATGGCGAAGGCGATCACCGTCACCGGCAAGCCGCGGTCGTAGGAAAACGGATTGATGTACAGGCCGAAAGTCTGGCGCGTGCCCATGACGACGCTGAGCACCAGTGCGGCGGCGATGACGACCCACAGCGCGGGATTGCCGGCGCGGGAAAGGTGAGCCGGGGTCGGCTGGCTGGTTGCGGACATGATGGATGCCTCCGTTGCGATCACAGAACCGCACATTAGCAGCGGCGCAACCCGGCGACAAAGGAAAGGATTTTGACGATGAGTGAGTCTGGCTCACTCATGCCGTCGAGAAGACCTGAGCGGCTAACCGGCGTGCACCGACTCCCGCGCTTCGCCCAGCAGCCAGTTCCTGAAGCCGGCCACGTCGGCGCGTTCGGCGGCGTCTTCGGTGCTGACCAGCCAGTAGGCGGTTTCGGCGTCGACCAAGCCGGTGTGCAGTTCTTTGCTCAGTTCGACCAGCACGCCGCTGGCGAGATCGCGATCGACCAG
>NZ_AJHH01000692.1 GCF_000256565.1 Herbaspirillum lusitanum P6-12 | reverse complement strand
AGTTCGACCAGCACGCCGCTGGCGAGATCGCGGGCTGCAGACCGGCACCAGTTGCTCGCCGAACAGTTTGCGCCAGGAAGGATCGGCGACTGGCGCGCGGCTCATGCGGATGGCGAAATCGAAGCCGTCGGTCGGCAAGTTGACCTGGCGCGGCGAAGTGTCGACGGTGACGTTGGTATCCGGCCACAGCGTGCGGAAATCCTGCAGGCGCGGCAGCAGCCAGCGCGACGCCAGCGTCGGCT
>NZ_AJHH01000691.1 GCF_000256565.1 Herbaspirillum lusitanum P6-12 | reverse complement strand
CGGGGTCAGCGTCAGGCGGCGCGGCGCGCGGATGAACAATTCCACGCCCAGGGTTTGTTCGAGCGTGACGATGCCGTGGCTGACGGCGCTGGGAGTGACGTTGAGTTCGGCGGCGGCGAGCTTGAAGCTCTGGTGGCGGCCGGCGGCTTCAAAGAAGCGCAGGGAAGAAAGCGGTGGCAGGCGAAGCGGCATGGCAGGTGTTCCCCAACGGCGGTCTGGCGGAGGCGGCGATGGACTGAACCAAGCCGGCGCTGCCGCAACGTGATGGAGGGACAGCGTATCATATTGCTGCTGCGGCCGACGGCCGCTCCCGAACCCTCGATGCCCGCATGACACCTGCCGCTTTTGCTTCCGCCAGTTTCACCGACGCCGCCTTGCGCGGGCATTGGCGCGGTCGGGCGGTTTATACCATTTTGCAGGCCGGCTACAGCGATGCGTTCCTGCAAGCGTGGGCGGCATTGCGCGAGCAGGGCGACGATGTTGATACGCCGCAGCGCCTGCATTATTTGCTGATCGATGCAGCACTGCCGACGGCGCAGCAATTGCGTGCGATGGCGCCGACCAATGCGCTCGCCGGCGAACTTGCCAACGTCTCGCCGCCGTTGACGCCCGGCTATCATCGGCTGTTGCTGGAGCAGGGCCGCGTGGTGCTGACGCTGATCATCGGTGAGGTCGCCGCGAGCCTGGCGCAGGTCGATGCGCGGGTTGATCTGTTCCTGTTGCAGGACGCCGCCATGTGGAACGCGCCGCAGTTGAAACGGCTGGCGCGACTGGCGACCCCGCGCGCGCAATTGCGTATGGGCGGGGCCTGGCGCGCATCATCCGCTGAGTTGGCTGCGGCAGGTTTCACGATGGATGAAGACGACAAGCTGACCGCGCATTTCACGCCGCGCTGGAAGGTGGCCGAACGCGCCGTTCCGCAAGATCGCCGCGCGCTCGTGATCGGCGCCGGCCTGG
>NZ_AJHH01000690.1 GCF_000256565.1 Herbaspirillum lusitanum P6-12 | reverse complement strand
TCCCCCGTCGCGGCTGGCAGGTGACGCTGATCGAGCGGCATGCGCACGCCGCGCAGGAAGCCTCCGGCAACCTTGCCGGCGTCCATATGCCGGCGATCTCACGCGACGACAATCCGACCGCGCGCCTGACGCGAGCGGCCTTCCTGTTCGCGCAGCAGGCGTGGAAGCGCGCCGGCGTGTTCGGGATGGATCCGCACGGACAACCCATCGGCAAAACCTGCGGCGTGCTGCAAGTGGCGCGCGATGCCGGACAAGCCGACGCATTCGGGCAGGCCGCGCAGCACTGGAATTATCCGCGCGACTACGCACAGTGGTTGCCGGCGCAGGAGGCGAGCGCGCGACTCGGCATGCCGACCGGCAGCGGCTGGTTTTTTCCGCGCGGCGGCTGGCTGCGTCCGGCGGCGGTATGCGAAGCCATGCTGCGCGCTTGCGGCGATCGCTTGCAAAGCCGCTTCGGGAAAGAGGTGAGTTCCTTGCGCCGTGTTGAGGGGCAATGGCAGGCGCTCGATACCGACGGCGCCGTCATCGCCGCCG
>NZ_AJHH01000689.1 GCF_000256565.1 Herbaspirillum lusitanum P6-12 | reverse complement strand
AACCGTCCGCGAGCTATGGCTGCCGCGGCAGCCGCCGCGCCGGTGGTCATCCTTGCCAACGGCATGCAGTCGGCCGCACTGGCGCAGGCGGCTGGGTTGCCGCTGCAGACGATACGCGGACAGGTCAGTCATTTGCCGGCGGCGTCGTTGCCGGATCTGCCGTTCGTACTGTGCGGCGACGGCTACCTGACCGGCGCAGTGAACGGACTGGTCAGCGTCGGCGCCAGCTACGATCGCGACAATCATGACACCGCCTTGCGCGCCGACAGCCACGCCGGCAATCTCGACAAGTTGCGGCAGTTGTTGCCGGGCGTGTCGCCCGACATCGATCCGGATGGCTTGAGCGGGCGCGTTGGTTTCCGCTGCGTCTCGGCCGACCGGTTGCCGCTGGTGGGCGCCTTGCCCGATCAGGCGGCGCTGGCGGCGGGCGGTGAAGTCCAGCTGCGCGATGCGCCGCGCTGGCCGCAGCTGTACGGCTTGCTGGCCTACGCCTCGCGCGGACTGATCTGGGCCCCGCTGGCAGCCGAGATCGTGGCGTGCGCGCTGGAGGACGAACCGGCGCCGCTCGGCAAGGACTTGCTGGCCTTGCTGGATCCGGCGCGATTTGCGCTCAAGGCGCACAGAAAGAATTAAGCACTCAGGGAGAACCGCATCATGTTGGCAGACGCGCAATTCGACATCACTTCCGTGGCTGCGCTGGAAGCGCTGTTCGGCCAGCCGGCCCAGGCTTCGCTGGTCAAGGAACGGGATCACATTGATGAACACTATCGCCGCTGGATAGCCGCCTCGCCGTTCCTGGCGCTGGCGACGGCCGGCGCG
>NZ_AJHH01000688.1 GCF_000256565.1 Herbaspirillum lusitanum P6-12 | reverse complement strand
AGCAGGCCCTTCTTCTTTCTTCTTTCCCCATCGCCGCCGATATTTATCGTCCCCAGCCGGCGCGAAACCGCAAACGAAAACGCCTCGAACAAATTCACCTTCAGCCGTCTGTCAGATATAAGCAACTGTCGCAGGTCGTTACGGCGTTTCGGAAGCCGTGCGCCTTGTCCATGGCGGAGCGCCTGTGCGACGATAGTCCCATGTCATTCAGGGAGGGAACATGAACACGTCATCGGCAAAAAAGCCGCTCACCGGCCTGCTGCGCGTACGCGACGGACACGAGGCGCGCGTCTCCTTCGTGGAGCTGTTCTTCGACCTGATCTACGTCTTTGCGGTGACCCAGCTGTCGCACCGACTCCTGGAAAACCTCACCGTCGCCGGCGCCGTCGAAACGCTGGTGTTGTGGTTCGCGGTCTGGCTGGCGTGGCAATACACCTCCTGGGTCACCAACTGGTTCGATCCGGAAACGCTGCAGATCCGCATCCTCTTGTTCGCCATCATGCTGGTTGGCCTGCTGATGGCGGCGGCGATTCCCGAAGCCTTCGACGGGCGCGGCCTGGTGTTCGCCATCGCCTATGCAGCGATTCAGGTCGGGCGCACGCTGTTCGTGCTGTGCTGCCTCGGCAAGGATCACGCGCTGACGCCCAACTTCCGCCGCATGTTCGGCTGGCTGTTCATCTCGGCGGTATTCTGGATCGCCGGCGGCCTGTCGCCGGAGTACCGGCTGGCGCTGTGGATCATCGCCGTGGCCTGTGAATACTTTTCGCCGATGATCGGCTTCGCGCTGCCCGGGCTGGGACGTTCGGACACGCGCGAATGGACCATCGAAGGCGGACACCTGGCCGAACGCTGCCAGCTGTTCGTCATCGTTGCGCTGGGCGAAGCCTTGCTGGTCACCGGCGCTACCGTGGCCCACGCGACGCAATGGGAGGCGCCCGTGATGGTGGCGTTCGTGGTGACCTTCGCCAGCGCGTTGGCGATGTGGTGGCTGTATTTCGACACCAGCAGCAAGGACGGCAGCGACGCTATCGTGCATTCCAGCGATCCGGGCCGCATCGGCGCGTATTTCCATTATGTCCACGTGATCATCGTGGCCGGCGTGATCGTCTCGGCGGTCGGCGCCGAACTGGTGATCGCGCATCCCGACCAGCGCATCGGACCGACCTCGCTGCTGGTGCTGATCGCCGGTCCGGCGCTGTATCTGCTGGGCAACGCAGTCTACAAGAAGGTGGTGTATCGCCGCCTGCCGCTGTCGCATCTGGCCGGGCTGGTGCTGCTGGCCTTGCTGGCGGCGTTCGGCTACGTCACCGACCTGCTGATGGTGGGCGGCTTGGCGGCGGCGATCCTGATCCTGACCGCCGCCTGGGAAAGTTGCTCGCGTCGCAAGACCGCGCTGGCGTATCAGGATGAGCATGCCTCGCAGTGGTGACCGATGGCGCCGGCCCGCCGGCCCCAAAACAAGCGCGCTGGCGATGTGGTGGCTGTACTTCGACACCAGCAGCAAGGACGGCAGCGACGCTATCGTGCATTCCAGCGATCCGGGCCGCATCGGCGCGTATTTCCATTATGTCCACGTGATCATCGTGGCCGGCGTGATCGTCTCGGCGGTCGGCGCCGAACTGGTGATCGCGCATCCCGACCAGCGCATCGGACCGACCTCGCTGCTGGTGCTGATCGCCGGTCCGGCGCTGTATCTGCTGGGCAACGCAGTCTACAAGAAGGTGGTGTATCGCCGCCTGCCGCTGTCGCATCTGGCCGGGCTGGTGCTGCTGGCCTTGCTGGCGGCGTTCGGCTACGTCACCGACCTGCTGATGGTGGGCGGCTTGGCGGCGGCGATCCTGATCCTGACCGCCGCCTGGGAAAGTTGCTCGCGTCGCAAGACCGCGCTGGCGTATCAGGATGAGCATGCCTCGCAGTGGTGACCGATGGCGCCGGCCCGGGCGCGGCTGGAGTAAAATGCCGGGCTGCCGCCGGATTTCGCCCCTCTGCCTGTGCGCCCGGCATGGCCTGATTACACGGAAATACTCTGCATGCTGCGACTGACTGAAATACAACTCCCCCTCGACCATCCCGAAGCCGACCTGCGCGCCGCCATCCTTGCGCGCCTCGGCGTTGCCGATGCGGACCTGTTGAGCGTGAGCCTGTTTCGCCGCAGCTACGATGCCCGCAAGAAATCCGCCGTCACGCTGACCTATGCCGTATCGACGTGCGCGATGAAGCCGCCGTGCTGGCCAGGCACAAGGGCAAGCAAAACATCGTGCCGACACCCGACACCAATTACCATTTCGTCGCCAGGGCTCCGGCTGGACTGAGCAAGCGTCCGATCGTCATCGGCACCGGCCCGTGCGGGATTTTTGCCGGCCTGATCCTGGCCGAGATGGGCTTCAACCCGCTGATCCTGGAACGCGGCAAGACCGTGCGCGAACGCACCAAGGACACCTGGGGCCTGTGGCGCCAGCGCGAACTGAAGCCCGAATCGAATGTGCAATACGGCGAAGGCGGCGCCGGCACCTTCTCCGACGGCAAGCTGTACAGCCAGGTCAAGGACCCCAAGCATTACGGCCGCAAGGTGCTGACCGAGTTCGTCGCCGCCGATGCGCCGCCGGAAATCATGTACGTCAGCAAGCCGCACATCGGCACCTTCCGCCTGGTGAAGATGGTGCAGCTGATGCGCGAAAAAATCGTCGCGCTGGGCGGCGAGTTCCGCTTCGAGCAACGCGTTGACGACCTCGTCATCGAAGACGGCCAGGTGCGTGGCGTGACGCTGGCCGGCGGCGAGCACATCGAGGCCGATCACGTCGTGCTGGCGATCGGCCACAGCGCGCGCGACACTTTCCAGATGCTGTACGACCGCGGCGTCTACATGGAAGCCAAGCCGTTCTCGATCGGCTTCCGCGCCGAACATCCGCAGTCGCTGATCGACAAGTGCCGCTTCGGCCCCAGCGCCGGCCATCCGATCCTCGGCGCGGCCGACTACAAGCTGGTCCATCATGCCTCCAACGGCCGCTCGGTCTACAGTTTCTGCATGTGCCCGGGCGGCACCGTGGTGGCGGCCAGCTCGGAACCGGAGCGCGTGGTCACCAACGGCATGAGCCAGTATTCGCGCAACGAGCGCAACGCCAACAGCGGCATCGTGGTCGGCATTTCGCCGGCCGACTATCCCGGCCATCCGCTGGCCGGCATCGAATTCCAGCGCAAGTGGGAGTCGCGCGCCTATGAACTGGGCGGCCGCAACTACGACGCGCCGGGCCAGCTGGTCGGCGACTTCCTGGCGAAGAAACCATCTACCCAGCTCGGCAGCGTGATCCCATCGTACAAGCCGGGCGTGCTGCTGGGCGATCTCGATCAGTCGCTGCCCGACTACGCCATCGACGCCATCCGCGAATCGCTGCCGTTCTTCGACAAGCAGATCCGCGGCTACGCGATGCACGACGCGGTGCTGACCGGCGTCGAAACGCGCACCTCGTCGCCGGTGCGCATCCGCCGCAACGACGACACGCTGCAAAGCCTCAATACCAAGGGCTTGTATCCGGCCGGCGAAGGCGCCGGTTATGCGGGCGGGATCATGTCGGCGTCCATCGACGGCATCAAGGTGGCCGAAGCGGTGGCGCTGGCGATCATGGGAAGTACGGGGATTGTGGGCGCGTAATCTCGCAAGGAGATTACAGATTACGCATGCAGCTTGGTGCGGATCAGTGCAGCGACGACGGAGGGGTTAGCGCGGCTGCCGGTACAACTGCACCAGCAGCAACTCGGCCGCATCCGAAATCATCAGGCGTTCTTCGTCCGCATCGCGGAACAGCACGGCGTCGCCGGCATGGACCTTGGTCTCGTTGGCCAGGCGGCAATTGCCGTTGACGACGTACACCAGTGCGGTGTCGCCGGCGGCCGGCAATACCGTGGGTCTGGTGATGGTCAGTTGTTCCAGCGTGTGGGTGCAAGCGGCGCGGCGGGTCATCACATTGAAGTCGACGATGCCGCCGCCGATCAGCGTACAGTGGATCGCGGTCTCGCCGTCGAAGCGATAGACCGGATCGCGCGGCGTCAATTCACGTTGCTCGACCCCAAGCTCGCCGGCGACGTCGAGCAGGATGCCTTTGCCTTCCAGGATCGCCAGCGAGCGATCGATGCCGGGGAACAGTGAAAACTCATTGGCCTGCTGTACCGTGGCGACGCTGACGCGCCAGTCGAAGGAGTCGAGCGAGCTGTCCTGCGGAAAGCGCTGGATCTCGCACGTCATGCCGCCGCCGTTTTTCCAGCGCATCAGGCGTTGTTGCGATTGCGGGATCAGGACGGACATGGATAAGGCCGGTTGGAAAGTAGAAGGCAGTGAAGTCGCTGCGGCCGCAAGGCGCGCAGCACACTCTATTCTATGCCGGTTGCAGGATCAGGTGCGCCAGACGCGCGGCGACCTTGGCGGTCATGCCGTCGCGGTCGTAGACCGGATTGCATTCGGCGATGTCGGCGGCGATCAGTTTGCCGCTGGCGCGAATGGAGGAAACCAGCTTTTCGACTTTCTCCAGCGCCATCCCGAAGGCGGCCGGGGCCGAGACGCCGGGCGCCTTTTCCCCGGGCAAGACGTCGAGGTCGATGGTCAGGTAGACGTCGGTGACGTCTTCCAGGCGCAGGCGCAATTGCGCGTCGAGTTCTGCCAGGCTGCGGGTGGCGACGTCGGTGTCGCTGACGTATTCCACGCCCAGTTGCTGCGCGCGCGTGAACAGCGCCGGCGTGTTGCCGAGCTGGCTGATGCCGAAGCACAGGTAGTGGAAACCGACGTCGGCCCATTCGCACCATTCGGCGATCTGCTTGAACGGCGTGCCCGAGGTCGAGCGTTCGGCTTCGCGCAGGTCGAAGTGCGCGTCGAAGTTGACGATCAGCAGCTTGCGCTGCGACATCGAGCGGCCGAGGTGGCGCATGATGCCGAGGAAGCTGCCGTACGCCACTTCATGGCCGCCGCCCAGCACCAGCGGGAATACGCCTTGCGCCATGACGTCGGCGATCTTGCCGGCCAGTCGTTGCTGCGCCTGTTCAAGGTTGCCGTCGTGGCAGTCGATGTTGCCGGCGTCGGCCAGTTGCGTGATGCGATGCGCCGGCAGGTTCGCCAGCATGCGGCGGATCGCGTCCGGACCTTGCGCGGCGCCGACGCGGCCGTGGTTGCGGCGCACGCCTTCGTCGCTGGCGAAGCCGATCAGCGCACCGCCGCCCTTGACGTCGTTGCCGAACGGCACGACCAGTTGATGCAGGCGGCGGGTGTCGCCGGCGCTGTCATGATCGACGCGGCCGTTCCAGAGAGTGGGGTTCATGCTCAAGTAAGTCCTATGCTGCCGTTGAGTTATTACGGGTCAACACCGCCTGCAGGAAACTGCGGGTGCGCTCCTGCACCGGATTGACGAAGATCTGTTCGGGTTTGCCGGCCTCGACGATGCGGCCCTGGTCCATCACCACGACGACGTCGGCGACTTCG
>NZ_AJHH01000687.1 GCF_000256565.1 Herbaspirillum lusitanum P6-12 | reverse complement strand
TGCGGCCCTGGTCCATCACCACGACGACGTCGGCCGACCTTGGCCAGCAGTGCGCGCGCCAGCGTGTCGGCTTCGTCCTTGGGCGTGCCGCGGATCTTGCGCGGGCCGACCGTGACGTTTTCCAGCACCGACAGATGCGGGAACAGGTTGAACGACTGGAACACCATGCCGACCTGGGTGCGCAGGTCGTTGAGGGCATGGTCGGCGATCATCTTGCCGTCCACCAGCAAGTCCTGGTTGCAGATCGAGATGCTGCCTTCTTCCGCCACTTCGAGGCCGTTGCAGCAGCGCAGCAGCGTGCTTTTGCCGGAGCCGCTGGGGCCGATGATGACGACCACTTGCGAGGCCGCGACTTCGAGGTCGATGCCGTGCAGGATGCGATGGCCGGAGAAGGATTTGCCTAGTTTGGAAACGGTGATCATGGGTGCGGACATAGGTGCGGACATAAGTGCTGACATCAGACGGCTCCCCCTGCGCGCAGGTGTTTCTCGACCCGCTGCAGGGCCATGCTGGTGAGGCTGGTCAGCACCAGGTAGACCAGCGCGACGGCGATATAGACTTCCAGCGAACGGTAGGACACGCTGATGATTTTCTGGCCTTCGTGCATCAGGTCGGCGATGGTCAGCAGCGACACCAGCGCCGAGTTCTTGATCAGCGCGATGAACTCATTGCCCAGCGGCGGAATCATGCGCACGATGGCTTGCGGCAGGATGATGGTGCGCATGGCCTTGCCCGACGACATGCCGAGCGAACGCGCCGCTTCCATCTGGCCCTTGTCGATCGACTGGATGGCGCCACGCACGATCTCCGACACGTAGGCGCCGGAGTAGATGCCCAGGCCCAGTACGCCGCACAGGAAAGCCGGCAGCAGGATGTCGAATTGCGGCAGGCCGAAGAACAGCAGGAACAACTGCACCAGCAGCGGCGTGCCGCGGATGAAGGTGACGTAAGCAGTGCAGATGCCATAGATCAGGCGTTTGCTGCGATCCAGCCGGCCGAGGCCGACCAGCAGGCCGAGAAAGCAACCGAGCACCAGCGAGATGGCGGTGATTTCCACCGTCACGATGGCGCCATGCAACAGGTCCGGCCAGCCCTCGAATACGGGCACAAAATCCAAGCTCATCTGATCTCCTTGCTTACGTCTGCTTTTCTATGGAATTACTTGGCCGCCGACGACAGCCACTTTTGCACCAGCTTGTCATAGCTGCCGTCGAGCTTGACCTTCTTGAGCGCGGCGTTCATTTCTTCGGTCAGCTGCGGCAGGTCCTTGCGCACGGCGTAGCCGTACAACTCGATGCTGACCTGCTTGTCGAGCACCTTCATGCCGGGACGGGTCTTGGCGTATTCGATGGCGGCCGGCTTGCCGGTGACGGCGGCGTCGGCGCGGCCGATTTCAACCAGGTTGAACATTTCCTGGTTCTTCTCGACCTCGATGCGCTCGGCTTGCGGGTAATACTCTTTGAGGTAGTTGGCCGACTTGGTGCCGACCTGGACCGAGACCTTCTTGCCGGCCAGATCGGACGGTTGCTTGATCGCGTTGTTGCTGGCCTTGGTCAGCACCACCAGGCCGCCCGGATAGTAGGGGTCGGTGAAATTGACCACGCGGCGGCGTTCTTCGGTGATGTAAATCGCCGACGAGGCGACGTCGAAGCGGCGCGACACCAGGCCGGGGATCAGGCCCTTGAAATCGATGTCGGTCCATTCGACCTTCTTGCCCATGGTCTTGCCGAGCAGTTCGATCAGCTCGATGTCGAAGCCGGTGCGCTTGCCGTCCTTGAAGAACTCGAACGGCGGGAAGGTGGCGTCGGTGGCGACGCGGATGACGTCAACGGTCTGCGCACAGGCCAGCGCCGGGGCGACGGTAAAACCGGCGGCGAGACTGACGGCGGCGAGCATGCGGATGAGGCGGCGGCGGTGGTTCATGGTTTCTCCCTCGGATGGACGACTTAATGGACAACTTGTAATGGACCTGCAACTGACTTCTGGTGAACTGATTAAAACAACGCAAGGCGTTCGCTGATGGCCGCCGCCGCCTGGACCGTGGCGGCAATCAGCTCGCGCTGCCGCTCTTCGGCCCGGATCGCCGGCGCCATCAGGGTAATCGCGCCGGCCGCCTGGCCGGGCTTGTAAAACACCGGAGCGCTGACACCCCACACGCCCCAGTCGACTTCGCCTTCGCTGACCGCATAACCCTGGCTGCGGATGGCGGCGAGTTCGGCGTGCAGGCGGGCGATGTCGTCATCCTTGCCGTGCAGCTGGCGCTCGACGATGTTCTCGGCCATGGCCTGCGGCAGATGCGCCAGCACCGCCTTGGCCGAGGCGCCGCGCGACAGCGGATGCGAGCGGCCCTTGGAAAACGAGCAGCGCAGCGATTGCTCGCTGTCGACCATGTCGAGGCAGGTGACCTGGTCGTTGACCGCCACCATCAGGCCGACGCTCTCGCCGCACTTCTTGGCCAGTTGCAGCATTTCGGGCTGGGCGTTGCTGACCAGGTAAGAGGTATGGTCGAAGCCCCAGGCCAACTGCACGCTGAGCGGGCCGGGCGCGTAGAAATTGTCCTGTTCCTGCACCAGTCCCCATTTCTTGAGCGGCAGCAGGTGGCGATACAGCGTACTTTGCGGCAAGCCGGTCAGCTCCTTCAGCTTGCGCACGGCGATCGGCTTGCCGTA
>NZ_AJHH01000686.1 GCF_000256565.1 Herbaspirillum lusitanum P6-12 | reverse complement strand
GGGGGGGGGGGGGGGGGGGGGGGTGGCAACGGCGGGCTGTTGGGTCGGATGAGCAGGAGCGGGGGAGTTCATGGCCGGATGATTCCTCATTTTTCTCATATTCAGAAATTGAATTCTCACAAAGCGGGAATTTGATTGTAAATGCGGGGGAGGCGATTTGGTGTCGAAGGTTCGTTAA
The DNA here is from genome assembly GCF_000256565.1 of Herbaspirillum lusitanum P6-12. Taxonomy (GTDB): domain Bacteria; phylum Pseudomonadota; class Gammaproteobacteria; order Burkholderiales; family Burkholderiaceae_D; genus Herbaspirillum; species Herbaspirillum lusitanum. The sequence goes on along the minus strand of NZ_AJHH01000686.1, from coordinate 9,909 downwards.
AGTGGGAATTTCTCATAAGCACGAGATGTCATTCGCAGATTTGACGAGGAAATCGCTATACCGCTGGTTTAACAAGACCAGCATGCGAGCGCCAGTCAATGCAGCAGGCGTCATCCGAAATGGCGGTCCGCAAGGCGCGAAAGGGAACACTTCAATCTGTTGCAGCTTGGCTGTCGGACCGTCAATATCAGCGCGTTTTATTGGAGATACGCCTTTGACGTCAGCCAAAGAATGCTAATCTCGTAACTGTAAATTACGTCAACGATGTACAAAAAATAGATGTGCCGTATTTCAATATTGCATCACGGTGGGAATCCTGGGCAGACCGGGCGCGGCGCCTGCAAAAATGCAGGAATACAAACATGCACATCACGTCACCTTCTGGGGGCACCATGAAACTCTCACAGTTAAAAATCTCCGCGCGCCTGGCAATCGGATTCACGCTGGTCTGCGTGCTGCTTATTGTCGTCACACTGCTCGGCATCATCCAGATGGCGCAACAGAAGCAGCGCATGGATGAGATCACCAAGATCAACAACGTTGAAGCCAGTGAAGCCTCGTCGATGTACCTCTCCATCACCGAACGCGCGCTGGCTTTGCGTAACATGATCCTGCTTGGCGAGAACCCACCGGAGATCGACGCCGAAATGAAGCGTGTCGATACGCAGGCAAAGAAATATGCCGCGGCGGAGAAGAAACTGGAGGCGATGCTCAAGAGCGAGAGCACGACAAACCCGGAAGAGCGGCAACTGTTTGCCGCCATCAGCGAAACCGCCAAGCTTGCCAACGGTTATATCAGACAGGTAACGGAACTGATCCTGGCCGGCAAGAGAGACGAGGCGTACGCGGTGCTGCGCAATGAATTCCGGCCGGTCCAGCGGAAATGGTGGGATCAGCTCAATAACTTCATCGTACTGGAAAATAAGCAGAACGAGGACGCCTCGAACAATGCTGATGTTGCGTACGTCAACGCACGTTTCATGATGCTGCTGTTTGGCGGACTTGCGCTGGTCGTCAGCATCATGGCGGCTTATCTGATCACGCGCAGCGTACTGAGCCAGCTCGGCGGAGAGCCTTCCTATGCGAATCAGATCGCGACCCGGATCGCGCACGGAGATCTGACCGTCAACATAGAAACCAGGCCGAGCGATCAGGACAGCCTGTTGTTCTCAATAAAGAGCATGCGAGATGCGCTGGCACAAATCGTCGGCCAGGTGCGCGCCGGGACCGATACGATTGCGACAGCGTCCAGCCAGATTGCCAAAGGTAACCTGGACTTGTCGTCGCGCACCGAGCAGCAGGCAAGTTCGCTGGAGGAAACCGCATCGTCCATGGAAGAATTGGCGTCGACGGTGAAACAGAATTCCGGCAGTGCTGTCCAGGCGCACGAACTGGCGGTGTCGGCATCGGACGTCGCGTCCAAAGCCGGCGAAGTCGTTCAGCAAGTCATCACCACGATGGGTTTGATCAACAACTCGTCGCACAAGATTGTGGAAATTATTTCGGTCATTGACGGTATTGCCTTTCAGACCAATATTCTCGCGCTGAATGCCGCCGTGGAAGCGGCGCGCGCCGGGGAGCAGGGGCGTGGTTTCGCCGTTGTCGCATCGGAAGTGCGCAACCTTGCGCAACGCAGCGCTACTGCGGCAAAAGAAATCAAGGTGCTCATCACCGACTCCGTGAAGCAAGTCGATATCGGGCGTTCTCTGGTGGAGCAGGCTGGCACGACGATGGGCGAGGTCGTCGGCAGCGTCAGGAAGGTGAATGGCATGGTGGCCGAAATTTCACAATCCAGCCGTCAGCAAAGCGAAGGCATCGAACAAATCAACGATGCCGTTGCACAAATGGACAATGTCACCCAGCAAAACGCTGCGCTGGTCGCTAGCCGCCGCCGCTGCACAATCCTTGCAAGAGCAGGCGGCAAAGCTGTCTGCGCTGGTCGGCATCTTCAAGCTGGGGACGTTGCCGATGTTGAAGGGTAGCATCGATATCACGCCGGGTCGTCTGGAGCTTACCTGACCGGCCGGGTGTGCAGAAATCCTGCCTTGCTGAAGCGATCAGTGGAATGAACAAGCCGGCGTCAGGCGCCGGCTTGATGATGCGTTCTGTGTATTTCGCAGTCCGCGCAGTTGTTCGTGCTTTCGTCTGCGCTATCGTCCGCGTTTCGTCAGAATGCGCTTTTGATCACCCCGCCGTCGACACGTAGCGCCGCGCCGGTGGTGGCGGAGGCCAGCGGACTGACCACGTAGGCCACCAGCGACGCCACTTCCTGCGGCGTGCCGAAGCGCTTGATCAGCGAGGTCGGCCGGACGTGGTCGAAGAACTCCGCCTCGACCTGCTCGAAGGTCTTGTCGCTCGCCCGCGCCATGTCTTCGACGAAGTCGCCCACGCCACGTGATTTGGTCGGGCCGGGCAGGATGCTGTTGACCGTGATGCCGGTGCCGGCGACGGATTCCGCCAGTCCGCGCGACACCGCGAGTTGCGCGGTCTTGGTCATGCCGTAGTGGATCATCTCGGTGGGGATCTGCACCGCGCTTTCACTGGAAATGAAGATGATGCGGCCCCAGTTGGTCCGCTTCATTTCCGGCAGCACCAGGCGCGCCAGGCGCACGCCGCTGAGGACATTGACGTCGAAGAAGCGCAGCCAGTCTTCGTCGGGAATGTCTTCAAAGGCCTTGGGCTCGAAAATGCCGAGGTTGTTCACGAGGATGTTGATGCCGGGATGACGCTGGATGACTTCATTGGCGGCATCCGGCTTGCTGAGGTCTCCGGCATAACCCTGGACCGTGCCGTTGGTTTCCGAACGGATGCGCTCCGCCGCCTCGTCGACGCTCGCCTGCGTCCTGCCGTTGACGATCACGTTCGCTCCCTCACGCGCCAGCGTGTGTGCGATCGCGTAGCCGATGCCGGCGGTACTGCCGCTCACCAAGGCCGTCTTGCCTTTCAATTGCAAGTCCATGTCGATTCTCCAGGGTTGATTGCGGAAAATTGTGCCACGCCACTATATCAAGAAGTCTTGCCCGGCATCGGCCATGAAAAAAGCCGGCAAGGGGCCGGCCTGGAGTGTGGATTCAGCGCTTCAGATCCGGCGTGCCGGCATTTGCCGCATCGGACAGGGCGCGGGAGAATTCGCTGTCGCCGGCCTGCGGCTCTTGCGACGCCTGCTGCTGTTTCCTTGCGCGCCGTTCAGCGGCTTGGGCCTCGGAGGCGAGCCGCCACTGATCCAGATGGCGAAAATAGGTGGAGCCGCTGTCGACGCGTCTGGTTGCGCCAACGGCGTCGACGGACTGAACCGGTGTTACGGGATTGCGCGCCATCTGTCTCTCCTCGGAAAACCACCGATGCGAAACGGCATCGGCTTGATTATGCTCGTGCTTTTGCGCATGTGCGCAGCGCTTTGCCCTGTCTGCGCAAAGACACCACTTGGATGACCAGTCCGCCTATCAGCATGGCGAACAGGGCGCCCTGGAATCCCAACAGCAGCGGCGACTTCAGGTCGGTCACGAACGGGTGGCCGTCCGGCACCCGGCGCAGCGTTTCCGACACGGTTGGCACCATGAGCAGGAATGCGGTGATGCTCAGGAAGATCGTTTCCGCATAGAGCGCCGCGCTGCGCGCCGTCGGCAGTCTTCCTACGCCGTAGCCGGCAAGGAGAAAGACCAGCGTGGCGACGGCGATGCCGTAACTGACCGCCTGATGCGCGACCAGGAAAACGCTGACGGCGCCGATCAGCATCGAGACGAAATAGATGCCGCCCGCGATCGAGCGCGGCACGATGCGGCCGTGGCGCGCGAACATGTACAGCGCCGCCGGAATGGCCGGCAAACTGCCTAAAGTATGAACCCAGCCGAGATGAGAAATTCCAAACATGGCGCTATCCTTTATCAAAAAATGGTTGAGGAGTGCATCGACCTTGTTCCGGAAGTGCAATTCCTGCAAGTAAAACTACCTACTAATCGGTAGGCAAAATGGCCGAACGTTGAAACAATCGTTGTGCTTCTCAAACCTGCCCCATCAAACCTGACGCGCAACCCGCGCCAGCACAGGATTGACGATGGCGCCGAACATTTTTGCCTCTCCATAAGCGCGCGCCGACAGCATGGCGCCGTGGACGGTCGCCATGAAGATATCCGCTTCGGCCTCGGCCGATCCGGTCAGCCCAAGGCTGCCTTGCTTTGCGCCGCGCGTGAAAACCGCAGTCAGCCAAGTTGCTAGCGCCCGAAAATGCGCGCGCACTTCCAGCGCGATTTCTTCGGGAAGAATCGGCATTTCAGTTGCCAGCAGGGCGCAGACGCAGAATGAAGACGATGCATCGGCGATGCAATTTTCCCAGAAGCCGGCATAAGCGCGCAGCTGCTCCAGCGGATCGGAGACGTGTTGTTCCAGCTTGGCGACGCCGGCTTGCATTTCCTCGCGATACCGCGCCACCAGCGTGCGAACCAGCACCGCCTTGCCGGGGAAATGATGGTGAATGCTGGCGTTGCGGATGCCGATGACCTTGGCGATGTCGGCATAGCTGAAGCCGTTGTAACCGCCGGCGATGATCAGGGTTTGCGCGCAGCGCAGGATGCTGTCGGCAGTGTTGGAGGAATCAGTCATGTGCGTAGCCTACCTTTTAGTAGGTAGATAGTCAAGCGATGATGTCGCAACCCTTCGGGAACATGAATTGCATCGTCCGGGCAAGCTGGGCTGAGCGGCCGGCGTTAAAATAGCGCGGCCCCTTTTTGAGTTTCCCCGGCAAGCTCAAGCACTCGTTATTCGTTATCCATGGCACTCGATCCCTCCAGTATCCTGATTCTCACCACCGCGCTGTCCGCTGCCGCTGCGCTTTACCTGGCAGTGGAATGGGACAGCGTGCGTGAAAGATCGCTGCTGTTCTGGAGCGCCGGTTTCGCCGTCATCACGGTCGGTTCGGTGCTGGCCCTGCTGCGCTCCAGCGGTTTCCTGTTGATCGGCATCTGGTTTGCCAACGGCTTGCTGATCGTCGCGCACTGGCTGTTCCTGGCCGGGGTTTCCCGCTTCACGAGCACCCGCTTGTCGCGCGGCTGGTGGCTGGTCGGCGCCGCCTGGCTGGCGATGCTGCTGGTGCCGGCCGAGCCATGGTGGTCCAGGGTGATGCTGTGCATCCAATCGCTGCTGATCGCCGGCCTCACGCTGCGCGCGAGCTTGCTGCTGCGTCCGCATGGCGTCTCGCTGAGCGTGGGCGCGGTGCAACTGCGTTACGTACTGCTGGCGCATGGACTGTTCTATGTCGCCAAGGCCGGTTCGACCGTCGCGCTGGACGCCTTCGTCGACCTGGCGGCTTTCCGCGGCGGCGTGATTCAGATCTCGCTGGTGGAAGGTGCGATGGCCATCATGCTGATCGCCTTGTCGATGACCGGCACCGAGCGCCACCGCCGCGAAGAGCGCATCGAGCAGCTGGCGGCGCGCGATCCGCTCACCGCGCTGTACAACCGCCGCGCGCTCGACATGCGCGCCCCCGCCTTGCTTGAGCAGGCCACGCCGGCAAGTCCGGGCGCCTTGCTGCTGATCGACATCGACAATTTCAAGCAGGTCAACGATCTGCACGGTCACAGCGCCGGCGACAGGCTGCTGGTGGCGCTGAGCGAAATGATCCGCGACGCCTTGCCGCAGGGTTCGCTGGCGGCGCGGCTGGGCGGGGACGAGTTCGTGATCCTGTTGCGGGAGGCTTCCGGCGACAGCGTGGTGGCGTTGGGCAACGGCTTGCGCGAGGTGTTCGGGCGAATGGCGCGGGAGACGTTCGCGACGCCGTCGGCAGTGACGCTGAGCGTGGGCGGGACGTTGTTCGACAAGCCGCCGACGGGCCTGGCGGCCTTGCTCGAGCGCGGAGATGCGGCACTGTACGAGTCCAAGCGCGGCGGCCGGGATACCGTGAGGGTGGCGTCTGCAGTCTGAGCCTGCAGTTCCGGCAGGGATCTTCAGGCGCGACATGAAACCGGCCGGGCAATAAAAAACGGACCGCATGGCGGTCCGTGAATGCTTGCTGCTGGTGCTACTGATTACTTCTTGCGGGCGGTGGTCTTTTCAGCGACTTGAGTGAACTGCTTGGCAGCGTTGCTCAGGTGACCTTCTAGTGTTTCCACGGCTTGCTTGGTGTTCTTGGTCAGTTGCTCGTAGCTGGCGTTGGCGTTGCCGATGGCCGACTTCAACAGGGCGACTGCGTTTTCCGAACCGGCTGGTGCGTTCTTGGAGATTTCTTCGACCAGAGCGGAGACCTTGCGGCTGGTTTCAGCGACTTGCGCTTCAGTCGCCTTGGTCAGTTCAGCTTGGGTGGCCGACACGATGCTGGCCAGGTGACGACCGTAAGCGGCAGCCTTTTCAGCTGTCGGTTGAGCTTGTGCTTGCGCCAGGGCCAGCAGTTCTTGCGGATCCTTGATGGATGCGAATTGCTGGGCTGTAGCGGCGGACTCTTCCAGCGATGCCTTGGCGGCGCTCAGGTTCAGTTCAACAATCTTTTCCAGACCTTCGAAAGTCTTGGTGGTGATGGTGTTGATCAGATCCAGTTGAGCCTGGAAGTGGGTCTTGGTTGCGGCGGAAAATTGATCTTGGTACGAAAACATGGACTTCTCCTTTGGTTTCAAAAACAGTGATGGACTAGCGGCTTACGTCTCGAATTACTATTTTTGTGCGCCGCAACAATTCCTATTTTATGCACTTCTTTGGTGAAATCAAGAGGTATTTTGTGCGCCGCACAAAATAATTCACCACCCGTCTGAATTATGCGACGGCCCACCCAGCCTGGCTTTGCGGGCAATTCATCCGAACGTTCGGTTCTTTTACCCGGCGGCAACATGGGTCTGTCCGCTGGGCAGGTCATGGACCACGATGCCGGCCTCGCTCTGGCCGAAAGAGTCTTCCTGGCTCAGGGCGATGCCGCGCAGGGCGTCCTGGTAACCCTGTTCCCAGCGCCAGCGCACCGAACCCCGGGCGAAGTTCACGTCCTTGGAGGCCATGTTCCAGTCGCGCCCGGCGTAGGGCAGGCGCACGATATGGATGGTGGTGTCGGCGCCCAACTCGGCCAGTTGCTTGCGGTCGGACGGCTTGCGCAAATCCGCCGGCATGCGCTCATACAGTTCGCGCGCCATCTTGCGCAACTGGTGCTGCTTCAGATAAGCGTCAATGTGGCGCTGCGAACGTGACGCGAAGGTGACGTCCTTCTCGCGCGTCTGCACTTCTTCGTAAGTGCGCGGCTCGGGGCCGTCGGCATGCCACAGGTCGACCATCATGCACAGCGTGTCCTGGCGCGGCTCGTCGCTGAGGACCGCCTCCAACGGCGTATTCGAATACAGACCGCCGTCCCAATAGAGATCGCCGTCCACCCGTACCGGCGGGAAGCCCGGCGGTAGCGCACCGCTGGCCATCACGTGTTCGGCGCCCAGCGTGTGCAGCGAGGAGTCGAACTTGACCAGCGAGCCGCAGGTCACCTTGACCGCGCTGACGGTCAGGCGGATGCCCTCGGTCTTGTCATTCAGGTAATCGAAGTCGACGTACTTGTTGAGAGTGGTGCGCAGTTCTTCAGTGTTGTAGAAGCTGGCTTCCTCGGGCGGTACCGGCAGGCCGATGGCGAATGGATTGAACGGCCGCGGCGTGAAGAAGCCGGGGACGCCGCGTACGATGGTATCCATCGTGGTGGCCCAGGTCATCAGCTGGCGGGTGGCGTCGGGCACCGCCCGCATGTCGATGGCGTCGTCGTGCGACACGCTTTCCCAGAAGGCGCGCAGGCGCGGGATACGGTCTTCGCGGCGGTTGCCGGCGATGATGGCGGCGTTGATGGCGCCGATCGAGGTGCCGACCACCCAATCGGGCGTCAGGTCGTGTTCATGCATGGCCTGGTAGACGCCGGCCTGGTAGGCGCCCAGCGCACCACCGCCTTGCAGCACCAGCGCAATGCGCGGCTTGGGCGAGGAGGAGGAACGCGGCGAGGAAGAGCGTGTGGAAGCGGGACTGCTGGCGTCGGGTTTGCGTCGCATCGGGATCCTTGCGGTGAGAGTACGGAAGACTGCGTGCCGGGAAGATCGTTCCGCAGCGCGTCATGCAAAAATCATACGCCACAAATGCGACAGGCGCGCTACGTGCGCCGTCTGGGGAGGAATCCGGAGGGAAAGCTCAGGCGCTCTGGCCCTGGCCGGCCCGGGCCTGCCGCCAGGCGTCAAGCAACTGGCGCGGCTCCTTGCCGATGACATCGGCGGCAATGCTGTGCAGATGTTCAATGATCATCACGGCATAGACGTCCGCCAATGCATTGACTTCAGGCGACAGCGCGCATTCCTCGCCGGTGGCGGGACGCCGGATGCGCCAGTAGTTGATTGCTTCTTCCAGTTCCGTCAGGGAAATAGTGGGTTCGCTCATGCCGGTCATTGTACGCCCGCCGCCATCAGGGTCAAAAACACAGCACGATGCGGTTGGCGACGCGCCGGATGGCTTTCTCGTTGACCGGCAGATTCATCACCGTGGCGAACAGGCCGAGTCCGATGGTGATCATCCAGACCGTGTTGTAGCTGCCTTCGCGGGTGAACAGATACCCGCCCAGCCAGACGCCCAGGAAGCTGCCGATCTGATGCGACAGGAACACGAAGCCCGACAGCATCGACAAATGCTTGAGCCCGAAAATACCGGCGATGATGCCGTTGGTCAGCGGCACCGTCGACAGCCACAGCAAGCCCATCGCCGCCGAGAAGATATACACCGACCAGGAAGACAGCGGCGCCAGCAGGAACAGGCTGATGGCGACGGTGCGCGAAAAATAGATGGTCGACAGCAGATAGCGCTTGGGCAGGAAGCCGCCCAGCTTGCCGGCGTAGTACGAACCGAAGATGTTGAACAGGCCGATCAGCGCCAGCGCCGCCACCGCGATGTTGGGATCCATCAGGCCCTTGTCCTTGAGGTAGGACGGCAGATGGGCGCCGATGAACACCACCTGGAAGCCGCACACGAAATAGCCCGCGATCAGGAACTGGAACGGCCGATAGGCGAATGCCTCGCGCGTGGCTTCCCAGATGCTTTGCTCCTGCTTGCCGCTGTGCGCCAGCTTCGGCTCGCGCAGGCGGAACGCCATCGGCACCATCACCGCCACCACCAGCGCGGACAACCAGTAGAACGCCTGTTGCCAGCCGGTGACCGAAATCAGTTGCTGCTCGACCGGCATCATCACGAACTGGCCGAAGGAGCCCGCCGCCGATGAAATCCCGAACGCCAATGAGCGTTTTTCCGGCGGCGCGCTACGGCCGACGATGCCGCTGATCGCGCCAAAGGCGGTACACGACAAGGCTGCGCCGATCAGCACGCCGGAGCCGACCGCGAACAGCATCGGCTGATCCACCAGCGCCATCCACAGCAAGCCGCCCATGTACAGCAGCGCGCCGATGACGATCACGCGCGCGGTGCCGTAGCGATCCGCCGCCATGCCGGCGAACGGGCCGAACACGCCCCACATCAGGTTCTGCAAGGCGATCGCCAGCGAAAAGGTTTCACGCGTCCAGCCGTGCGCCTGGGAAATCGGCTGCAGCCAGAAGCCCAGTCCATGACGCACGCCCATGGCCAGCGTCAGCACCAGGCCGCTGGCCAGGAGGACGGTCTTGAAATCGGGCGCGCGCTCGGAATGGAACATGGTGTTGTCTCGACTATCTGTTATTGAAATAATTTCGACAGTTTAGCGCAAGGATTCTGTCGTCGCCGGGCATGCAATTTCCGAACTAAGAAATACGAAATGCTTCGTTCTGCAAAAACACGGATTTTGATTTAATGGCCCATCGTTAATCCTGCCCGCGCTCGCCGCTTTGTACATTCCTGCGGCGCGGTCAATCTCGCGGAGCCATTCCATCATGTCAGCGGTCATCGAACAGTCGATCGCGGGCGCAGCCGTCCCTACTTCCCGTGCGCCGGGGGGGG
>NZ_AJHH01000685.1 GCF_000256565.1 Herbaspirillum lusitanum P6-12 | reverse complement strand
ATCGGCCAGATTCCGCAAAACCATTTCGGCATCCTCAACGTGCTGGCGCAAACCGCCACCGAGAGCCAGAAGCACTACTTCTACAGTGAAGTCCTGAACGGCGCGCGCTTCGGCAACGCCGGCCCGGAACGCACCAGCAAGAACGTGCTCGACATCCGCACCCGCATTACCAAAGACCCCGGCAGCCCCGACTATCTGCTCAACGGCACGCGCTTCTATTCCACCGGCGCGCTGTACGCCG
>NZ_AJHH01000684.1 GCF_000256565.1 Herbaspirillum lusitanum P6-12 | reverse complement strand
CAACGGCACGCGCTTCTATTCCACCGGCGCGTCCGGCTTCGGCCAGCGCACCACCGCCAGCGGCACCGTGATCTTCGACAACGTGCGCGTGTCCGCGGCACATGTCGTGCCGCTGCACCAGCTGGCGGACCAGCCCAACAACATCGGGCCGGTGGCACAGCTGATCCAGGCCGCCATCGACGCCGGCATCGCGCAAGCGGCGGTGGAGGACGCGGTCGCCTTCATCCGTCAACGTTCGCGTCCGTGGGCCGACAGCGGCGTCGAGCGCGCCGGCGACGATCCGCTCACGATCAACCAGATCGGCGACCTCAAGATTCGCCTGCACGCCGCCGAGGCCTTGCTCGAACGTGCCGCGCGCACGCTCGACGATCTACCGCTGCCGATCAGCTACGAACAGATGGCGCAGGCCTCGGTCGCGGTGGCGGAAGCCAAGGTACTGACCACCGAGATAGCCCTGCACGCCAGCGAAAAACTGTTCGAACTGGCCGGTACCCAATCCACGCTGTCAGCGCACGACCTCGACCGCCACTGGCGCAATGCGCGTGTCCACACCCTGCACGACCCGGTGCGCTGGAAGTATTTCGCCGTCGGCAACTACTACCTCAACGACACGCCGCCGCCGCGTCATAACTGGTCCTGATCCAGTCTTCAGAACATTTCCACGAAAGCATCGTCATGAGCCAATCCGCCACCGCCGCTGCAGCATCCGTCTCCACGGAACATCCCACCGAACCGCGCATCGTCGCACGCATCCGCGATGACGCCGAAGCATTGGCCGCCGCCCGCAAGCTCGCCGTTGAGCTGGCGCGCGAAGCCTCGCAGCG
>NZ_AJHH01000683.1 GCF_000256565.1 Herbaspirillum lusitanum P6-12 | reverse complement strand
CGCAAGCTCGCCGTTGAGCTGGCGCGCGAAGCATCGCGCGCAAGCTGGCGCAGGAGTTCGCCGTCGAGGCGGCCGAACGCGACCGGCAACGGCGCCTGCCGCGTGCGGAGATCGAGCGCTTTTCTTCCAGCGGATTGTGGGCCATCACCGTGCCCAAAGCGTATGGCGGCATCGGCGCATCGTGGGTGACGCTGGCCGAAGTGGTCAGGATCATCTCCACCGCCGATCCGTCCATCGGCCAGATTCCGCAAAACCAT
>NZ_AJHH01000682.1 GCF_000256565.1 Herbaspirillum lusitanum P6-12 | reverse complement strand
ATGCGCCGGGCCTGAGCGTGGTCGACGACTGGCGCGCGAAGCCTCGCAGCGTGACCGTGAACGCCGCCTGCCGTGGGCCGAGCTTGATCGTTATGTGCGTTCCGGCCTGTGGGGCATCTCGGTGCCGAAGGAATATGGCGGCGCCGGTGTTTCCTACGTCACGCTGGCCCAGGTCACCGCCATCATCGCCGAGGCCGACGGCTCGCTGGGCCAGATTCCGCAAAACCATTTCTACGCAGTCGAAATCATCCGCGTCAACGGCAGCGACGCACAAAAGCGCTTCTATTTCGAGCGCGTGCTGCAGGGCGACCGCTTCGGCAACGCGCTGGCGGAGATCGGCACCAGGAATTCCGCCGAGCGCAAAACGCGCCTGAGCAAGGACGGCGCGGACTACCGCATCAACGGCCGCAAGTTCTACGCCACCGGCGCGCTGTACGCCGACTGGGTGCCGACCTCGGCCATCGACGACGACGGCGTGCAGCAACTGGCGCTGGTGCCGCGCAATGCGCAAGGACTGAGCATCGTCGACGACTGGTCCGGCTTCGGCCAGCGCACTACCGGCAGCGGCAGCGCCGTGTTCGAGAACGTGCATGTGCCCGCCGACGCAGTGATCGGGTTTGCCACGGCGTTCTCGCGGCCCACGCAGATCGGACCGATGGCGCAGATCCAGCACGCCGCCATCGACCTCGGTATCGCGCGTGCCGCCTATGCCGACCTGCTGACGTTCGTGCGCACCCGCTCGCGTGCCTGGGTGGACAGCGGCGTGGAGCGCGCCGTCGACGACCCGCTGACGATTCGCGAAGTGGGCGACCTGACCATCCAGCTGCACGCCGCCGAAGCACTGCTGCGCCGGGCGGGCCGCAAGGTCGACGCTGCCGCCGCTGCACCGGACGAAGACAGTGTCGCCGCCGCTTCCATCGCGGTAGCCGAGGCGCGTGTGCTCACGACCGAAGTGTCGTTGGCCGCCGGCAGCAAGCTGTTCGAACTGGCCGGCACGCAATCGACGCTGGCCGAGAACAACCTCGACCGCCACTGGCGCA
>NZ_AJHH01000681.1 GCF_000256565.1 Herbaspirillum lusitanum P6-12 | reverse complement strand
CGCCGGTGCCGCTGAAGGACGCCGAGCGTCTTGCCAAGCTGCCCGGTCTCAAGCTGGAAACCCGCGGCTACGACTGGATCTCGCCATGGCTGTTCCTCGACGTCAACGTCGATCGTCCTTACTTCAAGGATGCGCGCGTGCGCCAGGCGCTGGCCCATGCGATCGACCTGAACGCCTTCAACAAGGTGGTCTGGTACGGCTTCGGCAAGCCTGCCGTCAGCCCGGTGGTGTCGACGCTCAAGCAGTTCCACACCGACGACGTGCCGAAGTACGGCTATGATCCGAAGAAGGCCGAAGCCCTGCTCGATGAAGCCGGCCTC
>NZ_AJHH01000680.1 GCF_000256565.1 Herbaspirillum lusitanum P6-12 | reverse complement strand
ATCCGAAGAAGGCCGAAGCCCTGCTCGATGAAGCCGCAGACGCGCGGCGGCACCCTGACCGCGATCATCCAGCCCGAACCGGTGATCCTGACCTCGGCGCTGAACACCGCAGCGCCGACCGGCTTCTTCAGCGCCAACGTGTTCGACGGCCTGGTGGAATACGACAACGACTTCAAGCTGCGCCCAGCGCTAGCGGAAAGCTGGGACGTCTCCAAGGACAGCAAGACGCTGACCTTCCATCTGCGCCG
>NZ_AJHH01000679.1 GCF_000256565.1 Herbaspirillum lusitanum P6-12 | reverse complement strand
GTCTCCAAGGACAGCAAGACGCTGACCTTCCGGCACCGTCACCGGCGTCGACACGCCGGACGACTATACCGTCATCATCCGCTTCAGCGAACCGTCGCTGGCCGTTCTGAGCTCGCTCAACAGCAACGGCGCGCAGGTGCTGCCCAAGCATTTGTACGAAGGCACCGACATCCTCAACAATCCGTACAACAACAAGCCGGTCGGCACCGGCCCGTACCGGCCCGT
>NZ_AJHH01000678.1 GCF_000256565.1 Herbaspirillum lusitanum P6-12 | reverse complement strand
CCAAGGGCGTGAGCAAGCCCTACCTCGACAAGAACTACTACCTCAACGACAAGAAGCCGCCGCGTCACGGCGCGCTCTGACCGTTTTGACATTCGTCTCTTCGTCCACACAACAAAAAAAGACCTCCATGCGCCATCGTCCTATCGTTTCCATGATTCCGGGTTTGCTACTGGCAGCCTTGCCGTTGCTGGCCGCGGGACAGACTGCCGCGCAAACACCAAAATCCGGCGGCACCCTGGTCGCCATCGTCCAGCCCGAACCGGTCACGCTGACCGGCGCGGTCAACACCGCACAGCCGACCTCGCTGATCGCCACCAATGTCTACGACGGCCTGCTGTCCTACGACAACGACCTCAAGCCGCACGGCCCCCCCCTGGCCGAAAGCTGGGAAGTCTCCAGGGACGGCCTCGCCATCACCTTCCACCTGCGCCGTGGCGTCAAGTGGCACGACGGCAAACCGTTCACCTCGGCCGACGTCAAGTGGTCGGTGGAAAACGTCTGGAAAACCATCCACCCGCGCAACAAGGCCATCCTGGTCAATCTGACCCAGGTCGATGCGCCCGACGCCAACACCGCCATCTTCCGCTTCACCAAGCCTTCCTTGGCGCTGCTGTCGACGCTCAATTCCTGGGGCGCGCCGGTGTTGCCGAAGCATCTGTATGAAGGCACCGACGTGCTGAACAATCCGAACAACAACAAGCCGGCGCGCGCGCCGCCACGCTGGAAAACGGCGATGCGCAATACGCCGTCTTCAGCCCGGTGCCGCCGAAGGAGGCGCAACGCCTGGCCGACTCCGGCAAGGTCAAGGTGGAAACCAACGGCTATCAATGGTCGTCGCCGGTGCTCTATCTCGACTACAACCTCGGCAACAAATATCTCAAGGACGTGCGCGTGCGTCGCGCCATCGCCCACGCGGCCAACCTGGAAGGCCTCAACAAAGTGGTCTGGTACGGTTACGGAAAACCGGCAGTGAGCATCGTGCCGACCACGCTGTCGCAGTTCTTCGACAACACCGTGCCGCGCTATCCCTACGACACCAGGAAGGCCGAAGCGCTGCTCGATGAAGCCGGCCCT
>NZ_AJHH01000677.1 GCF_000256565.1 Herbaspirillum lusitanum P6-12 | reverse complement strand
GCCATTATCGCGCGCGGCGCCGACGGCGTGCGCTTCACCATCAGCAACGATTATCTTCCCTACGGCGACGACTACCGGCGCACCGCCGAATACCTGAAGCAATCGCTCAAGCGCGTCGGCATCGACGTCAACATCCGCAGCCAGGACACGGCGGCCTTCACCAAGCGCGTCTACGGCGACCGCGATTTCGACACGGCGATCACCTGGAATGCCTCCTTCCCCGATCCGCAGATCGGCCTGACGCGCATGTACTGGTCCGGCTGGGTCGGCAAGAACATCCCGTGGACCAACAGCTCGGGCTACAACAATCCGGAAGTCGATCGCGTGATCGAACAGGCGCAAGGCGCCGCCACGCAAGCCGAACGCATTGCGCTGTTCAAGAAATTCCAGCAGATCACGCAGACCGAATTGCCGACCCTGCCGCTGATCGAGTTGCATTTCTTCACCGTGCATTCGCCGCGTCTCAAGGGCATCACGCAGGACGGCGACCAGTCGCAGGGTTCGCTGAAAAACGCCTGGCTGGAGCCGGTCAACGCCAACCTGGCCAAAGCCGGGCAATAAAAATACCGAGGGAAAACACACCATGAACAAGAAGGTCTTCAAACTGCTTGGCGCCACGGCGCTGACACTGGCGTTTGCTGCAAACGCACTGGCGCAGACGCGCGGCGGC
>NZ_AJHH01000676.1 GCF_000256565.1 Herbaspirillum lusitanum P6-12 | reverse complement strand
GTTACAAACGACGTTTGCGTGACCGAAGCCCTGCTCGATGAAGCCGGCCTCAAGCGCGGCGCCGACGGCACCCGCCTGCGCATCAATCTCGACTACCTGCCTTACGGCGACGACTACAAGCGCAGCGGCGAATACATCAAGCAGGCGCTGAAACGCATCGGCATCGACGTCAACGTGCGCGCGCAAGACACGCCGACCTACACCAAGCGCGTCTACGGCGATCGCGACTACGACTTGTCGGTGGTATGGTTCGCCGGCTTTGCCGATCCGCTGGTCGGCGTGACGCGCGCTTACTGGAGCGATTCGGTCGGCAAGAATATCCCGTGGAGCAATGGTTCCGGTTACCGCAACGCCGAAGCCGACAAGCTGATCGAACAGGCCCAGTCCTCGGCCAGCCAGACCGAACGCGTCGCGCTGTTCAGGAAACTGCAGCAACGCGTGCAGACCGACCTGCCGTCGATTCCGCTGCTTGAGCTGCACTTCTTCACCGTGCAGGCCGCCAACCTGAAGGACACCGTCGCCGGCGTCGACCAGATCTACAGCTCGCTCAAGAATGCCTGGTTCGACAACGCGCCGAAGGTCGCCAACGCGGCGCAGGCTACCGCATCGGCACCGCCACAGGCCGCCAAATGAAGATCCGGAGCATCGTCGTGCGCCGCCTGCTGCAGCTGGTCAGCGTGGCGCTCGGCGTCACCATCATCAACTTCTTCCTGCTACAACTGGCGCCGGGCGACGCCGCCCAGGTGCTGGCAGGGGAGGCCGGCGCGGCGACGCCGGAATACATGGCGGCGCTGCGGGCGCAGTTCGGCCTCGACCAACCGCTGCTGGTGCAGTTCTGGAAATACATACTCAATCTCGCGCACTTCAATCTCGGCTACTCGTTCCGCCACGGCATGCCGGTGGCGCAACTGATCGGCGAACGCGTGCCGGCGACCTTGCTGCTGATGGGCGCGAGCATCTTGTTCGCGGTCGTGGCCGGCGCCACGCTCGGTGCGATCGCCGCCTACCGTGCCGGGCGCATTGCCGATGTCGTGATCTCGACGCTGGCGCTGGTGTTCTTCGCCACGCCGTTGTTCTGGATCGGCCTGATGCTGGTGGTGGTGTTCTCGGTCTGGCTCGACTGGTTGCCGGTCGGCGGCATGTTCACGATCGAGGCCGGCTACACCGGCTGGAAATACATCCTCGACGTCGCCCGTCATCTGGTGTTGCCGGCGGTGACGCTGGGCCTGTTCTACATGGCGGTCTACACGCGCCTGATGCGCGCCACCATGGTCGAAGTGCGGCGCCAGGATTTCGTGCGTACCGCCGTCGCCAAGGGCGCGCGGCCGCCGCGCGTGCTGTTCACGCACGTGCTGAGGAATGCCTTGCTGCCGCTGGTCACGATGCTGGGCGTGCAGGTCAGCTCCATCATCGGCGGCGCGGTGCTGGTGGAAACCGTGTTCTCCTGGCCCGGCCTGGGACGGCTGGCGTTCGAGGCCTTGTTCCAGCGCGACTTCAATCTGCTGCTCGGCATCCTGCTGTGCAGTTCCATCGTCGTGATCGTGGTGAACTGGGTGGTCGACTTCGTCTATACCCGCCTCGATCCGCGTATCCGTTTTGCCTGAGTATTTTGCCTGAGCTGAAAGTGAATCTGCAATGAGCGAACTTGTTTCCACGCTGGCATTGAGTACTGCCGACGCTCCCGCCAGCCTGATCGCCGCGCCGGCCACGCGCGGCTGGTTCGCGCGCCTGCTGCGTTCGCCGTCGGCACTGATCGGCGGCGTGCTGCTGTTGCTGGTGGTGCTGATGGCGCTGTCCTCGCCCTTGCTGTTCCCGGGCGATCCGCTGGACATGGTGGCGGAGCCTTTCCTGCATCCCGGCGTCGACGCTGCGCATTTGCTCGGCAGCGACATGCTCGGCCGCGATCTGCTGAGCGGCATCTTCCACGGCGCGCGCGTGTCGCTGCTGATTGCCGTGGTGTCGACCTTGCTTGCGCTGGTGCTGGGCATCAGCGGCGGCTTGCTGGCCGGTTACTACGGCGGCCTGGCCGATGCGGTGCTGATGCGCGTGACGGAATTCTTTCAGACCATTCCATCCTTCCTGTTCGCGTTGGCAATCGTGGCGGTGGTGCAGCCGAATCTGGCGACGATTGCGCTGGCCATCGGCGTGACCGCCTGGCCGAGCCTGGCGCGGCTGGTGCGCGCCGAGGTGCTCAAGCTGCGCCACAGTGAAATGGTGCAGGCCAGCGCGGCCCTCGGCGCCACCGATCTGCGCATCATGCTGCGGGATATCTTGCCCAACACGTTGACCCCGATCCTGGTGTCGACTTCGCTGATGGTGGCTACCGCCATCCTCACCGAATCCAGCCTGGCCTTCCTCGGCCTGGGCGACCCCAATGCGGTGAGCTGGGGCAACATGGTCGGCTCGGGTCGTGAAGTGATCCGCACCGACTGGTACATCACGACGATTCCCGGCATTGCGATTGTGATCACGGTGCTGGCATTGAATTTATTAGGCGACGGACTGGCCGACGTGCTCGATCCGCGCGACAGAAAATAGGAGAAACACCATGGCACGCGTATCCACCTTGTTGTCCAACCAGCTGCCCGAGGGGGCGGCACGCACGATCTTCGAGAAGGTCGAAAACGAATACGGCGCCTTCGGCAACATGCTCGGCGTGCTGGCGCATCGCCCGGCCTCGATCGAACACATCTACGGCCTGCTGCTGCAGTTCGCCGCCGAAGGCAATATCTCCAAGCTGCACCTGGAAATCGTGCTGGTAACCGCCTCCAAGGCCAACGAATGCAGCTACTGCGTCTCGCACCACGCACCCAAGCTGGTCGCACAGCATGTATCGGCGGAAACCGTCGAGCGCATCCTCGACGCTGACGTGCCCGGTCTCGGCCCGGTCGAATTGCTGGTGCGCGACTATGCGCTGGCGGTCACGCGGCAACGCGTCGGCGACAGCCTGGTGAGGCGCCTGCGTGAGCATTTCTCGGAGTCGCAGATCGTCGAACTGACCTTGCGCACCGCGCTGTGCGCCTTCTTCGCGCGTTTCAACGAAGCGCTCGACGTCCAGCTCGAACCCGAATACGCGACCGCGGACGCAGCATGAGCAATAGCGACAAAAAAGAAATCCGCCTCAACGCGTTCAACATGAATTGCGTGAACCACATCAACCACGGCTTGTGGACGCATCCGCGCGACCGTTCGCAGGATTACACCGACATCGCCTACTGGACCGATCTCGCCAAGCTGCTCGAGCGCGGCAAATTCGACGGCCTGTTCCTGGCCGACATCGTCGGCGTCTACGACGTTTACCAAAACTCGGTCGACATCACGCTGCGCGAGTCGATCCAGTTGCCGGTCAACGATCCGCTGCTGCTGATCTCGGCGATGGGTTTCGTCACCGAACACCTCGGCTTCGGCATTACCGCCAACCTGACTTACGAGGCGCCGTTCCTGTTCGCCCGGCGCATGTCCACGCTGGATCACCTGACCAAGGGCCGGGTCGGCTGGAACATCGTCACCGGTTACCTCGACAGCGCCGCGCGCGCGATGGGTCTGTCGGAACAGCTGGAACACGACCAGCGCTACGATCGCGCCGATGAGTTCATGGAAGTGGTCTACAAGTTGTGGGAAGGCAGCTGGGAAGACGATGCCGTCATTCGCGATCGCCAGAACCGCATCTACGCGCAGCCGGACAAGGTGCACAAGATCAAGCATAGCGGCGATTACTACAAGGTCGAGGGCTACCATCTCAGCGAACCGTCGCGCCAACGCACGCCTGTGCTGTACCAGGCGGGCTCGTCCGGCCGCGGCCAGGCCTTCGGCGCACGCCATGCGGAGTGTGTGTTCGTCTCCGGCCAGAGCAAGGAGGCGGTGCGCAAGCTGGTCACCGGCATCCGCGAGGGCGCGGTGCGGGAAGGGCGCCAGGCGGACGACGTCAAGATATTCATGGGCCTGACCGTGGTGGTCGCGCCGACTGAAAAGGAAGCGCGCGAAAAGTACGCCGAGTACGCACGCTACGCCAGTCCCGAAGCCGGGCTCGCGCATTTCTCCAGCGGCACCGGTATCGATTTCTCGCAGTACGAACTGGACGAGCCGATCCGCCAGGTCAAGACCAATTCCATCGAATCGCTGGTCAAGACCGTGACCAATCCCGAACTCAACTGGACCAAGCGCAAGCTGCTGGAGCAACTGGAACTGGGCGGACGCTACGCCACCATCATCGGCTCGCCGCAGCAGGTGGCGGACGAACTGGAAGCGTGGATACGCGAGACCGACATCGACGGTTTCAACCTCACGCGCACGGTCACGCCGGAGAGCTTCGAAGCCTTCGTCGACCTGGTGATTCCGGAGCTGCAGACGCGCGGTTCCTACAAGCACGACTATGCGCCGGGCACCTTGCGCGAAAAGTTGTTTACCGGCAGCGGCGCACGCTTGCCGCAGCAGCACACCGGCGCGCGCTATCGCACGAATAAACGCACCGACGTACCAGCATAAGCATCACCACAGGAAGAATCCCATGAGCCAGCTCCTCGACATCCGCAACCTCAACGTGTCCTTTCCCGGCCACGACGCCGTGAAGGATCTCAGCTTCGGCATCGCCGCCGGCGAGACGCTGGCGCTGGTGGGTGAATCCGGTTGCGGCAAGTCGACCACGGCGCTGTCGCTGCTGCGCCTGCTGCCGCCGAGCGCGCAGGTATCGGGCAACATCGTGTTCGAAGGACGCGACTTGTCGGCGCTGCCGGAGGACGAGATCTGCGCTTTGCGCGGCAATGCGATTTCGATGATCTTTCAGGAACCGATGACCTCGCTCAATCCGGTGCTGACCATCGGCCGGCAGGTGGTCGAGGCGATCCGCCTGCATCAGCCGCTGTCGCCGCAGGCCGCCAAGGCGCGCGCGATCGAGTTGCTGGAACTGGTGCGCATTCCCGAGCCGCAGCGCCGTTTCAACGACTATCCGCACAACCTGTCGGGCGGACAGCGCCAGCGCGTGATGATCGCCATGGCGGTGTCTTGCCATCCGCGCCTGCTGGTCGCGGACGAGCCGACCACCGCGCTGGACGTCACCATCCAGGCGCAGATCCTTGAGTTGCTGGGCCAGCTGCGCCGCGACCTGTCGATGGCGGTGCTGCTGATCACGCACGATCTGGCCGTGGTCGAGCAATGGGCCGACCGTGTCGCCGTCATGTACGGCGGCCGCAAAGTGGAGGAGGCGAGCAGCGCCATCCTGTTCGACCGGCCGCAACATCCTTACACGCGCGGCCTGCTGGGCGCGTCGTTGCAGATGGAGCAGGATTATCACTACCGCGACGGCCGGCTACCCGAAATCCGCACCGGGATCGAAGACGGCGAACGCATTTTCACGCTGACCGAACGTGCGCATGCGCAGCCGTTATCGTCACTCTTGCCCTTGGATCCGGATGCGAAAGCCTTGCTGTCGCTGCAGGATGTGCACACTCACTACCGTTCGCGCAACAGCGTGGTGCACGCGGTCAAGGGCGTGTCCTTCGATATCGCCGCAGGCGAATCGGTCGGCCTGGTCGGCGAATCCGGCTGCGGAAAATCCACGCTGTCGAAGACCATCGTGCGGCTGGTCGATGCCAGCGCCGGCAAGATACTGCTCGACGGCGACGACATTGCACAGCTCGACAGTGCGCGCCTGCGCCCGTATCGCCGCCGCGTGCAGATGATTTTCCAGGACCCGTACGCCTCGCTCAATCCGCGCCACACGGTGGCCGAGATCCTCGACGCCGCGCTGGTGATCCACGACGTCAAGGACAAGACCGAACGTCGCCGCCGCATCGAGCAGATCGTCGACCTGGTCGGCCTGCCGCAGCGCGCCTTGCGCAGTTATCCGCACCAGTTCTCCGGCGGCCAGCGCCAACGCATCGGCATCGCCCGCGCGCTGGTGCTGAAACCGGCGCTGGTGATCTGCGACGAGCCGGTATCGGCGCTCGACGTCTCGGTGCAGGCGCAGATACTGAACCTGCTGGTCGACCTCAAGCGCGAATTCGGCCTGTCGTATCTGTTCATCTCGCATGACCTCTCGGTGGTGCGCTACATCGCCGACAAGGTGCTGGTGATGAACGGCGGGCGCATCGTCGAGTCGGGCGACCACAACAGCATCTGGCAGGCGCCGCAGCATGACTATACCCGTTCGCTGATTGCCGCCGTGCCTTCTGCAGCGGCGCGCCGGCAGGTTGAGGAAGAACCGCGAGAGTTGTTGATCGCCTGATTGATCGCTTGTTTTTCTGCACGATTGGAAAGCGCATATTCAAGCGCCAAAAGATTCGTTTTGTTCGCGGCGGACGGCAGATAAATTAGCGCTATTTGAGGAAGATTCATGGCGCGATTTTTTACCCGTTTGCTGACGGCTGGTTTTACCGGTTTATTGTTGGCGAGCGTTGCAACAACTTTTTCCATGACTGCCGCGGCGCAGGAAAAGACCTTGAAGGTGGGCGTCACCAGCGGCCCGCACGCGCAGATTTTTGAAGTGGTCAAGCGCGTCTTCGAGCGCAGCAATCCGGGCTACAAAATCCAGATCGTCGAGTTCAACGACTACATCCAACCGGACGCCGCGCTCGATGCGGGCGAGCTCGACGCCAACAGTTTCCAGCATCGACCCTTCTTCAACGCGCAGATCAAGGCGCGCGGCTACAAGCTGTTCGGCACCGGGCGCACCTTCATCGGACCGATGGCGATCTACTCCAAAAAATACCGCAGCCTGAGCGACATTCCGGCCGGCGCCAAGATCGGGATTCCGAATGATCCGGCCAACGAGAGTCGCGTCTTGTTGCTGTTGCAGAAGCATGGCGCGATCAAATTGCGCACAGGTATCGATCCCCTGACCGGCATCAATGCGACGCCGATCGACATTGTCGATAATCCGAAGAAGTGGAAGTTCATCGAGATCGATGCGGCGCAATTGCCGCGTACTTTGGATGATCTGGATGCGTCGGCGGTGAATGCGGATTATGCGGCGAAGGCCGGGTTGCATCCGGTGCGCGACAGTCTGGTCGTGGAAAACGGCGACAGTCCTTATGCTTGCCTGATTGCGGTGCGGGAGAAGGACAAGGATCAGGTTTGGTTGCCCAAGCTGGTGAAGGCTTATCAGTCGGATGAGGTGAAGAAGTTTATTGATGCGGAGTTCAAGGGTGGGATTTTGGCGGCTTGGTGATGTATGCGTCGGTTGTTCCGACTTTTGTTTGTCGGTAGCTAAGACGGATATTTCTTCGATCAACCTTTGCCGGGCTACCCCCGGCAGGGTTGATCGAAGAAAGAACAGAAGAAGCTACCGATAAACGCGAAGTCGGGACAAAACACAAAAGACACAGCCTACCGCTGCATCCCCCACCGCTTAACAGTCAGCTTTTCAATAGTATTAAACCCGAAATTCTCCACCACCAACCCAATCAAGATAACCATCGCCAACCCCGCAAACACCTTGTCGGTATACAGCTCATTGCGATTCTGAAAAATATACCAGCCCAGCCCGCCCTTGCCGCTGGAAGCCCCGAACACCAATTCCGCAGCAATCAGCGTACGCCACGCAAACGCCCAGCCGATGCGCAATCCGGCAAGGATCGAAGGCAAGGCCGCCGGCACCAGCATGAACAGCACGAACCGCAGACCGCGCAAGCCATAATTGCGCCCGGCCATCCGCAGGGTGTCCGACACGCCCAGGAATCCCGCATAGGTATTTAACGCCAAAGCCCACAATACCGAATGCACCAGCACAAAAATCAGGCTGTTCTCGCCGAGTCCGAACCATAGTAAAGCCAGCGGCAACATCGCAATCGCCGGCAGCGGATTGAACATCGACGTCAGCGTGCTCAGCAGATCGCGGCCGAGTTGGGTCGACACCGCCAGCGTGGTCAGCGCGAACGCCAGCGCGATGCCGATCAGGTAGCCCTTGACCAGCACCTTGAGCGAGATCCACACCTTGCCGATCAGCTCGCCGGTGATGACGCCGTCAGCGAAGGCGTGTGCAGTCTGCGCGAAGCTCGGCAAGAGCAGATCGTTGTCCTGGATACGCGCGATGATTTCCCAGATCAGCGCCAGCACCAGCAGGATCGCCGCCTTGCGCACCCAGCTTTGCTGCCAGATGCGCTGCGGCAGTGACAGCGTGCGTTCCAGCGGGACGTCGTCGAGCGGCGTCAGGGCAATTTCATATTCGTCGCGGATGGGGGGAGAAATGCTCATGGCAGGCCGGGTAATGAGATGGACGGGATCGCACTGCTCAATATGAGAAGCGCACATCCTTGAAATTGACATGCGCCGGTTCCGGATGCCCAGAGCGTTCGTCGAACAACAGGCGATGGATGCGCCGCGCGGTTTCCTGGAAGCCGACGCCGCCCAGGCTTTGCAGGTCGTATTGATGGCTGTTGATCTCGGCGCGCACGCGGCCCGGATGCGGCGACAGCAGCAGGATGCGGTTGCCGACCACCAGCGCCTCTTCAATCGAGTGGGTGACGAACAGCAGCGTGAAGCGCACCTCTTCCCACAGGATCAGCAGTTCTTCCTGCATCTTGCGGCGGGTCAGCGCGTCGAGCGCGGCAAAGGGTTCATCCATGAGCAGGATCTTGGGCTGCATGGCCAGCGCGCGCGCAATCGCGACACGCGCTTTCATGCCGCCCGACAGCGTGTGCGGATAGGCGTCGGCGAATTTTCCGAGGCCGACCTTGTCGAGGTAGTGCAGCGCGCGTTCGGCCGCTTCGCGCTTGCCCAAGGTGCGTGAAGCCAGCAACGGGAACATGACGTTCTGCTTGACGGTTTTCCACGGCGGCAGCTGGTCGAATTCCTGGAACACCACGATGCGATCCGGACCAGGTTGATGGATTGCGGCGCCGTCCAGGCGGATCTCGCCGGCGGCCGGTTTGAGGAAACCGGCGACGGCTTTCAGCAGGCTCGACTTGCCGCAGCCGGACGGCCCCAGCAGCACGAAACGGTCGGCCGGGTAGACGTCGAAACTGACATCGTGCGTGGCTTGCACCACGGCGGTGGCGCTGCGGTATTGCAGGCCGACGCGGTCGACCTGCAGCAGCGGCGTGTGTTCGCCGACGGCGCGCAGGATCGGCGCATCGGGATTGTGCGGATTGTGCAGATCAGCTGCCGGGCTGGGCATGGGCGGCGCTCACTGTGAGCGTGATGACTGCGACTGCTGCCGCGATGAGGGACGTGGCGCGCATCTCAGCTGCCTCCATTGATGTGGGCGTCGTCGAAGAAGTAATCCTTCACCGAGGCCGGCTTGTTCTTGATGGCGCCGACGCGGTGCATGAATTCGGCCAGCGGATAGGTATTCTGCGGCGCGATCTTGAACTGCACTTCGGGGTTCTTGATGATCTTCAGCAGCAGGTTGCGGTCGATCTTGGCGTTGCTGACGCGGATGTAGGTATCGGCGGCCTTGTCGGGATTGGCGGCGATGAATTTGGCGGCTTCATCGAGCGCGTCCAGGAAGGCCTTGTAGGTCTTGGGATTATCCTTGCGGAATTTCTCGGTGGCATACAGCACCGTGGCCGATGACGGACCGCCTAGCACCTGGTAGGAGTTCAGCACGATGTGCGCCTTGGGATTGCCGGCCAGTTCCTGATCCTGAAACGGCGGGTTGCCGAAGTGGGCGCTGATCTCGGTGCCGCCGTTGATGATCGCCGCGGCGGCGTCGGGATGCGGCACGGCCACGCTGATCTTGTCGAGCTTGTTGTACTGGGCGTCGCCCCATTGCTTGGCCGAGGCCAGTTGCAGCACGCGCGATTGCACCGAGACGCCGACGGCGGGCAGCGCGATGCGGTCCTTGTCGGTGAAGTCGGCGATGGTCTTGACCTTGGGATTGTTGCTCACCAGGTAGTAGGGGAAGTTGCCCAGCGAGGCCGCGCCGCGCACGTTCTGCCGGCCATAGGTGCGGTCCCAGATGGTCAGCAGCGGCCCCACGCCGGCCCCGGCGATGTCGACCGAGCCCGACAGCAGGGCGTCGTTGATGGCCGAGCCGCCGGAGAGCTTGAGCCACTCCACCTTGATGTCCACGCCAGCGGCCTTGCCGTGCTTTTCGATCAGTTTCTGGTCCTGGGCGACGTTCAGCAATAAATAGACGACGCCGAATTGTTCGGCAATACGTAACTGCAGCTGGCCTTGGGCGCGTGCGGGGGCGGTGGCGGCGAGGCCGGCGGTCAGCAGGCCGAGGCTCAGCGCGGCGCAGAGAAGTCGTTTGGCAAACATGGATGCTCCGGTAAAAGCGGGGACCTCGTTCTGGTGGAAGAGGGCTTAAGAACAAACGCGGGTGAAATCGCCGTTCTTTATGAGCTAGGAGTATATAAAGACGCTCGCCGAATGAAAAACGCGTTTATCGCATATCTTTATGCGTTTTTCGCTGCATTTTGGGAGCTATAGCCGCGACTTGCGTTTTTCCACAAAACTCGCCGCGCCTCTCCGGACCGCGATGCTCGCCGGCGCGCCGATGTCAAGACTGAGCCATCCGGTAGATGCCTTTGCACAACGCAGCATCCCGGAGGGGGGATAGTGCGATAAAGTACGCGCTATCCGGTTTCACCGGCGCAACGCGCATTAAAAGCTGCGGGTCGACACTAGACTACAACGACGACTAAGTGCCGACTAAGTGACGACTAAAACGCTGCAGACATGAGCATCAAATCAAATACGGGAAAACAATGAGTTCAACTCAGGTCAGACCAAATTATTCCTTCCGGTCGCAAAAACTCCACATCATCACTCTGGCGGCCCTCGGCGTCGTGTTCGGCGATATCGGCACCAGCCCGCTGTATGCGTTGAAAGAGTGCTTCAGTCCGGAACACGGCATCGCGTTTTCGCCCGACGCCGTGCTGGGCATCATTTCAATGCTGTTCTGGTCGATCACGATCGTGGTCTCGCTCAAGTACGTGCTGTTCGTCATGCGCGCCGACAACAACGGCGAAGGCGGCGTGCTGGCGCTGATGGCGCTGTCGCTGCGCACCGCCGTCAATGGCTCGCCACGCGCCAAGCTGCTGATGATGCTGGGCGTGTTCGG
The DNA here is from genome assembly GCF_000256565.1 of Herbaspirillum lusitanum P6-12. Taxonomy (GTDB): domain Bacteria; phylum Pseudomonadota; class Gammaproteobacteria; order Burkholderiales; family Burkholderiaceae_D; genus Herbaspirillum; species Herbaspirillum lusitanum. Next base: position 9,489 of record NZ_AJHH01000676.1, on the reverse strand, counting down.
CGCCTGCATGTTCTATGGCGACGTGGTGATCACGCCGGCCATTTCGGTGCTGTCGGCGGTGGAGGGCATGGACATCGCCGCGCCGGGGACCTCGCATTACGTGATCCCGCTGACGCTGGCGATCCTGACCGGCCTGTTCCTGATCCAGCGCCACGGCACCAATCTGGTGGGCAAGCTGTTCGGGCCGATCATGTTCCTGTGGTTCATTTCGCTGGGCGCGCTGGGCCTGTATCACATCCTCAAGGCGCCGGACATCCTGGTGGCGATCAATCCGTATTACGCCGTGCATTTCATGATCGAGCATTCGCTGCAGGCCTTCATCGTGCTCGGTTCGGTGGTGCTGGTGCTGACCGGCGCCGAAGCCTTGTATGCCGACATGGGCCACTTCGGCATCCGGCCGATCCGCTTCGCGTGGTTGTACACCGTGATGCCTTGCCTGGTGATCAATTACTTCGGCCAGGGCGCCAACCTGTTGTCGAACCCTGAGGCGATCAAGAATCCGTTCTACCTGATGGTGCCGGACATGCTGCTGGTGCCGATGGTGGTGCTGGCGACGTTCGCCACGGTGATTGCCTCGCAGGCGGTGATCTCGGGCGCGTTCTCGCTGACCAGCCAGGCGATTCTGCTGGGCTTCGTGCCGCGCATGCGCATCCTTCACACGTCGGAAGACGAGCGCGGCCAGATCTATATCCCGCTGATCAACTGGATGCTGCTGGTGCTGGTGGTGGCGGTGGTGCTGGCGTTCAAGAAATCGGACAATCTGGCGGCGGCGTACGGCGTCGCGGTGACGACCACGATGGTGATCACCACGATGCTGGCGGGGGTGGTCATGCGCGCCGAGTGGAAATGGCACCCGGTGCTGGTGACGCTGGTGATCGGCGCTTTCATCACGGTCGACCTGGCGTTCTTCACGGCCAATCTGCTGAAGATCGCCGACGGCGGCTGGTTCCCGCTGCTGCTCGGCGGCGTGGCGTTCTTCCTGCTGATGACCTGGTATTCGGGGCGCATGTTGCTGCGCATGCGCATCAAGGATGACGGCATTCCGCTGGAGCCCTTCGTCGAAGGCCTGCTGGCGCATCCGCCGCACCGGGTCGGCGGCACCGCGGTCTTCATGACCGGCAACATCAACACCGTGCCGGTGGCGCTGCTGCATAACCTCAAGCACAACCGCATCCTGCACGAGCGCGTGTTCTTCCTCAAGATCAGCATCTGGGACGTGCCTTATGTCTCCAACGAAGAACGCCTGACGCTTAAGGACCTGGGCGGCAACGTCTACCTGCTGCGCGCGGCCTTCGGCTTCAAGGAAGCGCCGGAAGTGAACAAGGTGCTCGACCTGACGTCATCGCAGTTCGGCATCGAGTTCGAGCTGATGGACACGTCCTTCTTCCTGGCGCGCGATACGGTGGTGCCGAGCAAGTTGCTGGGCATGTCGCTGTGGCGCGAGCAGTTGTTTGCGTGGATGTACCAGAACGGCGCCAAGCCATCGGACTTCTTCCACATCCCGGCCAACCGCGTGGTGGAGCTGGGCACCAAGGTGGAAATTTAGTCGCTGTTGAAAAGACGCTCGGGCTATCTGTGCCAACCCAGCACGATAGCGCCGAGCGTGATGAGGATGCAGGCCAGGATGCGCCGCATCGTGAGTTTCTCTCCCAGGAACAGCGTGCCGATCAGCGCCGCAAACAGCACCGAGGTTTCGCGCAAGGCGGACACCGTCCCCATGGGCGCCAGCGTCACGGCCCAGATCACAATTCCGTAAGCCAGTAAAGACATCACGCCGCCCGCCAGGCTGAGCCAGTTCTGTTTGCGCTCGGCCGCCATCGGCAGGCGCCGGTGCATCCACATGAAGATCAGCGCCAGCGGGAAGCTGTCGAGCACGAACAGCCAGCCGGAATACGCCAGCGCGTTGCCGGCCGCGCGTGCGCCGATGCCGTCGGTGACGGTGTAGGCGGCGATGAAGGCGCCGGTGGTGAAGGCCGCGATCGGGCCGGACAGATTGTGGCGGTCTTTGATATTGGCCAGGCTGATGATGCCGATCGAGACCAGCGCCACGCCTAGCCAGGTGTAGATGCTCATCTGTTCGCCGACGAAGATGGCCGCGCCGATCGACACCAGCATCGGCGACGAGCCGCGCGCAATCGGATAGGACTGGCTGAAATCGCCGATGCGATAAGCGCGGATCAGGAACAGGTTGTAGCCGGTATGCAGGATCGCCGACAGGATGATGCAGGGCCACGCAGCCGCATGCGGCAGAGGCGTGAACAGCACCAGCGGAATTGCGCCGACGCCGGCGCCGATGGTCATGATGGTCAGCGAGGCAAGGCGGTCGCCGCTGCTTTTCAGCAAGGCATTCCAGGAAGCGTGCAGCAGGGCGGCGCAGAGCACCAAAGCGACGACGGCGAGGCTCATGCGGACAATCCGGTGGGGTGGGTCATGATGAAGAGCGCTGGAATCGGGGCGGCAAAAAAGGCCCTATGATACTGCGCCAGGCGCAAACCCGCCTTCAGCCGGCGTCGCTTTGCTGCGGCGGCAGCGCGGTGCGGCAACGCCACAATGCGTGTGCCGAGGCGAGGTATTTGCGCTCGAACGGCGTGATCGGCGCGTCGGTGGCGTAGGCTTCGCAGGCCGTCGCTTGTCCGCTCAGCTGCGTCAGCGCGGCGGCGAATTCTTCCACGTAAATCCGCCAGTTGCTGCGGCACTCGATGACGCCGCCCAGCGCGACGATGCTGGGGAATACTGCGTGGCCATGCCAGCGTCGCGCCAGGTGGCCGATCTTGGGCCAGGGATTCGGGTACAGCAGGTATTGGCGCGCCGGGAAAATTCTCGCGTCCAGAAGCAAGCGCCAGTAGTCGACCAGGTCGGCGCGGATGAAGCACAGGTTGTCCGGTTGCGGTCCGTCCCATTGCGTGTTGCGCCCGAGACGATCTTCCGACTGATCGATGCCGATGACGAAATGATCCGGGAATTGCGCCGCCAGGTTCAGCGTTGACAGCCCGACGCCGCAGCCGGTGTCGAGGATCAGCGGCGCCAGGCGGCGATGCTGTGCTCGAAGGCGCGCCGGTTGTAGTCGGTCACTGGCTTGCGGAACGGCGTGGCTGCATCGGCATGCCTGGCAACCAGCGCCGACAAGTGCTCGTGGACGCCGGTCTGGCTGCTGGTGATGGGCAAGGAATTCATTGAGGCGCTCAGGCGGGGAATACCGCGGCATACGCCGCAAGCCTGAAATTATAAAGCGGGAGGACGAAGAAAGCGGGACAAGAACGCGGGACCAGAAAGCAGGACAAGAAAGCAAGGCCCCGGTGCGCGATGGGCACGGGACCTGGAGACATGCGGCGCTGCCGTTGCCGGCAGGCCGCTGGTCAGATCAGTGCAGGGTCATCGGGTGACGCATCATCAGATCGTACTTGCTGAGGAAGGTATCGATGTCTTCCATCGACGGTTCCGTCGCGATCAGGTCCTGTACGTCCTTGCGGAACAGCTCGGCGGCGGGACCGTCGATATAGATTTCGCGCTGGCCGGATTTGTCCATGATTTCATAGCCGCCGAAACGCAGGGCTTCGTGGTCGCGGTCGGCACCGAATTCAACGACGCTGTATTGCTCACTGTTGTAGATCAGGTTCATAGTGGCTCCTTGTGCAAATGCTTAAGCTTTGAAAAGGAAGTGGCGTCATATCGGGGTATTTCAAGGGTGGCGCGGCGGCGGCCCTGAACGGCGTCGCTGTTGCGTCCTCCTGAATATGGTTACGGCGCAATCGGCGATAACTTTTGCCCGAATGACAAAATGACATGAAGAACGGGCGAGCTTGCAGGGCCAAAGCGGCCGGCCCTACAGGGATGGATGGGGCAGGCGCAATAAGGTTCCTGAGCGGCAAGGGCCGGGTTGCCGGCAATCAGGCTGGGGCGCGGGGCGGCAGTAAAACTACGGTAAGGCCAAGCAGGTGGGAAAACAGCGGCGAGAAGCGTGCATCAAGCTGATATCGAAGCGGGTCCGGTCGCGCGTAGGCGGGCGTCCGACGGCGTTGCGCCGTCAGTCGTCGACTATTTAGACGTTTTTCTTGGACAGCTTGCCCGGTTCGACGCCGAGTTGCTTGAGCTTGCGGTACAAGTGCGTGCGTTCCAGGCCGGTACGTTCGGCCACGCGCGTCATGCTGCCGTTTTCGCGGACCAGGTGATATTCGAAATAGGCGCGTTCGAAGGCGTCGCGCGCTTCGCGCAGCGGCAGGTCAAAAGAGATATTGGAGGCGTTGTCGGCGATCGGCGCATAGGCCGGTACGGCGGCCAGGCCATGGTGCAACGTGTCGACCGCATTTGGCGGTGCATAAGACGACAGCGGACTCGCGTGGTGATCGGCACTGTCGGCGCTGGCGGCGACGGTCGGGCGGATGTACGACACCGGACGCGCCGGCTCGCGGCTGTGCGACAGTCCTTGCTGGACCGCCTTGAGCAGTTTTTGCAGGGCGATCGGTTTTTCGAGGAAATTGAGTGCGCCGATGCGCGTGGCTTCGACCGCGGTGTCGATGGTGGCATGACCGGACATCATGATCACGGGCATGGTCAGCAAGCCGTCGCGCTGCCATTCCTTCAGCAAGGTGACACCGTCGGTGTCGGGCATCCAGATATCCAGCAGCACCAGATCCGGAACGCTGCCCAAGCGCAACTCGCGCGCTTGTTGCGCGTTCTCCGCGGTTGCTACGACATGTCCCTCATCGCCCAAAATTTCCGAGAGCAACTCGCGGATACCCATTTCGTCATCGACGACCAGGATGTTAGCCATGTGCCTGCTTTCCTCACTAGATATTTTTGAGATTTTCCATGCAACCGAAGAACTCTTTACAGCATCGCTGCAAAAATCAATCTGGCTGGGCGTATGACTGGACGGTACATGAAGTACGGCACGCAGACACACAATAACGCCGGGCTAATTCCGCAACCTTACTTGGTAAAGACCCATGTATCAACGGCAGCAATGAGAAAAATCTTAATCCTTATGCATCGGACGCTAACTTTAACAGCAAAATCAGTATTTTTGCGCCTCTTGTATCGCTACGATTTTGGATATCGATGCGACCACCATGTTCGTCGACGATTTTCTTGACCATTGCCAAGCCCAAACCCGTCCCTTTTGGTTTGGATGTTACATAAGGTTCGAAGGCGCTGGCTAAAATTTTCTGACTGAAGCCCGGCCCGTTATCGGTGATGGACAGCCGCACGGCGCTGCGGGCGACGCCATTGGAACCCTGGTACTTGACCAGTTCGGTGACGACCTCGATATGCGGCGTGATGCCGCCGTTCTCGGCGACCGCGTCCTGCGCATTCTGCAGCAGGTTGTGGATGACCTGGCGCAGTTGGGTGGCGTCGCCCATCACCTTCGGCAGATCCGGCGCCAGCCGCGCATGGATGGTGTCGCGGCCGTCGCCGGCCAGGTAGAGGTGCAGGATTTCCTCGGTCAGTGCATTGAGGTCGAGCGCCGACGGCTTGGCCGGCGGCGTCTTGGCGTATTCGCGGAAATCGTCGACCATGCGTTTCATGGCGCTGACCTGGTTGACGATGGTGGTGGTGCTCTTGTCGAGGATGGCGGCGTCCTGCGGCAGCAGCTTGTCGGCCAGGCGCATCTGCAGGCGTTCGGCCGACAACTGGATGGGTGTGAGCGGGTTCTTGATTTCATGCGCCAGGCGTCGCGCCACTTCGCCCCAGGCGATCGACCGCTGCGCCGAGATGACCTTGCTGATGTCATCGAACACGACCACGTAGCCCACTCCGCTTTGCACCGGCAGGTGCGAACCGCGCGCCAGCAGGATGGTCTTGCTGCCGTCCTTGCTGCTTTCGGCGCCGTCGCCGTTGCTGCTGCCGCTGTTACTGTTGCTGCGGTGGGGGAGTTCAATCTGCTGTTGCCAGTGCAGGCCGTCTTCGGCGCTGTCGGCGAGGTGGGCGCGCTGTTCCGAGAAGGCCTTGATGATGGCTTCGGCAAACAGCGCCTGGCCGTCGATGGTGTGCAGCGGCGTGCCGGTGCTGCCGTTGAAGTCGTAGCCGAGGATGCGGCGCACCGAGTCGTTGACGCTGACGATGCAGAATGCGCTGTCGAGCACCATCACGCCGGCCGACATGTTGGCCAGCACGGATTCCAGGTAGGCCTTGGCGTTTTCCAGCTCGGCGCGATTCTTCTCGACCGAGGTGCGCGCTTCCAGCAATTGCCGGGTCATGGTGTTGAACGATTGCGTCAGCGTGCCGAGTTCGTCCGACGTACTGACGATGGGGCGCGGCGAGAGGTTGCCTTCGGCCACCGCTTTGGTGCCTTCGGCCAGCAGCAGCAGCGGTTTGGCGAGGTCGCTGGCGATCAGGAAGGCGCTGGCGATGGCGCCGAAGATGGCCAGCAGCAGCGTCAGCGTGAGCGTGACGATGTAGATCTTGCGCAGCCCCGAGCGCGCCACCGAGCGTTGCTGGTATTCGCTGTAGGCCAGGCGCAAGGTTTCGGCGTTGGTGGCGAGGTAGTCCGGCACCGGCTGCAGGATCTGCAGGAAGCGGCTGTCGTTTTGCAGGCCCATGGCTTTGGAGGAGGCCGGCACCGCGATCACCACGTGCAGGCGCAGGTTGCCGTCGGCGTCGGACTCGCCGTTGAGCGGGCGCGAGTCATCGCTTTCCACCACCGAGAAGCCGCGCGAGAGACGGGCCTGGCGCATCATCGCCGTGGTCGGCAGAGTGGGCGTGAGCACGCCGATGCGGCCGCCCACCGTCGCCAGCACCTGGCCGCCGGCGTTGACCACGGTGATTTCCATGCTCTGGTCGCGTTGGCGCGACAGGTAGGTGACCTGTTCGGACTCCGACATGTCGGCCAGTTCCTGCGCCATTGCACGCCCGCGCGAGGCCAGGTCGGTCAGGGAGGAATCGAGCGCATTGCGGCCGAGATTGAGGCCGGACTCCAGCGCCGCTTCCATGCGCACGTCGAACCAGGATTCGATCGAGCGCGATACGAACTGTACCGACACCAGATAGATCACCGCGCCGGGCAAAATCCCGATCAGCGCGAACAGCATCACCAGCCGCGCCAGCAATTTGGAGCCGAACTTGCCGCGCCGGTAGCGTTTGTAGAGCCGTGTCAGCAGCAGGATCACCAGCAGCAGCAAGGCGATCGCAGCCAGCGCGTTGAGGCCCAGCAGCCAGGGATAGTGCTGGTCGAACAGGGCGGAGTTTTCAGAGGCGGAGGCCAGCAGGAACAGCAGGATGCTGATGACGCCGCCGCCCACCACCAGCAAATAGCGCAGGGTGCGGGTCATTCGACTTTGAAGGTGAATTCTTTCCAGTCGGAGGAAAGCCGCCAGTCGCTGTTGTTGAGTGCGTTGATCTGGAATGGTTTTGGCAACTGCGCCACGTCCAGCCGCATGCGCAGGCCGACGTTGTAGATGTCGCCGGACTTGAGCGTGTTCTTGTCGGCGATGTTCCAGCGCGGCGGCCGGCGGATCAGCGACATGGCGTCTTCCAGCGAGGAAAAGCTCTGCTGCAGCTGGCCGCTGGTGGACGCATGGTATTGCCGCGTCAGCACGTTATAGGAAAGGCGCACCGTGCGCGACACCGAGATGGAGACCTCGTCGAACCAGTACCAGCGTCGCCGCGTGAGCTGGACGTCGGTGGTGAAATACAGCGGTACGCCGCGCACCAGGGCGTCTTCCAGGCTGCGGTTGAGCTCGAAAGCATACGAGGTGGATAAACGGTAGCCGTCGTCGGTTGCTTCCAGCGAAGCATGGGTGACATCGATTTCCGCCGCCTGGATGCAGGTCTGGCAGAACAGCAATGCCAGCGCCAGCAACACGCGTTGCAACCACCGGGACGGATGTCGTAATGCAGTCGGCGCCGCCGGGGAAAGTTGGCGGAATGACGGCAGATCCGAGGAAATAAGAGCCGATTGCGTCAATTCATGGTCCAGTTTTTTGAAACAGTGCATAAAACAGGCCGTCGTGGTCGGTTTCTGCGCTGGCGGTCGGCAGCATTTGGCCCGGCGCCGGCAGTCGGACGGCGCGATGGTCCGAATTGCCTTCACTGCCTTGATGGCGGTGCGCAAAAGCCGCTGCCTGTTCTTCCGATTCCTGCGGCCACAACGAGCATGTCACCAGCAGCAATTTACCACCCGGCTTTAGCATCTGCCAAAGATTGTCGAGTATTTGGGCGGAAAGTGTTGTGAGCTGCGCCGTGTCGCTTTTGCGACGCAGCCAGCGGATATCGGGATGACGACGCACGATTCCCGAGGCTGTGCACGGCACATCGGCGAGGATGCGATCGAATTGCTTGCCGTCCCACCAATCCTGGCTATCGCGGGCGTCGCCGGCCAGCAGTTGCGCCTTGAGTTGCAGGCGTTGCAGGTTTTCCTCGATGCGGCGCAGGCGCTTGGGATCGTGGTCCAGCGCCACCAGATCGAGCTCGGCGCATTCCAGCAGATGACCGGTCTTGCCGCCCGGCGCCGCACAGGCGTCGAGTACGCGCATGCCATCTTGCACGTCCAACAGCGGCGCCGCCATTTGCGCCGCGGCATCTTGCACCGACGCCAGGCCGTCGGCGAAACCGGGGATCTGGCTCACCGGCAGTGGTTTGTCCAGGCGCACCGCGTCGGCTCCGACCTGGCGCGCGCCGATGCCGTTGAGGGCCAGCAGGTGCAGGTAATCGGGCACGTTCGACTTGCGGCGGTTTACTCGCAGGGTCAGCGGCGGCGCAGCGTTGCCGGAGCGCAGGATGTCCTGCCATTGGGCCGGATAGGCGCCCTTGAGGCGGTCAATCCACCAGGTCGGATAATTCCAGGCGCCGGGCGGGGTCTTTTCCACTTGCGGCAGCAGCGTCGCGCGCTCGCGCAGGAAGCGCCGCAGGATGGCGTTGACCACGCCCTTGGCATGGCTCATCTCGGCGTCGGCGGCAGCCGCTTCGACGGCCTGGTTGACGACGGTGAAGGCGTCGTAGGCCGGATTCTCTTCATCCAGCAACAGGCTCAGCGCACAGGCCAGCAGTCCGTGCAGGATTTCCGGTTGCGGTGGTTTGTCGGCGAGCAGGGCCAGCACGCCGTCGGCCATGCCGAGCCGACGCATCGACAGATAAGACAGGTCCTGGATCGCGCCGCGCGCCTGCGGCGTCATGTCGGACCGGGCGAACTGGCGCGCCAGGGCTTGCGGCAGCGCGGTACCGGCGCGCACGTCGACGATGGCGCGCGCAGCGCCGTGCAGGCCATGAGCCAGGGAATCAGATTTCAGGGATAGATGGGTCACATTATTGCTTGCTAAGGGCCAGTTTGACGCCGAGGCCGATGAAGGCGCCGCCGATCACGCGTTCCAGCCATGTTTTGAGACGCGAACTTGACGATGCCCGGGCGCCCATGCGGAGCGTCAGTGTACCAGCCACGAAGGCGGTGGCGCTATTCCAGAACGTCGACATGACGATGAAAGTCAGTCTCAGCAGCTGCGCACCCGCCCGCAGTAATTCTCTTCGTTAATCCGTTTCAGCCCGCTGAAACAATGT
>NZ_AJHH01000675.1 GCF_000256565.1 Herbaspirillum lusitanum P6-12 | reverse complement strand
GGTCCTGCGGTGTCCTGCAGCAATGGGCCTGCCGGACTCAGACGCCCCACAGCACGTCGTAATTTCCCTTCTTTGCTTCACGCAGCATGTCCAGCAGCGGATAGGCACGCGCCGAAAACGTCACCGGCTCGATCTTTTCATGGCCGTTGTCGTCGCCGTTGGCGTTGTGATGCGCGTGCACGTCGCGCTCCAGGGCTTCGGCAGCTTCATGCGACTTGCTGTTGTCGATCTGCTTCTCGATCAGCGCGACCGCGTCGGCGCTTTCGGCTGCGGTGATCACGCCGCGCTTGATGTCCTTGTGCAGCAGGTCGAGGATGGGCTTGGCATGGGATTCATACATGACAACATCTGCAGCCGCTTTTGATTTGAACGTTACCAGCATATTTCCTCAGGGTATTGGTGTTGATGAGAGCGTATCTGCCTGTTTCCTTCCAGATAACGCCTTGGTGCTTAATTTCTGCTTAATTATTGCCTAATGGGTTTACGGCAGGTTGACAGAATACCCCGGACGCGCCGCGCTTGTCATCTGCGCCGGCTCTTCAGGCCTGTCAGCTTGGCGCAAACGAGGTGAAAAAGGTTTCGGCGTGTTCGGCGTCGATGGACTTCTCCGGACCGACGATCAGCACCTGGTAGATGCGCTTGTCGCGCGCCAGCAGCCGCGCCATGAGCCGCATCGGCTGACCGTGCGCCATGCCGGCGACCACCACGTCGAGAGTGCGGTCGCCCGCGGTTTTCCCGGGAATCGTCGCCGGCGTCCCCGTGCCGCCGATGTTGTTGATCAGCGCGGTACGCATCGCTTCCAGCGCCTTCCCGGTTTGCGCGGCATCGGCCAACTCGGCGGCGCCGACCGCGAAGGTGACGCCGTCGATCTCGGCCGCGGTCATGGTCATGGACACCGGCAGGCCGTCGAGGTCGATCTGGCGCGTGAAGGAGGCCGGTTTGGCGGGCAGCAGCACGGTGAACTGGATCTTTTCGCCGTGGGCTTCGCGCCAGTTGTATTTGGGCGAGCAGGCTGTCAGCAGCGTGGCAAAGAGCGCCAGCAGGGCGAAGGAAAAGGCGGGGGATGTGTGGCGCATGGTCATGAAAAATCAGGTGAAATCAAGGTAAATGCGAAACCGCAGGCCGGCGCGAGAACGTCCGCACGCCGTAGACCACGCCGATGCACAGCAGCACTGCACCGGCCAATACGCGAAGGTCGGGCGCGACGCCGCGCAGCAGGAAAGCATACAGCAAGGCGGCCAGCGTTTCGAACACGATCAGCTGCGCCACCAGCGCAGTCGGCAGCAACTGGCTGGCCTTGTTCCACAGCAGCGTGCCCAGCCATGACGCCGACAATCCGATCACCAGCATCATGACGACGAAGGTTCCGGGACGTGGTCCCAGCGGGAACGCGTAATCGCTGCCGCTGGCGACGCCGTATATCCCGAACAGCGCGAAGCCGATCAGCGCCATCGGCAGCGTGGCCAAGCCCTGCGCGGTGGCCCAGGTGACCGAGTTGATGTGCGTGTGGGTGCGCAGGTAGCGCGAATTGACGATCGGATACCAGGTCCAGGCGGCGATGGCGCAGACCGCGATGAGGCAGCCCAGCGCATAGTCGGTGGTGGAGCGGGCGTTGCCGATGGTGTCGCGCAGACGCTCCAGCTCGCTGCTATTGACCAGCGTCAGGCCCAGGCCCAGGATCATCAGCGACGGCGCCAGCCGGCTCCATGCGACCGATTCCGAGACGTGACCGGGACGCCAGTTGGCGCACACCGAAATCACGATCGGCAAGGTGCCGATCAGCATCGTCGGCAAGGGCGCATCGGCCAGCTGGATGGCAGTGGCCAGCATGGCGTAGTAGATCAGGTTGCCGACCAGGGCGAGCTTGAAGGCGACAGTCCAGTCCTGCCGGCTCAGCAGTCCGATGCGACGGCGATCGAACCAGGCCGGCGCCAGCGCGATCAGGCCGAAGGCGACATAGCGTCCCAGCGAGAGCACCACGCCGGGGTAATCGCCGAGTAGCAGCGGCGTGACAAAGACCAGGCCCCACATCAGGCCGGCGCACAGCGCGCAGAGTATTCCAATGAACATATAAGAGTCAGGACAGAGTCAGGGAGAGGCCACGCGCGGCCCGCAAAGGCAGCCGTAAAGTGTCGCCATTTATTCGCATTCGCGCTGGAATTGTTGTTCCGCTTTGGCGCGTCGGCTGTATTCGATGTCGCCGGAAGGACGACCTTGCAAGCTGTTGGACGATTGCACCTGCAGACCCGGCATCGGTGACGGCGGCGGGGTTCCTGGCGGCGTCGCCGAGGTCAAGGTTGAGGCCTGTCTGCGCGCCGGGTGGCAAGGGACTCATGGCCTTGCCGATTGCGTTACTGTCCGCAGTAGTGGAATTCGCGGCACCGAATGCGCCGCCGCTGGTCAAAGCCAGCAACAGGGAGGCGACGGCAAGGCGGACGGGCTGATTCATGGCGGCGGGATGTTTTCTGCGAGAACGCCATGATAGCAAACGATGCCGCACCGGCAGATGGGTAGAAATGACGGCAGATCATTCCAACCGACCAACGGCAATTCAAGAAGGAGCCATCCCCCATGTCAGCTTCCCCTCCTGCTTCCGCGCAATACAACATGGCTGAACTGACGCTGCGCGGCGTCATCCTCGGCGCACTCATCACCATCGTGTTTACGGCGTCCAACGTCTATCTCGGGTTGAAGGTCGGCCTGACGTTTTCCTCGGCCATCCCGGCGGCGGTGATTTCAATGGCGGTGCTGCGCCTGTTCGGCTCCGCCAGCATCCTCGAAAACAACATGGTGCAGACCCAGGCCTCGGCGGCCGGCACGCTGTCGGCGGTGATTTTCATCCTGCCCGGCGGTGACGACGTGCGCAAGGGGCTCAACGACATCTGGGCCGGCAGCATCGTGTCGGCGGCGGTGGCGCTGGTCACCGGCGGTTTTCGTTTGCTGTCGGAGGGACTGAATGTCTGGGCCGGCATCGGCGCCGCGATTTTCCGGCTGCCGCTGGGTTTTTCACTGGCCCTCCTTGGCGCCGGCTACCTGATCGGCATCGTCGCCGGCGTGGCGGTATTGATCGGCGTGATCATCAGCTGGGTGTTCGCCGTGCCGATCCTGAGCATGCTGACGCCCGCGTCGCCGGGCACGACGCTCGCCGCGTACGCCACCGGCTTGTGGGGCAGCCAGGTGCGCTTCATGGGCGCCGGCACCATCGGCGTGGCGGCGGTGTGGACGCTGATCACGTTGTTCCGGCCGATGGTGGCGGGCGTGCGCGAGTCGCTGCGCAGTCGCAGCACGTTCGACGACGGCAGCGAGCGCCCGCTGACCGACCGCGATTTGCCTGTGCGCGCGATTGCCTTGATCGGCGTGGCGGTGATGGCCTTGCTGACGCTGATCTTTTCCGTGTTCCTGATCGATGCCCGACTGTCGTTGCCGTTGCTGTGCGGACTGGTTGCCATGAGCCTGGCGTTCTCGTGCGTGTTCGGCTTCCTGGTGGCGGCCGCCTGCGGCTACATGGCCGGGCTGGTGGGGTCATCGAGCAGTCCGATTTCCGGCATCGGCATCATCGCGATGATCCTGGTGTCGCTGTTGCTGCTGGCCTCGGGCAGCGTCGATCATCTGCTTGATGCGCCCGGCTCGAGCAAGCTGCCGATCGCCCTGGCGATCTTCGTGACCGCGGCCATCATCGCCATCGCGGCCATCGCCAACGACAACCTGCAAGACCTCAAGACCGGCTGGTTGGTGGGTGCCACGCCTTACCGCCAGCAGATCGCGCTGCTGATCGGCTGCGTCGTCGGCGCCGCGGTGATCTCGCCGATTCTTGAGCTGCTCTACAACGCCTACGGTTTCGTCGGTGCGCTGCCGCGACCCGGCATGGATGCTTCGCACGCTCTGGCGGCGCCGCAGGCGACACTGATGACGGCGATCGCCAACGGCATCTTCACGCATCAGCTGAACTGGACCATGATCCTGATCGGCGTGGCCATCGGCGCGCTGCTGATCGTCATCGACATCGTCCTGGAAAAACGCGGTAGCAAGGCGCGCGTGCCGGCGCTGGCGGTCGGCCTGGGGATCTACCTGCCGCCGTCGGTCGGCATGGCGCTGGTGGCGGGCGCGCTGATCGCATGGGGTTTGCAGCTGCACCTGGCCAAACGCAAGGCGTCCGGCGACAAGGCCGGGGCCGGGCGCATAGAACGGCGCGGCGTACTCGTGACGTCCGGTCTGATCGTCGGAGAAAGCCTCATGGGCGTGATCCTGGCGGCGGTGATCGGCGCCACCGGACGTGACGATCCGCTGGCGCTGGTCGGCGCCGGTTTTGCGCCGGCTGCGCAATGGCTGGGATTGGCGGTGTTCGCGCTGGTGATCGCGTGGTTCGTGCGGCGATTGCTCAAGGCCGCCTGAGGAGAGCGAACTGCGCTATTGCTCGCGCAGCGCGCGCCGATACTGGATTGCTTCGGCGATGTGGACCTTGCCGATGATCGGGACTTGCGACAAGTCGGCAATGGTGCGCGCGACTTTCAGCACGCGGTGATAGGCGCGCGCCGACCAGTTCAGGCGCGTCATCGCGGTACGCAGCAAGTCTTCGCCGGCGGCATCGGGTTTGCAATGCAGATCGATTTCGGTGGTCGACAGCAGGTAGTTGCTTTTGCGCTGGCGTCGTTGCTGCACCTCGAAGCTGCTTGCCACGCGCGCGGCAATGTCCGCCGATGCTTCGCCTGCGGCTTGTTGCAGCAAATCGTCATGCGCGATGGCGCCGACCTGGATTTGCATGTCAATGCGATCCAGCAGCGGACCTGAAATTTTTCCCTGATAACGCGTCACCTGATCCGGCGTGCAGCGGCATTCGCGATGACGCGCGCCAAGGAAGCCGCACGGACAGGGATTCATCGCAGCGATGAGCTGGAAGCGCGCCGGGAAATCAGCTTGACGCGCGGCCCTGGAGATCGTGATCTGGCCTGATTCGAGCGGTTCGCGTAATACTTCCAGCACCTTTCGATCGAATTCCGGGAGCTCGTCGAGGAACAATACACCGCGATGCGCCAACGAGATTTCGCCAGGGCGTGGTGTGCTGCCGCCACCGACCAGTGCGACGCCGGATGCGGTGTGGTGCGGCGAACGGTAAGGGCGCACCTTCCAGCGCGCGGCGGAAAATCCGCTGGTCAGCGATTGCACGGCAGCCGATTCCAGCGCCTCCTCATCTGTCATGGGCGGCAAGATGCCGGGGAAACGCGCCGCCAGCATCGACTTGCCGGTGCCGGGAGGCCCCACCAGCAGCACGCTGTGGCCGCCGGCTGCAGCGACTTCGAGCGCGCGCTTGGCCTGCAACTGGCCTTTGACGTCGGAAAAATCGAGATAGGCTGGTGCGGCAGGCTTGATGGCCGGCCGGTGCTGTGTCAGCCGTACGTCGGTGTCGGCGCCGCGAGCGGCGAAATGGGCGCACACCTGCAGCAGCGAATCAGCGGGGAAAATGGTGGCGTCAGCGACCAGCGCGGCTTCGTCGGCGCTGTCGCGCGGCAGGATGAAAATACGCCGGCGGCCGTCACTGTGATGCGAGGTGCGCATGGCGTAGGTCATCGCCAAGGCGCCACGGATCGGTCGCAAGTCGCCCGACAGCGTCGAGATCGTCGCCGGGCATTTGTCCGGAGGCAGCCAGGATGCCCAGCGCGATCGGCAAATCAAAACGGCCCGACTCCTTGGGCAGGTCGGCGGGCGCAAGATTGACGGTGATTCTTTTGGCGGGAAATTCGAAGCGCGCGTTCTGCAGGGCGGCGCGCACGCGGTCCTTGGATTCCTTCACCTCGGTTTCCGGCAGGCCGACGATGGTGAAGGACGGCAGACCGTTGGCCAAGTGTACCTCCACCGTGACCTGGGGCGCTTGCATGCCCGCCAGCGCACGGCTTTTCAATACAGCAAGGCTCATGGGGATGGAATCACGAGGCTTTCTGGCGTGCTTCGAGTTCGGCTACGCGGGCTTCCAGTTCTTCCAGTTTGGCGCGGGTCTTGGCCAGCACCTGCGCCTGGATGTCGAATTCTTCGCGGGTCACCAGGTCCAGCTTGGAGAAACCCTGGCTGAGCATGGCCTTGACGTTTTTCTCGATGTCTTTGGCGGGAGAGTTTTCGATTGCCTTGTTGATTTTGGACTGAATATCTTCGAAGAATTGTGGTTTGTCCATGATGCTTCCTTTATTTTGAGTAATGACTATCCGACAAGTGTAGCGCTTTCGTTGTCGTGCGGGAAAACAAAGCAACGCAAAACACACCGGTGCAATCGGTGTCATGGTGCTGCATGTCAGAATGGAATAGCGCCGAAACGTTCAGCGCCGGTTGCGGCGGGTGTCACGGTTTATCCGATCGTCGGGGACGGTTGCTGCAATCCGGCATGAAGCGGCTTTAGATTGATGGCATTTTTGCAACACTTTTATGCGTCCTCAACCGGGTGGCAAAACTGCGCCCGGTGATGCACCATAAAAAACAAAAATTTCCCAAGGGAAAATGTTGCGTTGAAATTGTTGCGCACTATTGTTGTGCGGCGACGTTTGTGTTTCACTCTAATGCACTGTTTTTGGGAAAAAAAGAAAAAATGCCTAATTGGAATGTTGATTTGCGCTAAAAAAAGTAACGCAAACTGCCAAAAAAGGGTTGGCATGGCTCCTGCTATACAAGTTGTGCAGAAATGAACAATTTGTTGTTTAACAGAAACCTAGAGGGACGCCATGAAAAAATTGATTCTTGCAGCCGCAGTCGCAGCATCGTTTGCATCCAGCTTCGCGCATGCCGAGGACGCACCTAAGCCAGATAATGAATTCACCTTCAATGCGGCAGTCGTCAGCGACTATCGCTACCGCGGTCTGACACAAACGCGCTTCGATCCGGCTTTGCAAGTGGGTGCCGACTACACTAACAATCCAACCGGTCTGTATCTGGGTACATGGGCGACCAACATCAAATGGATCAAGGACGCGGGTGCCAATACGACGCCCCCTACCAACACCAAGGGCAATATCGAGTGGGATATCTACGGTGGCAAGCGCGGCGATATCGGCGGCGGTTTCACTTATGACGTCGGCGGCCTGTACTACTACTATCCAGGCAACACATTGGCAAACAGCGGCGTCAAGAATGCCAACACATTCGAACTCTATGGCCAGGTCGGCTATGGCCCTGGCTACTTCAAATATTCGCAATCGCTGACCAATCTGTTCGGTGCTGTCAACAGCAAGTACAGCCAGTACTACGATCTGGGCGCCAACATCGACAGCTACTTTGGCACCGTGGTAGGCCTGCATCTCGGTCACCAAAGCGTCCACGGCTCGACCGCCCAGTTCAGCTACAACGACTGGAAAATCGGTGTGAGCAAAACATTTGAAGATCTGGCCGGCATCACTCTGGGTGTGGCATACGTCGGTACTGACCTGAAAGACGGCGTTAGCACAACGCCAGCGTCAAATGGTCTGAAAAATGTTGGCCGGAATGGCGTTGTTTTCTCCCTTAGCAAAACTTTCTAATTGAGGTCGGTATGAAACTGATTACAGCGATCATCAAACCATTCAAGCTTGACGAGGTGCGTGAAGCCTTGTCGGCGATCGGCGTGCAAGGCATCACCGTGACGGAAGTCAAAGGTTTCGGCCGCCAAAAGGGCCACACCGAGCTGTATCGCGGTGCGGAATATGTGGTGGACTTCCTGCCGAAGACCAAGATCGAAGCCGCCGTTGACGATTCCATCGTTGAGCGCGCGCTGGAAGCCATCGAGGCTGCAGCACGTACAGGCAAAATCGGCGACGGCAAGATCTTCGTACAAGATCTGCTGGACGTTATCCGCATCCGTACCGGCGAAACCGGCAAAGACGCTCTTTAAGGGGGACAGTAATGAGTATCAAGAAAATGTTTTCAAGTGCGCTTGCAATCGGCACGTTGTTGTTGGCGGTGA
Organism: Herbaspirillum lusitanum P6-12; assembly: GCF_000256565.1. Lineage (GTDB taxonomy): Bacteria > Pseudomonadota > Gammaproteobacteria > Burkholderiales > Burkholderiaceae_D > Herbaspirillum > Herbaspirillum lusitanum. The sequence continues at coordinate 24,742 of NZ_AJHH01000675.1, read as the reverse complement.
GTTTCGCCGCACCGGTCCAGGCGCAAGACGCGCCGAAGCCGGAAGCCGCCGCCGCTGCTGCTCCTGCGGCGGAAGCGCCGAAGGCTGACGCACCGAAAGCCGAAGCGCCTGCAGCGGCTCCTGCTGCTGCCGCTGCTGCAGCCCCGGCTGCCGCCGCAGCTGCACCTGTGCTGGTTCCGAACAAGGGCGACACGGCCTGGATGCTGGTGTGTACTGCATTCGTGATCCTGATGACATTGCCGGGCCTGGGCCTGTTCTACGGCGGTCTGGTCCGCAGCAAGAACATGCTGTCGGTGCTGATGCAATGTTTCGTGATCTTCTCGCTGATCTACATCCTGTGGTTCGTCTACGGCTACAGCATCGCATTCACTGAAGGCAACGCGTTCTTCGGCGGCTTCGATCGTCTGTTCCTGCACGGCCTCAACGGCGACTCGACCACTGCAACCTTCAGCAAGGGCGTCGTGATTCCTGAACTGTCGTTCGTGGCCTTCCAGGGCGCGTTCGCAGCGATTACCGTGGCGCTGATCATCGGTTCCTTCGCTGAGCGCGTGAAGTTCTCCGCCGTGATCGCATTCTCGATCCTGTGGTTCACTTTCTCGTACCTGCCGATGGCCCATATGGTCTGGTTCTGGCCTGGTCCGGATGCATTCACCGACGCTGCTGCTGCAGAAAAGGCGACTGCGATCTCCGGCTGGTTGTTCCAGAAGGGCGCGCTGGATTATGCCGGCGGCACCGTGGTGCACATCAACGCTGCGATCGCCGGTCTGGTCGGTTCGTATGTGATCGGCAAGCGCGTCGGTTACGGCAAGGAAGCCTTCAAGCCGCATAGCCTGACGTTGACCATGGTCGGCGCCTCGCTGCTGTGGTTCGGCTGGTTCGGCTTCAACGCCGGTTCCGGTCTGGAAGCCAACGGCGGTGCAGCGTTGTCCTTCGTCAACACCATCCTGGCAACTGCTGCTGCAGTGCTGTCGTGGAGCTTCGGTGAATGGATCGGCAAGGGCAAGCCTTCGATGCTGGGTGCAGCGTCGGGTGCAGTCGCCGGCCTGGTGGCGATTACTCCTGCAGCCGGTTTCGTCGGTGTCTGCGGTGCGGTCGTGATGGGCCTGCTGGCCGGTCTGCTGTGCCTGTGGGGCGTCACCGGTCTGAAGAAACTGCTGGGTTCGGACGATGCGCTGGACGTGTTCGGCGTGCACGGCGTGGGCGGTATTCTGGGTGCGATCCTGACTGGCGTGTTTGCTGCGCCTAGCCTGGGCGGCACAGGTATCTACGATTACGTCGCCAACGCAGTCGCTCCCGACTACTCGATCGGCGGTCAGGTCTGGATTCAGTTCCAGGGCGTGCTGACTACCGTGATCCTGTCGGGCGTGGTCTCCTTCATCGCCTACAAGCTGGTCGACATCGTGATCGGTCTGCGTGTGACGGAAGAAGAAGAGCGCGAAGGCCTGGACATCTCCAGCCACGGCGAATCGGCTTACCACTCTTAATCAGTTTTCCGGGGCCCCGGCCCCGTTCAGAAGCGCCCGCGACTCCGGTCCGGGCGCTTTTTTTATGTCTCTTTAAAAAAACGACAACGCCGCCATGTAAAAGACCTCTCCACCAGATATTGCCGGGTGGCGAAGGACGCAATAGCCAGAATCCCGCTAAAATGGCCGGTTCCTGTCGGTTTTGTTATCGGTTCTTGCCATCGATCGCCGCCGCAGTTTGTCTGATTTCGTCCAATCGCTACCGAGCACGCGCAGAAGGTCTTTTATGGTTCCGCATCTTGTCACCGCCCTCAACGGTCCGCTTCTCGACCTGGAAAAGAAAATCCTGGGCGCAACTCCCGCGATCGAGCGCTGGTTCCGCATGGAATGGCAAGAGCACACGCCGCCGTTCTATTGTTCGGTCGATCTGCGCAACGCCGGCTTCAAGCTGGCGCCGGTGGACACCAACCTGTTCCCGGGCGGTTTCAACAATTTGTCGCCGGAAATGCTGCCGCTGGCCGTACAAGCCGCGATGGCTGCCATCGAAAAATATTGCCCCGATGCAAAGAACCTGCTGCTGATTCCGGAGAATCACATACGCAACAGCTTCTACCTGCAAAACGTCGCGCGGCTGATGCAGATCTTCCGCCAGACCGGCCTCAATGTGCGCCTCGGTACGCTGGAAGACATCAAGAAGCCCAAGCTGATCGACCTGCCCGACGGCAGCACCATCACGCTGGAGCCGCTCGAGCGCTCCAAGAACGGCCGTCGCCTGGGTTTGAAGAACTTCGATCCGTGCACCGTGCTGCTCAACAACGACCTGTCGATCGGCATCCCGTCGGTGCTGGAAAACCTCGACGAACAAAACGTCCTGCCGCCGCTGCATGCAGGCTGGGCAGTGCGGCGCAAGAGCAACCACTTCTCGGCCTACGACGACGTCGTGAAAAAATTCGCCAAGCTGGTCGACGTCGATCCGTGGATGCTCAATCCGCTATACGCCAAATGCGGCGAGCTCAATCTGCAGGAAGACGCCGGCTCGGACTGTCTGGCCGACAACGTCAGCAGCCTGCTGTCGAAGATCCGCAAGAAGTACAAGGAATACGGCATCAAGGAACAGCCGTTCGTGATCGTCAAGGCCAACGCCGGCACCTACGGCATGGGCATCATGACCGTCAAGGACGCCAGCGAAGTCAAGGACCTGAACCGCCAGCAGCGCAGCAAGCTGGCGGTCGGCAAGGAAGGACTGGAAGTCAACGAACTGGTGATCCAGGAAGGCGTGCATTCGTTCGAGCGCATCAACGAAGCGGTGGCCGAACCGGTGGTCTACATGATCGATCGTTATGTCGTGGGCGGCTTCTATCGGGTCCACGCCGATCGCGACATCAACGAAAACCTGAACGCCCCCGGTGCCCATTTCGTGCCGCTGGCGTTCCAGCAGCAGCACGCCTTGCCGGACCTGCAAGCCAAGCCCGGCACTGCGGCGCCGAACCGTTTCTACATGTACGGCGTAGTGGCGCGCCTGGCGCTGCTGGCCGCGTCGCTGGAAATGGAAAAGACCGATCCGAATCCGGAAGTCTATTAACCTTATCTGGCTGACATTTTTGACGGACATTTCATGAAAATCGCTTTCCTCGCCGACCCGCTCGACACCTTCAAGACCTACAAGGACTCGACCTTCGCCATGATGCGCGAAGCCGCCCGGCGCGGCCACGCCATCTACGCGTTCGAGCAGACCGACGTCGTGCTGGAAAGCGGCCTGGTCACCGCCAACGTCGCGAAGATCACGCTCACCGGCGACGCCGACGACTGGTACCGCGCCGATGCCCCGGCCTCGACCTTCCTGTCGGAGTTCGACGCCATCGTGATCCGCAAGGATCCGCCGTTCGACATGGAATACATCTACACGACGTATCTGCTGGAGCTGGCCGAGAAGCAGGGCGCACGTGTCTTCAACAAGCCCGAAGCCATCCGCAGCCACAACGAAAAGCTGGCGATCGCGCAATTCCCGCAATACACCGCACCGACCCTGGTCACGCGCGACGCCAAGCGCCTGCGTGCCTTCCACGCAGAACACAAGGACGTGATCCTGAAGCCGCTCGACGGCATGGGCGGCATGGGCATCTTCCGCATCGGCCAGGACGGCATGAACCTCGGCTCGGTCATCGAAACCCTGACCGACAACGGCAACCGGACCATCATGGCGCAGCGTTTCATCCCGGAAATTTCCAAGGGCGACAAGCGCATCCTGCTGATTGGCGGTAAAGTGGTGCCGCACGTTTTGGCGCGCATTCCGCAAGGCGGGGAAGTGCGCGGCAATCTGGCAGCCGGCGGTCTCGGCGTGGCGCAACCGATTTCGCCGCGCGAGCTGGAGATCGCCGAAGCACTGGCGCCGGTATTGGCGCAGCGGGGGTTGTTGCTGGTAGGATTGGACGCTATTGGCAATTATTTAACAGAAATCAACGTCACCAGTCCGACTTGTTTCCAGGAAATCACGCAGCAAAGCGGCTTCGATGTTGCCGCCATGTTCGTCGATGCGCTGGAAACCGCAGTCGCCGGCAGCTGAATCAATCATCCGGCGCCCGGTCTGGCAACGTACACAACGTACATATAGCAAGCAGAAATTCATGGTCGGTATCCTTCTCCTTACGCATGCTCCGCTGGGTCAGGCTTTCATTGCAGCGGCCACGCATGTCTTTCGCGGCTTGCCGGAACGCATCGAAGCAATCGACGTCATCGCCGACCAGAACCCGGCGGAAGTGCAGCGCATGGCGGCTGACGCCGTGCATCGCCTCGACGACGGCAGCGGCGTGCTGGTCATCACCGACGTCATGGGCGGCACGCCGTCCAACTGCACCGGTTACCTGTGCGCCATCGACAACGTCGAAATCATCGCCGGCATCAGCCTGCCGATGCTGCTGCGCGCGCTGACCTACCGCAACGACACGCTCGATGTCGTCATGGAAATGGCATTGGCCGGCGGCCAGAGCGGCGCCGTCCGCATCGACAACCGCATTCGCGTTTCATCCCAATAAAAGCACAAAGAAAGAACTGCCATGATTCAAAAAGAACTTGAGATCATCAACAAGCTCGGTCTGCATGCGCGCGCGTCGGCCAAATTCACGCAGCTTGCGTCGAAGTACAAGTGCGAGGTCTGGATGACCTTCAACAAGCGCCGCGTCAACGCCAAGTCCATCATGGGCGTGATGATGCTGGCCGCCGGCAAGGGCACCAAAGTGCTGCTGGAAACCGAAGGCGACGACGAGCAGGATTGCTTCAATGCATTGGAAGCGCTGATCCTGGACCGTTTTGGCGAAGGCCAGTAATCCTGGGGAAGTCGTAAGTCTTCGAATTTTTCCCGTTTGTTTTCCTCTTGTTTTGCCGCACGATTGCTAAATCACGCGTTGTCCGGTAAGGTTTTGAGAGCTACCGCGCATGAACACAGATGACGGCATAACAAAATAACGCAGGAGACAAACGCGATGGCATCTTTCACCTTACACGGCATCCCGGTTTCCAAAGGGATCGCCATCGGTCGCGCGCATCTGCTCGCGCCGGCCGCGCTGGACGTCAAACATTATCTGATTCCCGAAGAGCAGGTCGAAGCCGAAGTCCTGCGCCTCAAGAACGCAATCGCCGCCGTCCATCAGGAACTGCAAATCATCCGCGACGATTTGCCGAAAGAGGCGCCGCCGGAACTGGGCGCTTTCATCGATGTGCATGCGCTGATCCTGTCGGACCCGATGCTGGCCGAAGTGCCGCTCAACATCATCCGGCATCGCTATTACAACGCCGAATGGGCGCTGGTCACGCAAATTGACGGCCTGTCGGCGCAGTTCGACGAGATCGAAGACCCGTATCTGCGCGAGCGCAAGGCCGATATCCAGCAGGTCGGCGACCGCGTGCTCAAAGTATTGACCGGGAGCGCCATCAGTTTGCCGCCGGTCGCAGGGGAGGGCGCCGCCGCCAGCATCATCGTCGTCGCGCATGATATTTCGCCGGCCGACATGCTGCAGTTCCGTGACGGCGCCTTCGCCGGTTTCGTCACCGACCTCGGCGGCCAGAATTCGCACACCGCCATCGTCGCGCGCAGCCTCGACATCCCGGCTGCAGTCGGCATGAACAACGCTTCGGTGCTGGTCAAGCAGGAAGACGTGCTGATCATCGACGGCGACGCCGGTGTCGCCATCGTCAATCCGTCGCCGCTGGTGCTGGCGCAATACCGCGCGCGCCAGGAGCGCATGCTGCGCGATCGCAAGAAGCTCGGCCGTCTCAAGAAGACTCCGGCGATCACCCAGGACGGCACCGAGATCACGCTGCTGGCCAACATCGAGTTGCCCAGCGACAGTGCTCCCGCGCTGGAGGCGGGGGCCAACGGCGTCGGCCTGTTCCGTTCCGAATTCCTGTTCATGGGCCGCGCCGGCCATCTGGAAAAATTCCCGTCCGAAGACGAACAGTTCGATTCCTATTGCCAGACCGTGGTGTCCATGAAGGGCCGTCCGGTCACCATCCGCACGCTCGACGTCGGCGCCGACAAGCCGCTCGACGAAGACGAACAGACCGCGTTGAACCCGGCCCTGGGTTTGCGCGCGATCCGCTATTGCCTGAGCGAGCCGCAGATGTTCCTGACGCAGCTGCGCGCGATTTTGCGCGCCTCGGCCTTCGGTCCGATCAAGCTGCTGATCCCGATGATGGCGCACGCGTTCGAAATCGACCAGACGCTGGCGCTGATCGAGCAGGCCAAAGGGCAATTGCGCCAGCGCAAGCAAAAGTTCGACGAAGACATCGAGATCGGCGCCATGATCGAAATCCCGGCGGCGGCGCTGGCCTTGCCGATGTTCATCAAGCGGCTCGACTTCCTGTCGATCGGCACCAACGATCTGATCCAGTACACGCTGGCGATCGACCGCGTCGACCACGAGGTGGCCCATCTGTACGATCCGCTGCATCCGGCCGTGCTGTTCCTGTTGTCGAGTGTGATTTCCATGGCGCGCAAGGCCGGCATTCCGGTGGCGGTGTGCGGCGAAATGGCGGGCGACGTGAAGTGGACGCGGCTGTTGCTGGGCATGGGCTTGCTGGAGTTTTCCATGCATCCTTCGCAACTGTTGTCCGTCAAGCAGGAAATCCTCAACAGCGACCTGACCCTGCTGGAGCCGCAGGTCAAGAAGGTGTTGAAGGCATCCGAGCCGTCCGCCATCGAGGCCGCCATGGCGCAATTGCGCGCCATCAACAGCGAACCGGAAATCAAGGCCGCCGCACGGCGCCGCTGATTGCACGACAGGCGTGCGTCACCGTGGTTTGACGGCATGCCCCGACTTGGTTATCCTTACACCACTGCGCCGATTTGAATGGTTTCTCCAAACCTCAGCTTGCGGGCGCCGGAACCCCGGGTTCCATCTAAATACGGCTAAAGCGAGCTTGGTGCAATATCAGACAAGCCCAGAATTTAGCCCGTGAGCGCAAGCTCCGGGCTTTTTTGTTTTCGGGCCCCTGAATCGGTAGACGGACATAACCGCAAGATAACGAAGAGAGCCCATGTCGATCGGAATCGTATCGCCGCAAATCATGCATTTCCCCGAGCCGTTGCCGCTCAAGAACGGCACGGCGCTGGCCGACTACGTGCTGATGTATGAGACCTACGGCACGCTCAATGCCGACAAGTCCAATGCCGTGCTGGTGTGCCACGCGCTGAACGCCTCGCACCACGTGGCCGGCGTCTACAAGGACGAGCCCGACAACGTCGGCTGGTGGGACAACATGGTCGGACCCGGCAAGTCGCTCGACACCGACAAATTCTTCGTCATCGGCGTCAACAACCTCGGCTCCTGTTTCGGCTCGACCGGCCCGATGCATACCAATCCGGCCACTGGCAAGCCCTACGGCGCCGATTTCCCGGTGGTGACGGTGGAAGACTGGGTCAATGCCCAGGCCCGCCTGGCGGACCGCCTGGGCATCACCTGCTTCGCCGCCGTCATGGGCGGCTCACTGGGCGGCATGCAGGCGCTGGCGTGGAGCATCATGTATCCGGATCGCTTGCGCCACTGTGTGGTGATCGCGTCGACCCCGAAACTGTCGGCGCAGAACATCGCCTTCAACGACGTCGCGCGCCAGGCGATCCTGACCGATCCGGATTACCACGGCGGCGATTTCTATGCGCACGGCGTGGTGCCGAAAAACGGCTTGCGCGTGGCGCGCATGGTCGGCCACATCACTTACTTGTCGGACGACGACATGGCGGAAAAATTCGGCCGCGACCTGCGCTCGGGCGAATACCAGTTCGGCTACGGCGTGGATTTCGAGATCGAATCCTACCTGCGTTACCAGGGCGACAAATTCTCGACCTACTTCGATGCCAACACCTATCTGCTGATCACCAAGGCGCTCGACTATTTCGATCCGGCGCGCGACTTCGGCGGCGATCTGCGCAAGGCGCTGGCCGGCACCAAGGCGCAATTCCTGCTGGCTTCGTTCACCACCGACTGGCGCTTCTCGCCGGAGCGCACGCGAGAAATCGTGCAGGCGCTGGTCAGCAACAAGCGCCGCGTCAGCTATGCCGAAATCGACGCGCCGCACGGGCATGATGCCTTCCTGCTGGACGATGCGCGCTACATGACCTTGCTGCGCGAATACTATCAACGCGTCTGGGCGGAAATCGCCATGGAGGAGAGCGCATGAATTTCCCTGAACTGAGCGTACTGCGCCCCGACCTGGCCTTCATCGCGCACTGGATTCCGGCCGGCTCGCAGGTGCTTGACGTCGGCTGCGGCGACGGCGTGATGCTCGATTACCTGCAGACCGACAAGGCCTGCAGCGGCTACGGCATTGAAATCGACGACGCCCGCAATGCGTGGCGCGCAACGTGTCGGTAATCCAGCAGGATCTGGAAGGCGGCCTGGCCATGTTCGAAGACAACGCCTTCGACAACGTCCTGTGCCTGTCGGCGCTGCAGATGGTCAAGGACGTCGAAGGCATCCTGCGCGAAATCGCCCGGGTCGGCCGCGAAGCCACCGTATCCTTCCCCAACTTCGCCTACTGGTCGCACCGGGTCGCGTTGCTGCGCGGTCGCATGCCGGTGTCGAAATCGCTGCCCTACGAGTGGTACGACACGCCCAACCTGCGTTGCGCCACGATCAAGGACTTCGAAGCGCTGGCCAACGAGGTGGGGCTCAACGTGCTGGAATGCGTGGCGCTGCACGACGGCAAGCCGGTGACCTTCCTGCCGAACTGGCGCGGCAGCCTGGCGGTATTCCGCCTCAAGAAGAAGTAAGGCGCCATCTTCATTGCCGCAGCAGCAGGAAAAATCGTACCGGCGCCGGCAAATTCCTTATACTCCGCAGACGTCTTCGCCCGAGCTTTCCCGCGGGCGGAGTTCTTCTCGCATGCACAGACGCATGTACTGATGATCCCCGATCCTTTTCTATGACCGATAACCGCATTTCATGGCACAGCTATCTCAACCGTCGCATGCTGATTTGCGTGTTTCTGGGCTTCACCTCGGGGTTGCCGCTGTTCATCCTGCTGAGCCTGTTGCAGGCCTGGCTGGCCAAGTCGGGGCTCAACGTCAAGGCGCTCGGCTTGTTTGCGCTGGTGATGTTTCCCTACACCTGGAAATTCCTGTGGTCGCCGCTGATGGACCGTTTCCATTTCGGCCGCATGGGGCGCCGGCGCGGCTGGATGTTGTTTACCCAGATCGGCCTGTTCTTCGGCATCGGCGGCATGGGGATGCTGGATCCGCAGACCCAGATCGGCACGATCGCGTTCATGGCGTCGGTGGTGGCCTTCCTGTCGGCCAGCCAGGACATCGTCGTCGACGCCTACCGCCGTGAAATCCTGCCGGAAGAAGAGCTCGGCCTGGGCAGCGCCATCCACGTCAACGCGTACAAGTTGTCGGGCATGGTGCCCGGCGCCTTGTCGCTGGTGCTGGCCGATCTGATGCCGTGGCAGTCCGTGTTCTGGATCACGGCCGGCTTCATGCTGCCGGGTTTGCTGTGCACGCTGGCGGTCAAAGAGCCCGTGGTCTACGGCGTGCCGCCCAAGAATCTGCGCGAAGCCGTGGTGCTGCCGTTCCGCGAATTCGTCACGCGCGGCGGCTGGAGCAAGGCGCTGTGGGTGCTGGCCTTCATCTTCCTCTACAAGCTCGGCGACAGCATGGCGACCGCGCTGGCGACCAAGTTTTACATCGATCTCGGCTTTTCCATGACGCAGATCGGCGTGGTGTCGAAAACCACCAGCCTGTGGGCCAGCGTGGTGGGCGGCATCATCGGCGGGGTCTGGATGATCCGGCTCGGCATCAACAAGGCGCTGTGGGTGTTTGGCGTGGTCCAGGCGGTGGCGATCCTCGGTTTCGCCTGGCTGGCCCAGGTCGGCGCCAGCACGGTAGCGCTGGCGGTGGTGATCGGCATTGAAGCCTTCGGCGTCGGCCTTGGCACCGCGGCCTTCGTCGCCTACATCATGCGCGAAACCGATCCGCGCTATACGGCCACGCAATTTGCCCTGTTCACCAGCCTGGCGGCGGTGCCGCGCACCTTCGTCAATTCATCGGTGGGGTACATCGTCGCCTATATGGGCTGGTTCAACTTCTTCATCCTGTGCTTCATCCTGGCGCTTCCCGGGATGGTCATGTTGCTGAAAATTGCCCCGTGGAATCATGTCGAGCATCGTCCCAAGACAACAGTCGGGATCCGGGAATAGCCGGAAGCTAAAAATAATGCGTCCGCTCTCGTATTTTAGTTGACAAGGGAAAAGTGTTCGCCTATAGTTTTGAGTTCCCTGCGCGGAGAGGTGGCCGAGTGGTTAATGGCAGCAGACTGTAAATCTGCCCTCTTACGAGTACGCTGGTTCGAATCCAGCCCTCTCCACCATTTTGGGAACAGTCTTGAAGTTGTTGCGGCTGTGAAGTGATAAGTGTTCGATGGCAGTTCCTCGCGGGTGTAGCTCAATGGTAGAGCTGAAGCCTTCCAAGCTTATGACGAGGGTTCGATTCCCTTCACCCGCTCCAAAGTTTTTGTCCGGTTGCATTGTTTGGTAGTTGGTGCGATCGGCAGGTATGCCCTTGTAGCTCAGTGGTAGAGCACTCCCTTGGTAAGGGAGAGGCCACGTGTTCAATCCACGTCAAGGGCACCAGTTCTATAGCAGGTGTTTCATAGTAAGCGCTGCAGCAAGTCAGCAAGTCGATCGGGCGCGTTGCCTGAACATTCTCATAATCGTTAGGAGTCTAAGATGGCAAAAGGCAAATTCGAGCGGACCAAGCCGCACGTGAACGTTGGCACGATTGGTCACGTTGACCACGGCAAGACCACACTGACAGCCGCAATCGCGACCGTGTTGTCGAAGAAATTCGGCGGCGAAGCGAAGGCCTACGATCAAATTGACGCAGCGCCGGAAGAAAAGGCACGCGGCATCACGATCAACACCGCGCACGTCGAATACGAAACCGCGAACCGTCACTACGCCCACGTTGACTGCCCAGGCCACGCCGATTATGTGAAGAACATGATCACCGGCGCCGCGCAGATGGACGGCGCGATCCTGGTTTGCTCGGCAGCAGACGGCCCGATGCCGCAAACCCGCGAACACATCCTGCTGTCGCGTCAAGTTGGCGTTCCTTACATCATCGTGTTCCTGAACAAGGCCGACATGGTCGATGATGAAGAGCTGCTGGAACTGGTCGAAATGGAAGTGCGCGAGCTGTTGACCAAGTACGAATTCCCAGGCGACGACCTGCCAATCATCAAGGGTTCGGCGAAGCTGGCCCTCGAAGGCGACACTGGCCCATTGGGCGAGCAAGCGATCATGGCACTGGCAGAAGCGCTGGACACCTACATCCCGACACCGGAACGTGCTGTTGACGGCGCCTTCCTGCTGCCAGTGGAAGACGTGTTCTCGATCTCCGGCCGCGGTACGGTTGTGACCGGTCGCGTCGAGCGCGGCATCGTCAAGGTCGGCGAAGCCCTGCAAATCGTCGGTATCCGCGACACGCAAGACACGGTTTGCACCGGCGTCGAAATGTTCCGCAAGCTGCTGGACCAAGGTCAGGCGGGCGACAACGTTGGCGTGCTGCTGCGCGGCACCAAGCGTGAAGACGTGGAGCGCGGCCAGGTGTTGGCCAAGCCAGGTTCGATCAAGCCGCACAAGCACTTCACCGGCGAGATCTATGTGTTGTCGAAAGACGAAGGCGGCCGTCATACGCCGTTCTTCAACAACTATCGTCCACAGTTCTACTTCCGTACCACGGACGTGACTGGCTCGATCGAGTTGCCGAAGGACAAGGAAATGGTCATGCCAGGCGACAACGTGTCGATCACCGTGATGCTGATCAACCCGATCGCGATGGAAGAAGGTCTGCGCTTCGCGATCCGCGAAGGCGGCCGTACCGTCGGCGCTGGTGTGGTTGCCAAGATCCTGCCTGACGCGTAATAAGAAGAGTAGCAATCGCCGCGATTCGGGAAATTCCCGCCTCGCGGCGTTGATGTCTGAGCGGCAAGCGTAAGTTGGCTGGCCAAGCCGTTCAGATCAGTGTTTTGATCGTAGGGGTGTAGCTCAATTGGCAGAGCGCCGGTCTCCAAAACCGGAGGTTGGGGGTTCGATGCCCTCCGCCCCTGCCACCGATTCAGGTGAGTAGGGTACTGAAAGTAAATAAATGTCTAACCAGCCTGTACAAACCGTCAATACATCAAGCGACAAGCTCAAGGTTGCCCTGGCAATCGTAGCGGTCATCGCGGGTGTGGTCGGTTTTTTTGTGTTGTCGGGTCAATCGACTCCGGTGCGCGCACTGGCCCTGGTGGCCGGCTTGCTGGTGGCGGTAGGTTTCGCCTGGACATCTTCGCAGGGTCGCGGTTTCGTCGGCTTTGCCAAAGAATCGGTACGTGAAACCAAAAAAGTTGTCTGGCCTACCCGCAAGGAAGCGACGCAGATCACGGCGATCGTGTTCGCCTTCGTGCTGATCATGGCGATCTTCCTCTGGGGTACGGACAAATTGCTCGAATTCCTGTTGTACGACGTAATTTTGGGCTGGAAATAAAACATGAGCGATAGCACACAAGACAGCGCACCGATTGGTGCGCAAAGCGTTTCAAGCGCAAGTAAAAAGCGCTGGTACGTTGTGCATGCCTATTCCGGCATGGAAAAGAGTGTGCAGCGTGCACTGACCGAGCGCATCGTCCGCGCCGGCATGGAAGAACAGTTCGGCCAGATCCTGGTGCCGACTGAAGAAGTCGTGGACATGAAAAACGGTCACAAGTCGGTGACCGAGCGTCGTTTCTTCCCGGGCTACGTCCTGGTTGAGATGGAAATGACGGACGAAACCTGGCATCTGGTGAAAAACACCAGCAAGGTGACCGGTTTCATCGGCGGCAAGTCCAACCGCCCGACGCCGATTCCGCCGCATGAAGTCGACAAGATCATGCAGCAGATGCAGGACGGCATCGAAAAGCCGCGTCCGAAGGTCTTGTACGAAGTGGGCGAGCTGGTTCGCATCAAGGATGGTCCTTTTACCGATTTCAACGGCAACGTGGAAGAAGTGAATTACGAAAAATCCCGCGTGCGCGTCTCCGTGACCATTTTCGGTCGTGCAACACCGGTCGAGCTCGAGTTCGGCCAGGTCGAAAAAGTCTAGGCAAGACCCCTATCAAGCGCCCCGCAGGAGCGCGGCGAAATGCAAGTTTCCCGAATCCTGCAGCAGCAGAGGAGCCTCAGTAAAACGCCGCAAGGCAAATGAACAGGCGCTAACACTCAATCAACGTAGGAGCCATCATGGCAAAGAAAATCATCGGTTTTATCAAGCTGCAAGTGCCAGCTGGTAAAGCAAATCCATCCCCACCGATCGGCCCGGCGCTGGGTCAGCGCGGTCTGAACATCATGGAATTCTGTAAGGCATTCAATGCCCAGACTCAAGGCCTTGAGCCAGGTCTGCCGATTCCGGTCGTGATCACTGCATTTGCGGACAAGTCCTTCACCTTCGTGATGAAGACTCCTCCAGCAACCATCCTGATCAAGAAGGCTGCCGGTATCCAAAAGGGTTCTGCCAAGCCGCATACAGACAAGGTTGGCAAGATCACTCGTAAACAAGCGGAAGAAATCGCTACCCAGAAGAAGCCGGATCTTACCGCTGCTGATCTGGAAGCGGCTGTGCGTACCATCGCTGGTTCGGCACGTTCCATGGGCATCACGGTGGAGGGTCTGTAATGGCTAAGTTGACAAAACGCGCTAAGGCGCAAGAAGGCAAGATCGATAGCACCAAGGCTTATCCTTTCGATAACGCGCTGGCGCTGGTCAAGGAATTCGCAACAGCGAAGTTCAACGAATCGATCGACGTGTCCGTCCAACTGGGCGTTGATGCGAAGAAGTCGGACCAAGTGGTTCGCGGTTCCGTGGTTCTGCCGGCTGGTACAGGCAAGACCGTTCGCGTCGCCGTGTTCGCTTCGGGCGAAAAGGCTGAGCAAGCTAAAGCAGCCGGCGCAGACGTGGTCGGTATGGAAGACCTGGCCGAAATGGTCAAGGCCGGCAACATGCCTTTCGACATCGTGATCGCTTCGCCGGACACCATGCGTATCGTCGGTACTCTGGGTCAGATCCTGGGTCCACGCGGCCTGATGCCTAACCCGAAGGTCGGCACCGTGACTCCTGACGTGGCTACCGCCGTCAAGAACGCCAAGGCTGGTCAAGTGCAATACCGTACCGACAAGGGCGGCATCATTCACGCCACCATCGGTCGCAAGTCGTTCAGCGATGCAGATCTGAAGTCGAATCTGGTTGCACTGATCGATGCACTGAACAAGGCCAAGCCGGCTACCAGCAAGGGTGTTTACCTGCGCAAGGTGTCGCTGTCGTCCACCATGGGCGCTGGCGTCCGCGTGGATCAATCGACTCTGTCGGCTTAAGTAAAGAATCAAGTCCTCGTTTCCTCAAGGAGGCGAGGCGCATCTTTGGGCTGGAGCATTTTGCAATTGTGAAGTGCTTCAGGCAATCAAAGACCGTTGGGCGGCATGCAGCAGGCAGGCATAAAGTTAAAACGTCGGAAGCTCACGTTTCCGATTACCCAGCGCAGATGGTGACCCCGAACAAGTTTTGCAGTCTCACACAGCGCTTCGTGCATCTTGAAACGCTGCAATGAACTCCTAACGTCGGACGCCGTGTTCGAACCGATGCAAGGCAAGCAGGTTTTTCGCCTGTGTCGTCGCCAAGCATCATTTTTGGAGGTTGATCTTGAGTCTCAATCTGAATGACAAAAAGGCCGTTGTCGCCGAAGTCGCCGCAAAAGTAGCAACTGCGCAGACTATCGTCGTGGCCGAATACCGTGGCATCCAGGTTGGTCACTTGACGCAACTGCGCGCCAAAGCGCGTGACCAAGGCGTGTACCTGCGCGTGTTGAAAAACACACTCGCGCGTCGTGCCGTTGAAGGTTCCGCGTTTGCTGACCTCGCTTCTGAAATGACCGGCCCGCTGATCTATTCGATCTCGGAAGATGCCGTTGCTGCAGCCAAAGTCATCTCTGACTTTGCTAAGACCAACGACAAGCTGGTTGTCAAGGCAGGTAACTATGCAGGTAAATCGCTGGATAAAGCAGCGGTTGTCGCATTGGCAAATATCCCAAGCCGCGAAGTATTGCTGGCCCAGTTGTTGGGCATGATGCAAGTTCCGGTTGCTGGATTTACGCGTGGTCTGGCTGCTCTGGCAGCCAAAAAAGAAGCCGAATCCGGCACAGTGGCAGCGCCAGCTGCAGAAGCAGCTCCGGCTGCCGAAGCCGAAGCTTAAGTCGTTTGACCGCTCAGGCGGTCACGATTTTGGCAAGGCCCTGTGTCTTTCGCTTTTTTAGCGTCAGTACCGACTAGATGTTTTATCGAAAAAATTAGGAGTTTCAAATGGCAATTAGCAAAGACGATATCCTGGAAGCCGTAGGCAACCTGACAGTATTGGAATTGAATGACCTGGTGAAGGCATTCGAAGAAAAGTTCGGCGTTTCCGCAGCAGCTATGGCTGTCGCTGGTCCTGCTGGTGGTGGCGCTGGCGCCGCTGCTGCTGAAGAGCAAACTGAGTTCACCGTTGTTCTGGCCGAAATCGGCGCGAACAAGGTTGGCGTCATTAAGGCAGTTCGCGAAATCACCGGTCTGGGCTTGAAAGAAGCTAAAGATCTGGTTGATGGCGCACCGAAGCCAGTCAAGGAAGCAATTCCTAAGGCTGATGCTGAAGCAGCCAAGAAGAAGCTGGAAGAAGCTGGCGCGAAAGCTGAAATCAAGTAATTTTTACTTGAGCTGGAATATCGCCGGTTCGCCGGCGCATCGTTCCACCGGAGTCAAAGTGCAGAATCCTTTGAAAGAAGGATTCGGCTTTGGCTCCTTTGTCGTTTCGTAATTTTGTATGTGAATTTGAGTCCGATTCGAATTTGCGTCGAATTCAAGTTCGTTAATGGTCAGCAGTTTCTTGCCCGCTTTGCCGGTGAAGCAAGAGAAGGCGCCAACCAAGACTGAAGGGCTGAGACTTGAGGTTTCGCTGTTAACGGATTGCAGCAACAAGGCAACAAGCAATCCGGGCGAGTCCTGAACTCTCTATCCTTCCTGTCACTCACGGAGTGTCCATGCACTACTCATTTACTGAGAAGAAGCGTATTCGTAAATCCTTTGCGAAACGCGCTAACGTCCACAACGTTCCGTTCCTGCTAGCGACTCAGATCGAGTCATACCAGACATTCTTGCAGACGGACAAAACAACGTCCCAACGCAAGAACGAAGGTCTGCAATCGGCCTTTACATCGATTTTCCCTATCGTTTCGCACAATGGTTTTGCGCGTCTCGAGTTTCTGTCCTATGTGTTGGGCGCGCCGCCGTTCGACGTCAAGGAATGCCAACAACGTGGCCTGACCTTTGCGTCGCCGCTGCGTGCCAAGGTGCGTCTGGTGATCCTGGACAAGGAATCGCCGACCAAGCCGGTCATCAAGGAAATGAAGGAACAGGAAGTCTACATGGGCGAATTGCCGCTCATGACGACCACCGGTTCGTTCGTCATCAACGGTACCGAGCGCGTCATCGTGTCGCAGCTGCACCGTTCGCCTGGCGTGTTCTTCGAACATGACCGCGGCAAGACTCACTCGTCCGGCAAGCTGCTGTTCTCCGCCCGCATCATTCCTTACCGCGGTTCGTGGCTGGACTTCGAATTCGATCCGAAGGACATCCTGTTCTTCCGCGTCGACCGTCGTCGCAAGATGCCGGTAACGATCCTGCTCAAGGCGATCGGCATGACGTCCGAGCAGATCCTGGCGAACTTCTTCGTGTTCGACAACTTCACGTTGCACGCTGAAGGCGCCGAGATGGAATTCGTCGCCGAGCGTCTGCGCGGCGAAGTTGCGCGCTTCGACATTCTCGACAAGTCCGGCAAGCCGCTGGTCGCAAAAGACAAGCGTATCAACGCCAAGCATGTGCGCGACATCGAAGCTGCCGGCATCAAGCAGATTTCCGTGCCGGAAGACTACCTGCTGGGTCGCGTCCTGGCGAAGAACATCGTTGACGGCGACACCGGTGAAGTCATCGCGTCGGCCAACGACGAGCTGACCGAAGAACTGCTGGCCCGCCTGCGCGAAGCCGACATTGACGCAGTCCAGACCTTGTACACCAACGACCTGGACCAGGGCGGCTACATTTCGCAAACATTGCGTACCGACGACACGGCGGATCAAACCGCTGCGCGCGTGGCGATCTATCGCATGATGCGTCCTGGCGAACCGCCGACCGAAGACTCGGTGGAAGCCCTGTTCAACGGCCTGTTCTACAGCGAAGACCGTTACGACCTGTCGGCTGTCGGCCGCATGAAGTTCAACCGCCGTATCGGCCGCGATGAACTGACCGGCGCCATGACTTTGTCGAACGAAGACATCCTGGCCGTGATCAAGATTCTGGTGGAACTGCGCAATGGTCGCGGCGAAGTCGATGACATCGATCACTTGGGCAACCGTCGCGTCCGTTGCGTCGGCGAACTGGCGGAAAACCAATTCCGCGCCGGTCTGGTCCGCGTTGAGCGCGCCGTCAAGGAACGTCTCGGCCAGGCCGAAGCGGATAACCTGATGCCGCACGACCTGATCAACTCCAAGCCGATCTCGGCAGCGATCCGTGAATTCTTCGGCTCCTCGCAGTTGTCGCAGTTTATGGACCAAACCAACCCGCTGTCGGAAATCACGCACAAACGCCGTGTTTCCGCTCTGGGACCTGGTGGTCTGACGCGCGAACGCGCCGGCTTTGAAGTCCGCGACGTGCACCCGACCCACTACGGCCGCGTGTGCCCGATCGAAACGCCTGAAGGCCCGAACATCGGCCTGATCAACTCGCTGGCGCTGTATGCCCGCCTGAACGAATACGGTTTCCTGGAAACCCCATACCGCAAGGTCGAGGGCAGCAAGGTCACCAACCAGATCGACTACCTGTCGGCAATCGAAGAAGGCCGCTACATCATCGCTCAGGCGAATGCGACCATCGACGCTTCGCTGAAGCTGTCGGATGAACTGGTCTCGGCGCGTGAAGCCGGCGAAACCATTCTGGTCTCGCCGGAGCGCGTCCAGTACATGGACGTGGCCCCAGGCCAGGTCGTGTCCGTGGCGGCGTCGCTGATTCCGTTCCTCGAACACGATGACGCGAACCGCGCATTGATGGGCGCCAACATGCAACGTCAGGCCGTGCCTTGCCTGCGTCCGGAAAAGCCGCTGGTCGGCACCGGCATCGAGCGTACCGTTGCAGTTGACTCCGGTACCACCGTGCAAGCGTTGCGTGGCGGTATCGTCGACTACGTCGATGCAGGCCGCGTGGTGATTCGTGTGAACGATGAAGAAGCGCAGGCTGGTGAAGTCGGCGTCGACATCTACAACCTGATCAAGTACACGCGTTCGAACCAGAACACCAACATCAACCAGCGTCCTATCGTCAAGGTCGGCGACCGTGTCGCCAAGCATGACGTGATCGCCGACGGCGCATCGACCGACCTGGGCGAACTGGCTCTGGGTCAGAACATGCTGGTGGCGTTCATGCCATGGAACGGCTACAACTTCGAAGATTCGATCCTGATCTCCGAAAAAGTCGTTGCTGACGACCGCTACACCTCGATCCACATCGAAGAGTTGTCGGTTGTTGCACGTGACACCAAGCTCGGCGCGGAAGAAATCACCCGCGATATTTCGAACCTGGCGGAAAACCAGCTGGCGCGTCTGGACGAGTCCGGCATCACCTACATCGGTGCTGAAGTCGAAGCCGGCGATACGCTGGTCGGTAAGGTAACGCCAAAGGGCGAAACCCAGCTGACGCCGGAAGAAAAGCTGCTGCGTGCGATCTTCGGCGAAAAAGCCTCCGATGTTAAGGACACCTCGCTGCGCGTGCCTTCGGGCATGGTCGGCACCGTCATCGACGTGCAAGTGTTCACCCGCGAAGGCATTCAGCGCGACAAGCGCGCACAACAGATCATCGACGATGAACTGAAGCGCTATCGCCTGGACCTGAACGATCAGTTGCGTATCGTTGAAGGCGATGCCTTCCAGCGTCTGGAAAAGATGCTGATCGGCAAGGTCGCCAACGGCGGTCCTAAGAAGCTGTCGAAGGGCACCAAGCTGGACAAGGCGTACCTGGACGATCTGGACAAGTACCATTGGTTCGACATCCGTCCGGCTGACGACGACATGGCGACTGCATTGGAAGCGATCAAGGAATCGATCGCCGAAAAGCGTCACCAGTTCGATCTGGCGTTCGAAGAAAAGCGCAAGAAGCTGACCCAAGGCGATGAACTGCCGCCAGGCGTGCAAAAGATGGTCAAGGTTTACCTGGCCGTGAAGCGTCGCCTGCAACCAGGCGACAAGATGGCGGGTCGTCACGGTAACAAGGGTGTGGTTTCGCGCATCCTGCCGATCGAAGACATGCCGCACATGGCCGACGGTACGCCAGCCGACATCGTCCTGAATCCGCTGGGCGTGCCATCGCGCATGAACGTCGGTCAGGTGTTGGAAGTCCATCTGGGCTGGGCAGCCAAGGGTCTGGGCCTGCGCATCGGCGAAATGCTGACTGCACAAGTGAAGATCGCCGAACTGCGCAAGTTCCTGACCACGATCTACAACGAATCGGGCAAGAAGGAAGCGCTCGACGAGTTCAGCGATCAGGAGATCCTGGAACTGGCAGCCAACCTGAAGAAGGGTGTTCCGTTCGCCACGCCGGTGTTTGACGGTGCGCACGAAGATGAAACCCGTCGCATGCTGGATCTGGCGTATCCGGATCACATCGCCAAGCAACTGGGCATGACGCCGTCGAAGAACCAGGTCACCATGTATGACGGCCGTACCGGCGAAGCTTTCGAGCGTTCCGTGACTGTCGGCTACATGCACTACCTGAAGCTGCATCACTTGGTCGATGACAAGATGCATGCACGTTCGACCGGTCCTTACTCGCTGGTTACTCAGCAGCCTCTGGGCGGTAAGGCGCAGTTCGGCGGTCAACGCTTCGGTGAAATGGAAGTCTGGGCACTGGAAGCCTACGGCGCATCCTATGTGCTGCAGGAAATGCTGACCGTGAAGTCCGATGACGTGAACGGCCGTACCAAGGTTTATGAAAACCTGGTCAAGGGCGACCACGTGATCGACGCCCGGAGTCCTTCAACGTGCTGGTCAAGGAAATCCGTTCGCTCGGTATCGACATCGATCTCGAACGCGACTGATGTTCCCAAGGGCAAGGCGGCGCGGCCGTCTTGCCCTGTTTCATCGTCTGACCCTGCCGCCTGAAACAAAGGCGGCAACGTAGTAAAGTAAGCAGTTCAGCAAGCAGCTACAAGCAATTGTAAGCAGTCAAGGACGACCAAGTCTGTCCCGGTACATGCGGAACCCGGCGCAAGCCACGGCTCTCCCGCAGGTGCGAACAGGGTGTGCGCAGATTGTGGTGCGGCCGTCTCGATATACACAGCATTACCTAGCGTTCTCACGCCAACTGGAGTGATACATGAAAGCACTGCTCGATCTATTCAAGCAAGTTCAGCAAAACGAACAATTCGACGCGATCAAAATTGGTCTGGCGTCCCCGGAAAAAATCCGTTCGTGGTCCTACGGCGAAGTCAAAAAGCCGGAAACCATCAACTACCGTACCTTCAAGCCTGAGCGCGACGGTCTGTTCTGCGCCAAGATCTTTGGCCCGATCAAAGACTACGAATGCCTCTGCGGCAAGTACAAGCGCCTCAAGCATCGCGGCGTCATCTGCGAAAAATGCGGCGTCGAAGTCACGCTGGCCAAAGTGCGCCGCGAGCGCATGGGCCACATCGAACTGGCTTCGCCGACTGCGCACATCTGGTTCCTGAAATCGCTGCCGTCGCGTCTGGGCATGGTCCTCGACATGACCCTGCGCGATATCGAACGCGTGCTGTATTTCGAAGCCTACGTCGTGACCGATCCAGGCATGACTCCGCTGAAGAAGTGCCAGATCATGTCGGAAGACGACTACGCCGCCAAGTACGAAGAGTACGGCGACGACTTCACCGCATTCATGGGCGCCGAAGGCATCCGTGAACTGCTGCGCTCGATCGACATCGACCGCGATGCAGAAACCCTGCGCGTGGAACTGAAAGAATCGAAGTCCGAAGCCAAGATCAAGAAATACGCCAAGCGCCTGAAGGTGCTGGAAGCGTTCCAGCGTTCGGGCATCAAGCCTGACTGGATGATCATGGAAGTGCTGCCGGTGCTGCCGCCGGAATTGCGCCCATTGGTCCCGCTGGACGGCGGCCGCTTTGCGACTTCCGATCTGAACGATCTGTATCGCCGCGTCATCAACCGCAATAATCGTCTCAAGCGCCTGATGGAATTGCGCGCGCCGGAAATCATCACGCGCAACGAAAAGCGCATGCTGCAGGAAGCGGTTGACTCGCTGCTGGACAACGGCCGTCGCGGCAAGGCGATGACCGGCGCCAACAAGCGTCCGCTGAAGTCGCTGGCCGAAATGATCAAGGGCAAGGGCGGTCGTTTCCGTCAGAACTTGCTGGGCAAGCGCGTCGATTACTCCGGCCGTTCCGTCATCGTGGTGGGCCCGCAGCTCAAGCTGCATCAGTGCGGTCTGCCGAAGTTGATGGCGCTCGAACTGTTCAAGCCATTCATCTTCAACAAGCTGGAACTGATGGGTCTGGCAACGACCATCAAGGCAGCGAAGAAGCTGGTCGAAATCCAGGAGCCTGTGGTCTGGGACATCCTGGAAGACGTGATCCGCGAACATCCGGTCATGCTGAACCGCGCGCCGACACTTCACCGTCTGGGTATCCAGGCGTTCGAGCCGGTCCTGATCGAAGGCAAGGCGATCCAGCTGCATCCGCTGGTGTGCGCCGCGTTCAACGCCGACTTTGACGGCGACCAGATGGCGGTCCACGTTCCACTGTCGATCGAAGCGCAGATGGAAGCGCGTACGCTGATGCTGGCGTCGAACAACATCCTGTTCCCATCGAACGGCGAACCGTCGATCGTGCCGTCCCAGGATATCGTGCTGGGTCTGTACTACGCGACGCGTGAAGCGATCAACGCCAAGAACGAAGGCATGTTGTTCCAGGACGTTTCGGAAGTCATCCGTGCGTACGACAACAAGGAAGTCGAACTGGCTACCCGCGTCACCGTGCGTATCGTCGAAAATCCAAAGGATCCGGTCACCGGCGAATTCGTGCGCACCGTCAAGCGTTACGAAACGACCGTCGGCCGCGCCATCCTCTCGGAAATTCTGCCGAAGGGCCTGCCATTCTCCGTGCTCAACCGCGCGTTGAAGAAGAAGGAAATTTCGAAGCTGATCAACACTTCGTTCCGCAAGTGCGGTCTGCGCGCAACCGTTGTGTTCGCCGACCAGCTGATGCAATCGGGCTTCCGCCTGGCGACACGCGCCGGTATCTCGATCTGCGTGGACGACATGCTGGTGCCGCCACAAAAGGCGACCATCATCGCGACTGCAGAACAAGAAGTGAAGCAGATCGAACAGCAATACTCGTCCGGTCTGGTTACCGCCGGCGAACGCTACAACAAGGTTGTGGACATCTGGGGCAAGGCCGGCGACGACGTCGGCAAGGCCATGATGGACCAGCTGAAGGTCGAAGACGTGGTCCGCCGCGACGGCACCAAGGGTACGCAAGAGTCGTTCAACGCGATTTACATGATGGCCGACTCCGGCGCCCGCGGTTCCGCAGCGCAGATTCGTCAGCTGGCAGGTATGCGCGGTCTGATGGCGAAGCCGGACGGTTCGATTATCGAAACGCCGATCACCGCGAACTTCCGCGAAGGCCTGAACGTGTTGCAGTACTTCATCTCGACGCACGGCGCCCGTAAGGGTCTGGCCGATACCGCGCTGAAGACCGCGAACTCCGGTTACCTGACACGCCGTCTGGTTGACGTGACCCAGGATCTGGTCGTGATCGAAGATGATTGCGGCACCTCCAACGGCGCATCCATGAAGGCAATGGTTGAAGGCGGTGAAGTCATTGAAGCGCTGCGCGACCGTATCCTCGGCCGCGTTGCCGCCACCGACATCATCAATCCGGAAACCCAGGCTACGCTGTACGAAGCCGGCACCCTGATGGATGAAGACACCGTTGAAGAAGTCGAACGCCTCGGCATCGACGAAGTCAAGGTTCGCACTCCGCTGACTTGCGACACGCGCTACGGCCTGTGCGCCAAGTGCTACGGTCGCGATCTGGGCCGCGGCGTGCTGGTCAACAGCGGCGAAGCAGTCGGCGTTATCGCTGCGCAGTCGATCGGCGAACCAGGTACTCAGCTGACCATGCGTACGTTCCACATCGGTGGTGCGGCTTCGCGTGCAGCAGTGGCCTCGTCGGTGGAAGCCAAGTCGAACGGCACCATCCGCTTCACGGCGACCATGCGTTACGTCACCAACGGCAAGGGCGAGCTGATCGTCATTTCCCGTTCGGGCGAAGTGCTGATCACCGACGACCTCGGTCGCGAGCGTGAACGTCATAAAGTACCGTACGGTGCAACCCTGATCGTCAAGGACGGCATGGTCATCAAGGCCGGTACTGCGCTGGCGACATGGGATCCGCTGACACGTCCGATCATCACCGAGTACACCGGTACCGTGAAGTTCGAAAACGTCGAAGAAGGTTCGACCGTCGCCAAGCAGATCGATGAAGTGACCGGTCTGTCGACCCTGGTGGTTATCGATGCCAAGCGCCGCGGTTCGTCCGCTGCCAAGGTGTTGCGTCCACAGGTCAAGCTGCTGAACGAGCAAGGCGAAGAAGTCAAGATCGCCGGCACCGAACACGCAGTGACGATCGGCTTCCAGGTCGGCGCGCTGATTACGGTCAAGGACGGTCAGCAAGTCCACGTTGGTGAAGTGCTGGCGCGTATCCCGACCGAATCGCAAAAGACACGCGATATTACCGGTGGTCTGCCGCGCGTCGCCGAACTGTTCGAAGCACGCTCGCCGAAGGATGCGGGCATGCTGGCTGAAGTCACAGGTACTGTTGCGTTCGGTAAGGAAACCAAGGGCAAGCAACGTCTGGAAATCACCGACATGGACGGCGCCAAGCATGAGTTCCTGATCACCAAGGACAAGCAAGTGCTGGTGCATGATGGCCAGGTGGTGAACAAGGGCGAAATGATTGTCGACGGTCCTGCCGATCCGCAAGACATCCTGCGCCTGTTGGGTATCGAAGCGCTGGCGCGTTACATCGTCGACGAAGTTCAGGACGTGTATCGTTTGCAAGGCGTGAAGATCAACGACAAGCACATCGAAGTCATCGTGCGTCAGATGCTGCGTCGCGTGCAGGTTGTGGATCCGGGCGATACCAACTACATCACCGGCGAACAGGTCGAGCGTTCCGAACTGCTGGACGAAAACGATCGCGTCAATGCCGCGACCAAGATTCCTGCAACGTACGAAAACGTGTTGCTGGGCATCACCAAGGCATCGCTGTCGACCGACTCGTTCATCTCGGCTGCATCGTTCCAGGAGACTACACGTGTCCTGACCGAAGCGGCGATCATGGGCAAGAAGGACGGCTTGCGCGGTCTGAAGGAAAACGTCATCGTTGGTCGTCTGATCCCGGCTGGTACCGGTCTGGCGTTCCACCGTGCACGCAAGGAAAAAGACGCATGGGAAGCCGACGAGCGCGCAGCGCTGTTGGAATCCGAGCGCGTGGCGCGTGTGACCGAAACCGAAGCGCACTCTGCCGAGACTTTCGGCGGTACGGACGGCGAAGCGTGATGATGCAATAGCAGCGTATCTGCCCTGACGGGTGGATATACGGTAAAGAAGAGCGGCGCCGGAAGAAATTCCGGCGCCCAAAAAAAAAAAAAA
>NZ_AJHH01000674.1 GCF_000256565.1 Herbaspirillum lusitanum P6-12 | reverse complement strand
AAAGGGGCGCCGTTTTTTATGCGCGGAAACATTGCCGCCGACTTCGCATGGGAGCGCATATCGGACTATGAATGTTGACGAATCATGTTGAGCTGATTTGGTTTTTGTCCTACAATATGCGAATAAGAATTATTCTTATTTAAAATAATCCGCCTCAGGAATGCCGGCAACAACGTCCACCAGTTTCATCGGACCGGACGGCGCGCGCGACCACAACAAAACGACTCTGCGCGATCAACATGCAGCGGTGCAGTCGTCGCGAGGCAGCCAAAAATCTCGTACTAATATCCAGGTAGCCAGCTAGCAACATGCCAGTAACCGAACTCACTCAGGGGAATGGTTACCATGAAGCTATGCAAGAAAAAACTCGTCCTGGCGACGGCCGTCGTGCTGCAACAATGGGCGATGGCGCCCGCTATTGCACAACAAGCCGCACCACAAACCACGCAACAACTGGCGGCGCTGAATCGCCCGCTGGATGAAATCACCGTCACTGCCACGCGCGGCGTCGACAGCGACCTGAACCGTGTCGCGGCGACCGTCTCGGTAATCACCGCCGAAGAACTTGAACAACAAAACGCCAAGGACATCAAGGATGCCCTGCGCTATGAACCCGGCGTGGAAGTGCGCCGCTCGGTATATCGCGTCGGCGGCGTGACCGGTGCGTCGGCCACCATGGGGCGCGGCGGCAACGAAGGCATCAATATCCGCGGCCTGGAAGGCAATCGCGTCATGCTGCTGGAAGATGGCGTGGCCTTGCCGCGCGCATTCAGCCAGGGCACATTGAGCGCAGGTCGCGGCGCCTACACCGACACCGATCTGTATCAACGCATCGAAATCCTGCGCGGTCCGGCGTCGTCCATGTACGGCAGCGACGGCCTGACCGGGGTGGTCAACTTCGTCACCAAGGATCCGCAAGACCTGCTTAACGTCTTCGGCAAGAGCAGCTACTTTGCGTTGCGTCCTTCCTACGATTCCAGCGACAGCAGTTACGGCGCGACCGGCACCATGGCTTTCGGCAACGATCGCGTACAAGGCATGCTGGTGCTGAACGCGCGCCACGGTAACGAGACCGAAACCAACGGCAGCGTCGGCGGTACCGGCGCCGCGCGCACGAAGGCCGATCCGCTGACCTACAACAATCGCTCGGCGCTGGGCAAGCTGGTGTTCAAGATTGATCCGCGCAACATCTTCAAGCTGAGTTTCGAAACGGTGGAAAACAAGTTGCGCGGCGACAGCCTGTCCGCCGTCGCGGCGCCGACCATCACCGGCTATCAAAGCACCAGCGACGTCAAGAGCAACAAACTGCAGCTGCAATATGAACACGACGATACGAACAACCCGGTCTTCCAGAAACTGCGCGCCAATATCTACTACCGCGATTCGAAGACGAAGCAGTACTCCTTTGAAAACGGCGCCGCGCCAACG
Organism: Herbaspirillum lusitanum P6-12; assembly: GCF_000256565.1. Classification (GTDB taxonomy): domain Bacteria; phylum Pseudomonadota; class Gammaproteobacteria; order Burkholderiales; family Burkholderiaceae_D; genus Herbaspirillum; species Herbaspirillum lusitanum. The sequence continues at coordinate 25,081 of NZ_AJHH01000674.1, read as the reverse complement.
CGTCCGCGTTTTCGTGACATCAGCTACCAGGACGACATCTTCGGCGGCGGCGTGCTGGCCGAGAGCGGCTTCAATACCGGAGTCGTCAAGCACAAGCTGACTTACGGCGTCGACCTCAGCGTGGCCAAGTTGCAGATGGCGGCATCCGGCACCGGCTGGACTACCTGCACCGGCACGCAGTATTGCGAGTACTTTCCGAAAACTGAATACAGCGTGTTTGGTTCCTATGTGCAGGACGACATGCGCATCGGTGCATTGAGCATCGTCCCGGGCCTGCGTTACGACGCCTACAAGATCAAACCGGAAGCAAGCGCCAAATATGACGCGCAGGCCATCGCCAACAAGCAGCCGGCGTCAACCAGCAAGGACAGTGCGTTCTCGCCGCGCCTGGCCTTCATCTACGAAGTCGCACCAGCGTTCGCACCGTACGTGCAATACGCGCGCGGCTTCCGTTCGCCGTCGCCGCATGAGGTCAACTCCTATTTCAACAATGCCTCGCAGGGCTATTCGCAGATTGCCAATCCTGCCCTCAAGCCTGAGACCAGCAACTCCTACGAAATCGGTTTCCGCGGCAAGTTGCCGACGTCGGCCGGGCTGTTCAGCTACAGCACGGCGGCTTATGCCGGCGAGTATCGCAATTTCATCGACTCGGTATCCGTGGCGGGTGCCGGTACGGTGCTCAACCCGACCATCTTCCAATACGTGAATGCAGCCAAAGCATCCATCCACGGCTTTGAAGGACGTCTCGACTGGCGCATGGAAAACGGCATCTCGCTGAAGACCGGCTTCGCCTACACCAAGGGAACCACAACCGACCGGACCGGCAAGAAGACCGGGCTGGAATCGGTGGCGCCGTTGTCAGTGGTTGCCGGCGTGCGCTACGAACCGAGCCAGGTGTGGTTCGTGCAAAGCGATATCGTCTATAACGCCGCCAAGAAAAAAGAAGACATCGCGACGCCGACCAACTTCGTCTCGCCGTCGTTCTTCGTCATGGATCTGAGCTCAGGCTATCGCTTCAGCAAGAACGCCGTGCTGTACGCCGGCATCCGCAACCTGTTCGATCGCAAGTACTGGAACTGGACCGACATACGCGGCTTGTCGCTGCTTGACAGTGCAACCAACAAGGACGCCTACACCGAACCTGGCCGCAGCTTCAACGTCAGCATGAAGTTCGAATACTGATCACTCGTCAACCGCTGAAACCATTTAACCGAAAAGAGGTAAGAAATGAAATACACCAAACTGGGCGTGATGCTGCTGGCTGCAGGCGTCATCAGCATCGCGGCGTGTTCGACCACGCCGAACAGCAACCTGGCCGAACGCTGGTCGGCATTGCGTGTGGAGCAGCCCAAACTGCAACCGCGCGACGCCGCGCAGAAACTGAACGTCTCGGAAGCCGAACTGGTGGCGACCAATGTCGGCAAGGGCGCGACCCGTTTGCGCGATGGCGGCCCGGCCTACAAGGCGGTGTACGATCGGTTGCATGAGCTCGGTCAGATCAAGGCGATTACACGCAATGACAATGCCGTGCTGGAGCGCGTCGGTACGGTCACTCAGGCCAAGCTCAATGCAGACGGCCGCGTGATTCCGGGCACCGGATTTGCCGGTGGTCCGATCGACTTGCGTTTCGGCGCCGACCAATGGCGTTCGGCGTTCGCCGTGGTGCAGCCCGGCCGCGAAGGCAAGACAAGTCGCAGTCTGCAATTCTTCGACGTGCACGGCAACGCGGTGAACAAGGTGTATCTCGACAACGAAGCCGGCGTGGCGGCATTCGACAAACTGGTCGCCGACTTCAAGGCGCCGGAGCAATTGGCGTATCTGAGCGTCGACAAGGCGCCGGCCAAGGTCGTCACGAAACCTAACGTCGAAGTCGACGTCAAGGAGCTGCGCGACACCTGGAACGAGCTCAGCGACGTGCATGAATTCCCGCGCCTGCTCAAGGATCTGGGCATTACGCGCGAGCAGGCGCTGGACCTGATCGGCAAGGACGCCGCCTATCGCATCAGCGCGCAGTCGGTGCAGACCCTGCTCGACAGCGCAGCCCGGCAAGGGCAGCCGATCATGGTGTTCGTGAGCAATCCGGGCATGACGCAGATCTTCAGCGGCAAGATCACGAAAGTGAAGGCGACTGAAGAGTGGTACAACGTGCTGGATCCGGATTTCAACCTGCATTTGCGCCAGGCCGGCATTGACCGCGGCTGGGTGGTCAAGCGTCCGGCCAAGGATGGCGTGATCACTTCGGTGGAATTCTACGACGCCAAGGGTGAGCAGGTTGTCAACTTTTTCTCACGCCGGGATCGCAACAAGGAAGAGACGACAACCTGGCGCAATATTGTTGCCAATCTGACAAAGACTTCGTAATTTTGGTCCGGGTTGATTAAGAAAGCGTCAAAAACGTCGTAAAACAGTCACGGGGGTCAGGGCGCAGGGAGCTGCCCTTGACCCTTTTGCGTTTCAGGCATATACTCGCGAGTTCTCGAATTTGGGCTCTCCTGAGCTTAAGCGTTCTTTGGTCTGCTTCCGGCTTTCTTCGGCGCTTCTCTCGTTTTCTCTAAAATCGGTGTGCACAGGTTTCTTTCGTGCAAGTTTCTTGTTTAATTCCAAGCAACCGTTCCTGGAATTAATGTTATTAACGTCGTAAATTTTGTTGGATATAAAACGATGCCAACCATCAATCAATTGATTCGCAATCCACGCGTCTCCGCGATCGTGAAAAGCAAATCGCCGGCGCTGGAAAACAGCCCGCAAAAACGCGGCGTATGTACCCGCGTTTACACAACGACTCCTAAAAAGCCAAACTCCGCTTTGCGTAAAGTTGCAAAAGTGCGTTTGACCAACGGCTTCGAAGTGATTTCGTACATCGGTGGTGAAGGCCACAACCTGCAAGAACATAGTGTCGTGCTGCTGCGCGGCGGCCGTGTGAAGGATTTGCCGGGTGTGCGTTACCACATGGTTCGCGGTGCTCTGGATACCCAAGGCGTCAAGGATCGTAAGCAGGCTCGCTCGAAGTACGGTGCCAAGCGCGCCAAGGCAGCTAAGAAGTAATTGTTTTTTGTCGGGCGCAAGCCTGGTGAAATGTGTCGGTCCGTAACGGACCGAGTAAGTGGTTGGCTATGATGGCCGTCCGCGAGTGCGGCAAGAATTTATCTGCGCGCTCAACTGAAGACTGAAAGGAATTGAAATGCCACGTCGTCGTGAAGTACCCAAGCGGGATATCCTGCCTGATCCAAAGTTCGGCAATGTTGAAGTTGCTAAGTTCGTCAACGTGTTGATGTTGTCCGGCAAGAAGTCGGTCGCTGAAAACATCATCTACGGTGCGTTCGACCATATCCAAACCAAAACCGGTAAAGACCCGCTGGAAGTGTTCTCCGCTGCGCTGAACAACTGCAAGCCGCTGGTCGAAGTGAAGTCCCGCCGCGTCGGCGGCGCCAACTACCAGGTTCCGGTGGAAGTGCGTCCTGTCCGCCGTATGGCGTTGTCGATGCGTTGGTTGCGCGAAGCCGCAAACAAGCGTAGCGAAAAGTCCATGCCGCAACGTCTGGGTGGCGAGTTGATCGAAGCGGCTGAAGGCCGTGGCGGTGCGATGAAGAAGCGTGATGAAGTTCACCGTATGGCCGAAGCGAACAAGGCGTTCTCGCACTTCCGCTTCTAACAAGACTGTGCGGGGCTTTCCGGGTTTTTTGGAAAGGCTTCGCTTGTATCTAAAATTTGTTCGAGCCGAGCGACTATTTTACAAAAATGGCGCTCGGTTTCGCGCATTAAAGACTTAGGAATAAATCATGGCTCGCAAGACCCCCATTGAGCGCTACCGCAACATCGGTATTTCCGCTCACATTGACGCCGGTAAGACAACGACGACTGAGCGCGTTCTGTTCTACACGGGCGTGAACCACAAGATCGGCGAAGTGCATGATGGCGCCGCCACCATGGACTGGATGGAACAAGAGCAAGAGCGCGGTATCACCATTACCTCGGCTGCGACGACCTGTTTCTGGAAGGGCATGGCGAACAACTTCCCGGCCCACCACATCAACATCATCGACACCCCGGGCCACGTTGACTTCACGATTGAAGTTGAGCGTTCGATGCGCGTGCTCGACGGCGCCTGCATGGTCTACTGTGCGGTCGGCGGCGTTCAGCCGCAGTCGGAAACAGTCTGGCGTCAAGCGAACAAGTACAAGGTTCCACGTCTGGCGTTCGTCAACAAGATGGACCGTACCGGCGCGAATTTCTTCAAGGTGTACGATCAGATGCGTGCCCGCCTGAAGGCCAACCCGATCCCGATGCAAGTGCCTATCGGCGCCGAAGACAACTTCGAAGGCGTGATCGATCTGGTCAAGATGCGCGCGATTTACTGGGATGACGCCAGCCAGGGCATGAAGTTCGACTACCGTGACATTCCTGAGCATCTGAAGGCAGAAGCTCAAAAATGGCGCGAGAACATGGTCGAAGCGGCTGCTGAAGCATCCGAAGAACTGATGAACAAGTACCTGGAAGACGGCGATCTGAGCGAAGAAGAGATCAAGGCTGCGATCCGTCAGCGCACCATCGCCAGCGAAATCGTTCCGATGATGTGCGGCACCGCGTTCAAGAACAAGGGCGTGCAAGCCATGTTGGACGGCGTGATCGAATACCTGCCGTCGCCGGTCGATATTCCGCCTGTTCCGGGTCTGGATGAAGACGACGAGCCGGTTGTGCGTAAAGCGGAAGACACCGAGAAGTTCTCGGCGCTGGCATTCAAGATTGCAACCGACCCGTTCGTCGGTCAGCTGTGCTTCATCCGTTGCTACTCGGGCACCCTGAATTCGGGCGACACCGTGTTCAACTCGGTGAAGTCGAAGAAAGAGCGTATTGGCCGTATCGTTCAGATGCACGCCAACCAACGTGAAGAAATCAAGGAAATGCTGGCAGGCGACATCGCTGCCGTGGTCGGTCTGAAAGACACCACAACCGGCGACACCCTGTGCGACGACAAGGCTGTGGTCGTGCTGGAACGCATGGTCTTCCCTGAGCCTGTGATTTCGCAAGCTGTTGAGCCAAAGACCAAGGCCGACCAGGAAAAGATGGGCCTGGCGCTGAACCGTCTGGCTGCTGAAGATCCGTCGTTCCGCGTGCGTACCGACGAAGAATCGGGTCAAACGATTATCGCCGGTATGGGCGAGTTGCATCTGGACATTATCGTCGACCGCATGAAGCGTGAATTCAACGTTGAAGCGACCGTCGGCAAGCCACAAGTTGCTTACCGCGAAACCATCCGCAAGACTTGCGAAGAAATCGAAGGCAAGTTCGTCAAGCAATCCGGTGGTCGTGGTCAGTACGGTCACGTGGTCTTGAAGATCGAGCCGCAAGAACCGGGCAAGGGCTTCGAATTCGTTGACGCGATCAAGGGCGGTACCGTTCCTCGCGAATTCATCCCTGCAGTTGAAAAGGGTGTGCGTGAAACACTGAACTCCGGCGTGTTGGCCGGTTATCCAGTGGTTGACGTCAAGGTTACCCTGTTCTTCGGTTCCTACCATGATGTCGACTCGAACGAAAATGCGTTCCGCATGGCCGGTTCGATGGCGTTCAAGGATGGTTGCCGTAAAGCCAGCCCGGTCATTCTGGAGCCAATGATGGCCGTTGAAGTTGAAACACCGGAAGACTACGCCGGTACCGTGATGGGCGATCTGTCGTCCCGCCGCGGTATGGTGCAAGGCATGGATGAAATCGCTGGCGGTGGCGGCAAGATCATCAAGGCCGAAGTGCCGCTGTCGGAAATGTTCGGTTACTCGACTTCGTTGCGTTCGGCAACACAAGGTCGTGCGACATATTCGATGGAATTCAAGCACTACTCCGAAGCGCCGAAGAACGTCATCGACGCGATCGTTACTTCCAAGGCCAAGTAATTTAGTTTTGCGCATTCCCTGCGTTGGCAGGGGATGCGCTTTTAATTGTTGAGAAAATCGTTCTTTCTGAAGGAAATGCAAAATGGCAAAAGGTAAATTCGAGCGGACCAAGCCGCACGTGAACGTTGGCACGATTGGTCACGTTGACCACGGCAAGACCACACTGACAGCCGCAATCGCGACCGTGTTGTCGAAGAAATTCGGCGGCGAAGCGAAGGCCTACGATCAAATTGACGCAGCGCCGGAAGAAAAGGCACGCGGCATCACGATCAACACCGCGCACGTCGAATACGAAACCGCGAACCGTCACTACGCCCACGTTGACTGCCCAGGCCACGCCGATTATGTGAAGAACATGATCACCGGCGCCGCGCAGATGGACGGCGCGATCCTGGTTTGCTCGGCAGCAGACGGCCCGATGCCGCAAACCCGCGAACACATCCTGCTGTCGCGTCAAGTTGGCGTTCCTTACATCATCGTGTTCCTGAACAAGGCCGACATGGTCGATGATGAAGAGCTGCTGGAACTGGTCGAAATGGAAGTGCGCGAGCTGTTGACCAAGTACGAATTCCCAGGCGACGACCTGCCAATCATCAAGGGTTCGGCGAAGCTGGCCCTCGAAGGCGACACTGGCCCATTGGGCGAGCAAGCGATCATGGCACTGGCAGAAGCGCTGGACACCTACATCCCGACACCGGAACGTGCTGTTGACGGCGCCTTCCTGCTGCCAGTGGAAGACGTGTTCTCGATCTCCGGCCGCGGTACGGTTGTGACCGGTCGCGTCGAGCGCGGCATCGTCAAGGTCGGCGAAGCCCTGCAAATCGTCGGTATCCGCGACACGCAAGACACGGTTTGCACCGGCGTCGAAATGTTCCGCAAGCTGCTGGACCAAGGTCAGGCGGGCGACAACGTTGGCGTGCTGCTGCGCGGCACCAAGCGTGAAGACGTGGAGCGCGGCCAGGTGTTGGCCAAGCCAGGTTCGATCAAGCCGCACAAGCACTTCACCGGCGAGATCTATGTGTTGTCGAAAGACGAAGGCGGCCGTCATACGCCGTTCTTCAACAACTATCGTCCACAGTTCTACTTCCGTACCACGGACGTGACTGGCTCGATCGAGTTGCCGAAGGACAAGGAAATGGTCATGCCAGGCGACAACGTGTCGATCACCGTGATGCTGATCAACCCGATCGCGATGGAAGAAGGTCTGCGCTTCGCGATCCGCGAAGGCGGTCGTACCGTCGGCGCCGGCGTGGTTGCCAAGATCCTGCCTGACGCGTAATAGCTTCACTAGCAGTTATTTATCATTGCCGCGGATGGCTGTCATCCGCGGTTCGTTCTTTAAAGGAAAACCATGTCAGTTCCTAGCCAAAAAATCCGTATCCGCCTGAAGGCATTCGACTACCGTCTGATCGACCAATCCGCACAGGAAATCGTCGACACAGCAAAGCGCACCGGCGCCGTTGTCAAGGGTCCGGTTCCGCTGCCGACACGCATCCAGCGTTTCGACGTTCTGCGTTCGCCGCACGTCAACAAGACTTCGCGCGATCAATTCGAAATCCGCACGCACCAACGCCTGATGGACATCGTTGATCCGACCGACAAGACTGTCGATGCATTGATGAAGCTGGATCTGCCGGCTGGCGTTGATGTAGAAATCAAGCTGCAATAAGCTTTTGCGGTAAGTGTTGTAAAAAGTATGGCCGGGTAGGACTTTGACATACCACGACACTGTCGGGTATTGCAAATAAAAATTTACCCGGTTATACTGATCGGCTTCGGTGGAGTCGCGCTGGCTTTTTGTCCCGGCGATTTCACATATTTTAGTAGTACAAACATCAGCCCCGCCCAATCGCAGGCGGGAATGGAGAAAAACAATGAGCCTAGGCCTTGTTGGTCGCAAGGTTGGTATGATGCGTATCTTCACGGAAGACGGGGATTCTATTCCTGTGACCGTGTTGGATGTGTCGAACAACCGCGTGACCCAAATCAAAACGCCTGAAGTGGATGGTTATTCCGCTGTTCAGGTCGCATACGGTCAGCGTCGCGCCTCGCGTGTGACTAAAGCTGCTGCCGGTCACTACGCCAAAGCTGGCGTTGAAGCTGGTACCGTCCTGAAAGAATTCCGCATTGACGCAGCCAGGGCTGCCGAGTTGAAAGCTGGCGACGTCGTCGCTGCAAGCTTGTTCGAAGCTGGCCAGAAAGTGGACGTGCAAGGCGTGTCCATCGGTAAGGGCTACGCTGGTACGATCAAGCGCCACAACTTCGCATCCGGTCGCGCATCCCACGGTAACTCCCGTTCGCACAATGTTCCAGGCTCCATCGGTATGGCGCAGGATCCAGGTCGTGTTTTCCCTGGTAAGCGCATGACCGGTCACCTGGGTGACGTTACCTGCACAGTGCAAAACCTCGAGATCGCACGCATCGACGCTGAGCGTCAATTGCTGCTGGTCAAGGGTGCCGTGCCAGGCGCGAAGAACGGCCAAGTGGTCGTGTCGCCGGCAGTCAAAGTTAAAGCCAAGAAGGGAGCCTAATTCATGGAACTCAAGCTCCTGAATGATCAAGGTCAAGCCGCATCGAACGTCGCTGCTCCTGACACGATCTTTGGTCGTGACTACAACGAAGCGCTGATTCACCAGGTCGTCGTGGCTTATCAAGCCAATGCTCGCAGCGGTAACCGCAAGCAAAAAGACCGTGAAGAAGTGCACCATACAACCAAGAAGCCATGGCGCCAAAAGGGTACTGGCCGCGCTCGTGCCGGTATGTCGTCGTCGCCACTGTGGCGCGGCGGTGGTCGTATTTTCCCGAACTCGCCTGACGAAAACTTCTCGCACAAGGTCAACAAGAAGATGTATCGCGCAGGTGTCTGCTCGATTCTGTCCCAGTTGGCTCGCGAAGGTCGTCTGTCGATCGTCGAGAATTTCTCGGTCGAAGCACCGAAGACCAAGCTGCTGTCGGAAAAGCTGAAGGTCATGGGTCTGGATTCCGTGTTGGTCATCACTGACAACCTGGAAGAAAACCTGTTGCTGGCATCGCGCAATCTGCCGAACGTGCTGATTGTCGAGCCACGTCAAGCTGATCCAGTCTCCCTGGTGTTCTACAAGAAAGTGCTGATCACCAAGCAGGCACTGGCCAAGATTGAGGAGTTGCTGGCATGAACGCAATTAAACATAGCGAAGAGCGCTTGCTGAAAGTGCTGCTGGCGCCGGTGATCTCTGAAAAGGCAACCTTCGTCGCCGAGAAAAACGAGCAAGTCGTTTTTCTGGTGACGCAAGATGCGACCAAGCTGGAAGTCAAGGCTGCGGTCGAACTGCTGTTCAAGGTCCAAGTGGAGTCCGTTCAGGTCGCGAATCGTCAAGGTAAGCAAAAACGTTCCGGCCGTTCGGTTGGTCGTCGCAACCACACACGTCGCGCATTTGTCAGCCTGAAGCCTGGTCAAGAGATCAACTTCACCGAGGAGGCTAAATAATGGCACTCGTAAAAGTTAAGCCAACCTCGCCTGGTCGGCGTGGCATGGTCAAGGTCGTCAGCGACCTGTACAAGGGCCGTCCGTTTGCCGGCCTGATCGAAAAGAAGTCCAAGACCGCTGGTCGTAACAACAACGGTCACATCACCACCCGTCATATCGGTGGCGGCCACAAGCAACACTACCGTGTTATCGACTTCCGTCGCAACAAGGACGGTATCGTTGCCAAGGTCGAGCGTATTGAATACGACCCGAACCGTACTGCGCACATTGCTCTGCTGTGCTACGCAGACGGCGAACGCAAGTACATCATCGCTCCCAAGGGCATCGCAGTCGGCGACCAGCTGATCAGCGGCTCGGAAGCGCCGATCAAGGCTGGCAATTCGCTGCCGATCCGCAACATTCCTGTCGGTACAACAATCCACTGCGTGGAAATGCTGCCGGGCAAGGGCGCGCAAATCGCCCGTACCGCTGGCGCCGCTGTCGTGCTGATGGCACGCGAAGGTACTTACGCTCAGGTGCGTCTGCGCTCCGGTGAAGTGCGCCGCATTCACATCGAATGCCGTGCAACCATCGGTGAAGTCGGTAACGGCGAACACAATCTGCGCAAGATCGGTAAAGCGGGTGCCATGCGTTGGCGCGGCGTTCGTCCGACAGTGCGTGGTGTGGTCATGAACCCGGTCGATCACCCGCACGGTGGTGGTGAAGGTAAGACTGCAGCAGGTCGTCATCCAGTTTCGCCGTGGGGTCAGCAGACCAAGGGCAAGAAGACACGCAGCAACAAGCGTACGACTTCAATGATTGTCTCGCGCCGCGGCAAGAAATAAGGATAAAACATGACACGTTCATTGAAAAAAGGTCCATTCTGCGACGCTCACCTGGTCAAAAAGGTTGAGGCCGCTCAAGCGACTAAAGACAAGAAGCCAATCAAGACATGGTCCCGTCGTTCGACAATCATGCCGGATTTCATCGGCCTGACGATCGCGGTGCACAACGGCAAGCAGCACGTGCCGGTTTATGTGTCCGAAAACATGGTTGGTCATAAGCTCGGCGAATTCGCGCTGACCCGTACGTTCAAGGGTCACGCCGCCGATAAGAAGGCTAAGAAATAAGGTCCTATGATGGAAACTAAAGCTACCCTGCGTGGTGTGCATCTGTCGGCCCAGAAGGGCCGTCTGGTTGCAGACCTGATCCGCGGCAAAAAAGTTGATCAAGCACTGAATATCTTGGCCTTCAGCCCTAAAAAGGGTGCGGTCATCATCAAGAAGGTTCTGGAGTCCGCAATCGCGAACGCCGAACACAATGATGGCGCCGACATTGACGAGCTCAAAGTCACGACTATTTATGTGGAAAAAGGTACGGTCCTCAAGCGCTTCACAGCGCGTGCAAAAGGCCGTGGTGATCGTATTTCCAAGCAATCCTGTCACATTTACGTGACTGTCGGAAACTAAGGAGTCACGATGGGACAGAAGATTCATCCAACCGGTTTCCGTCTGGCGGTTACACGTAACTGGGGATCGCGCTGGTATGCAGGCAATAACAATTTTGCCAGCATGCTCAACGAAGATCTGAAGGTTCGTGCTTACCTGAAGACAAAACTGAAGAACGCTTCGGTTGGTCGCGTCGTTATCGAGCGTCCGGCGAAGAATGCCCGCATCACCATTTACAGCTCCCGTCCAGGCGTTGTGATCGGTAAGAAGGGTGAAGACATCGAAGTGTTGAAGGCAGCGCTGGCTAAATTGATGGGCGTGCCCGTGCACGTCAACATCGAAGAAATCCGCAAGCCGGAAGCCGATGCGCAACTGATCGCCGATTCGATCGCTCAACAGCTCGAAAAGCGCATCATGTTCCGTCGCGCCATGAAGCGTGCGATGCAAAACGCAATGCGTCTGGGTGCTCAGGGCATCAAGATCATGTCGTCCGGTCGTCTGAACGGCATCGAAATCGCCCGCAAGGAATGGTATCGCGAAGGCCGCGTGCCTCTGCACACCCTGCGTGCTGATATCGACTACGGCTTCGGCGAAGCACAAACCACCTACGGCATCATCGGTATCAAGGTTTGGGTTTACAAGGGCGATCGTCTGGCTAACGGCGATGCACCAGTGTTGGTCGGTGAGCCAGAAGACGACAAGAAGCGTCGCGGTCCACGTCGTGATGATGGCAAGCCAGGTGCTCGTCCTCGTCCGAAGACCGCCGGTGCTCCAGCAGGTGCGGGTGCCAAGCGTGCTCCACGTCAAACTGCCGATGCCGGTGTGTCGGCTGAGAAAGCAGGAGAATAATCATGCTGCAACCAGCACGTAGAAAATATCGTAAAGAACAAAAAGGTCGCAATACGGGTATCTCGCACTCGCGTGGTACTGCCGTATCGTTTGGCGAATTTGGTCTGAAGGCAGTTGGCCGTGGTCGTATCACGGCGCGTCAGATCGAAGCCGCTCGTCGTGCTATGACCCGTCACATCAAGCGTGGCGGTCGTATCTGGATCCGTGTTTTCCCGGACAAGCCGATTTCCCAAAAGCCTGCTGAAGTGCGTATGGGTAACGGTAAGGGTAATCCAGAATACTACGTGGCTGAAATTCAGCCAGGTAAGATGCTGTACGAGATGGATGGTGTTGACGAAGCTCTGGCGCGTGAAGCGTTCCGCTTGGCAGCAGCCAAATTGCCACTGTCGACGACTTTTGTTGTTCGTCAAGTCGGTCAATAATAGGAGCGGAATATGAAAGCATCTGAACTCCGTGGTAAAGACGAAGCGGCTCTGGCCAAAGAACTGAACGAGCTGTTGAAGGCTCATTTCAGCTTGCGCATGCAAGTGGCTACGCAGCAACTGAACAATACTGCGCAACTGAAGAAAGTACGTCGCGATATCGCACGTGTGAAAACAGTCATCAATTCGAAGGGTCAACAATGAACGATCAAGTGAAACAAGCGCTCAAGCGCACGCTGATTGGCAAGGTTGTGTCCGACAAGATGGATAAGACTGTTACCGTTCTGATCGAGCGTCACGTCAAGCATCCTCTGTACGGCAAAATCATCGTGCGTACCAACAAGTACCACGCTCATGATGAAGCCAACCAGGCGAAGACTGGCGACACCGTCGAGATCCAGGAAGGTCGTCCAATCTCCAAGACCAAAGCTTGGAGCGTGACACGCGTTGTACAAGTGGCACAAATAGTTTAAGTAGTGCTTGCTTACTCAGCATTATGGCGTCATAATGCTGAGCTCTCCTTTGCTTCTTGGTGTTTGGCGAAGCTGAGAGGCAAGATGCAGTTACGTAGCTTAATCGTCCCCTAACTAGCAGGTTCGCTTGCTAACAGGACCAAGACTGACCGCGATTCACATTGTGTGATTTAAGCGGATTAAGTTGGGAAAGAAAATATCATGATTCAAACTGAAAGCCGGCTCGAAGTGGCCGACAACACCGGTGCGCGCGAAGTTTTGTGCATCAAAGTCTTGGGTGGTTCCAAGCGCCGTTACGCAGGCATCGGTGACGTGATTAAAGTTACCGTGAAGAGCGCAGCTCCACGCGGTCGCGTCAAAAAAGGTGAAATTTACAACGCTGTCGTCGTTCGTACCGCCAAGGGCGTACGTCGTCAGGATGGTTCCTTGGTCAAGTTCGACAGCAATGCTGCTGTTCTGCTGAACGCCAAGCTTGAGCCTATCGGTACCCGTATTTTCGGGCCAGTTACTCGTGAGCTGCGTACAGAGCGCTTCATGAAGATCGTCTCTCTGGCGCCTGAAGTTCTGTAAGGAGTGGTCATGGGAAAGATTCGTAAGAACGATGAAGTCATCGTGCTGACCGGCAAAGACAAAGGTAAGCGCGGTGTGGTAACTCAGCGTGTCAGCGCTGATTACGTTGTTGTTGACGGCATTAACGTCGCTAAAAAAGCGACCAAGCCTAATCCAATGACTGGTGCAACTGGCGGCATCGTCGATAAGCTGATGCCAATTCATGTGTCGAACCTCGCATTGTTCAATGCGACGGCCGGCAAGGCAGATCGCGTGGGTTACAAGAGCGTGGACGGTAAGAAAGTCCGTGCTTATAAATCCAGCGGCGAAGTTGTTAAGGTTTAATAGATCATGGCACGTCTCCAAGAGTTCTATAAAGAAAAAGTCGTTGCCGACTTGACTGCTAAGTACGCTTATAAGTCGGTAATGGAAGTTCCGCGCATTCTGAAGATCACATTGAACATGGGTCTGTCGGAAGCTGTTGCGGATAAGAAAATCATCGAGCACGCTGTCGGCGATTTGACCAAGATTGCTGGTCAAAAGCCGGTCGTGACCAAGGCACGCAAGGCGATCGCGGGTTTCAAGATCCGTGAAGGCTATCCGATTGGTTGCATGGTGACCCTGCGTGGCGCCCAGATGTACGAGTTCCTGGATCGTTTCATCACCGTGGCTCTGCCGCGTGTGCGTGACTTCCGTGGTGTCTCCGGTCGTGCTTTCGATGGTCGTGGTAACTACAATATCGGTGTGAAAGAGCAGATCATTTTCCCCGAAATTGAATACGACAAAATCGATGCGCTGCGTGGCTTGAATATCAGCATCACGACAACCGCGAAGACCGACGACGAAGCGAAATCGCTCCTCGCCGCATTTAAATTCCCGTTCAGAAACTGAGGCTGCCATGGCAAAACTGGCACTGATTAACCGTGAACAAAAGCGTGCAGATCTGGTGAAGAAATACGCCGGCAAGCGCGCTGAGTTGAAGGCAATCATCGACGACCAATCCAAGTCGGAAGAAGAACGTTACGAAGCGCGCCTGAAGTTGCAAGCGCTGCCACGTAACTCTGCTCCGACCCGCCAACGTAATCGTTGCGCACTGACAGGTCGTCCACGTGGCACATTCCGTAAATTCGGTTTGGGCCGTATTAAGGTCCGTGAAATCGCCATGCGTGGTGAAATCCCGGGTTTGACTAAAGCCAGCTGGTAATAGGAGAACAAGCAATGAGTATGAGCGATCCTATCGCCGATATGCTGACCCGTATCCGCAATGCGCAAGTTGTGCAGAAAACGACAGTAGCAATGCCGTCGTCGAAAGTCAAAATCGCAATTGCTAACGTCCTCAAGGACGAGGGCTATATCGAAGACTTCGCCGTAGCAGAAGCCGGCGGCAAAGCAGAACTGAAAATCGGCCTGAAATACTACGCCGGTCGTCCAGTTATCGAGCGCCTCGAGCGCGTGTCGCGTCCTGGCCTGCGTATCTACAAAGGCAAAGACGAGATTCCTAACGTGATGAACGGCCTGGGTGTGGCAATCGTTTCCACTCCACGTGGCGTCATGACAGATCGCAAAGCGCGCGCTACCGGTGTCGGTGGCGAGGTGATTTGCTACGTGGCCTAAGGAGTGCAATATGTCTCGTGTTGGTAAAATGCCGATTGCACTGCCGGGTGGCGCGGAAGCGACCATTACTGCAGCGCAGATCACAGTAAAAGGCCCGTTGGGCTCGCTTTCCCAGCCATTGACTGGCCTGGTGAAAGTTGCAAACAACAATGGCACGCTGAACTTCGAAGTGGCAGATGACAGCCGCGAAGCGAATGCAATGTCCGGTACCCTGCGTGCGTTGGTCAATAACATGGTCAACGGTGTCACTAAGGGTTTCGAAAAGAAGCTGAACTTGGTTGGTGTGGGTTTCCGCGCTCAAGCACAAGGCGACAAGCTGAATCTGTCGCTGGGCTTTTCGCACCCGATCGTTCACCAGATGCCACAAGGCATCAAGTGTGAAACCCCGACTCAAACCGAGATCTTAATCAAGGGTATCGACCGCCAGGTAGTTGGCCAGGTCGCCGCTGAAATCCGTGCATATCGCCAGCCAGAGCCTTACAAGGGCAAGGGCGTTCGTTATTCGGATGAAGTGGTTGTACTCAAAGAAACCAAGAAGAAGTAATAGGGGTTGACGATGGACAAGAAACAATCACGTCTGCGCCGCGCGACTCAAACCCGTGCCAAGATCGCAGAATTAAAGGTCAATCGCCTGGCCGTGCATCGTACCAACACGCACATCTACGCGAGCATCATCGGCCCCGACGCAAACGTCCTGGCTTCGGCATCGACGTTGGAAGCGGAAGTTCGCCAACAACTGGCTGGCCAATCGGGCAAGGGCGGCAACGCTGCTGCCGCGACACTGGTAGGCAAGCGCGTCGCCGAGAAGGCACTGAAAGCCGGAGTCACCGAAGTAGCGTTTGACCGCTCCGGTTTCCGTTATCACGGCCGCGTCAAGGCGTTGGCTGAAGCTGCGCGTGAAGCCGGCCTGAAGTTCTAAGGAAAATCATCATGGCAAAAATGCAATCTAAAATGCAAAGCGACAAGCCGGATGACGGCATGCGCGAAAAAATGATCGCGGTCAACCGTGTCACCAAAGTGGTGAAGGGTGGTCGTATCATGGGTTTCGCAGCGCTGGCAGTTGTTGGTGACGGCGATGGCCGTATCGGCATGGGCAAGGGCAAGTCGAAGGAAGTGCCAGTTGCGGTGCAGAAGGCAATGGAAGAAGCCCGTCGCAAGATGATCAAGGTCACCTTGAAGAACGGCACCCTGCAACACACAGTGACCGGCAAGCACGGCGCGTCGTCGGTTTTGATGTCGCCAGCCAAAGACGGTACCGGTGTGATCGCCGGCGGCCCGATGCGCGCAATTTTCGAAGTGATGGGCGTGACCAACGTTGTTGCAAAGTCGAATGGTTCCACCAATCCTTACAACATGGTCCGTGCAACACTCGACGGTTTGGCCAAAATGAACACTCCAGCAGAAATTGCAGCCAAGCGCGGCAAGTCTGTTGAAGACATCCTGGGCTAAGGTGAAACAGATGGCAAACACAATCAAAGTACAACTGGTCAAAGGTCTGATCGGTACTCGCCAAGACCACCGTGCAACAGTGCGCGGTCTGGGACTGCGTCGCGTTAATTCGGTCTCCGAATTGCAAGACACTCCATCGGTTCGCGGCATGATCAACAAAGTGTCCTATCTTGTGAAAGTGGTTTCGTAAGCCTTGGGCTTGCGAACGGAGCAAATCATGGAATTAAACACAATCCAACCCGCAGATGGCGCCAAGCACTACAAGCGTCGCGTCGGTCGTGGTATCGGTTCTGGCTTGGGCAAGACTGCCGGTCGTGGTCACAAGGGACAAAAATCGCGTTCGGGCGGCTTCCATAAAGTCGGTTTCGAAGGCGGTCAGATGCCTCTGCAACGTCGTCTGCCAAAGCGCGGTTTCAAGTCGCTGGCAGCGCCGTACAAGGCTGAAGTCCGTTTGTCCGATCTGGAAAGCCTGCCGGTCACTGAAATCGATATCCTGGCGCTGAAGCAAGCCGGTGTCATCGGCGAACTGGCCAAGGTCGTCCGCATCATCCTGTCGGGTGAGCTGACCAAGAAAGTAACAGTCAAAGGTCTGATTGCTACCAAGGGCGCAAAAGCAGCTATCGAAGCTGCCGGCGGTTCGGTAGCTTAATCTGACGTTTGACGCGGAGCATTAATTGGCGACTACACCTCAACTTGCTAAAGGCGCTGCAAAAGGATTCCCCTGGAACCGTTTGTGGTTTTTGCTGGCGGCATTAGTTGTATATCGCATCGGTGCTCACATTCCTGTTCCAGGAATTGACCCGACGCAGTTGGCGCAATTGTTCAAACAAAACCAGGGCGGCATCTTGGGCATGTTCAACATGTTCTCCGGCGGCGCCCTGTCGCGTTTCACAATTTTCGCTCTTGGGATCATGCCGTACATTTCGGCGTCGATCATCATGCAGTTGCTGTCGGTGGTATCGCCGCAGCTCGAAGCGTTGAAAAAAGAAGGTGAAGCAGGGCGTCGCAAGATTACCCAGTACACCCGCTACGGCACCCTGGTGCTGGCAACGTTTCAGGCGCTGGGTATTGCCGTTGCACTGGAATCGCAAGCTGGTCTTGTGTTGGATCCGGGTCTGGCGTTCCGCCTGACGACGGTCGTGACGCTGGTGACCGGTACGATGTTCCTGATGTGGCTGGGCGAGCAGATTACAGAGCGCGGTTTGGGTAATGGCATTTCGATCATTATCTTCGCCGGTATCGCAGCTGGTTTGCCGAATGCATTGGGCGGCTTGTTTGAACTGGTTCGTACAGGTTCGATGAGCGCATTGTCGGCGATCCTGATTTGCGTGATTGTGGCGCTGGTGACGTTCCTGGTGGTGTTCATTGAACGCGGCCAACGCAAGATCCTGGTGAACTATGCGAAGCGTCAGGTCGGCAACAAGATCTACGGCGGGCAAAGCAGTCATTTGCCGCTGAAGCTGAACATGGCTGGCGTGATTCCTCCCATTTTCGCTTCGTCGATCATCTTGTTCCCGGCAACGATCACGAGCTGGTTCACTTCCGGCGATACATCGAATCCTTTCATTCGTTTCCTGAAGGATTTGGCTGCATCGATGGCGCCGGGCGAACCGATTCATGCGCTGCTGTATGCGATTGCAATTGTTTTCTTCTGTTTTTTCTACACTGCGTTGGTTTTCAACAGCAAAGAAACTGCAGATAACCTGAAAAAGAGCGGTGCGTTTGTTCCTGGTATTCGTCCTGGCGACCAGACAGCCCGTTACATCGACAAGATCTTGATGCGCTTGACGTTGGCCGGTGCGGTGTACATCACATTAGTTTGCTTGTTGCCTGAATTTTTGATCGCACGTTGGAAGGTGCCTTTCTACTTCGGTGGAACCTCTCTTCTGATTATTGTGGTCGTCACCATGGATTTCATGGCGCAGGTCCAGAATTATGTAATGTCTCAGCAGTATGAATCGTTGCTTCGCAAGGCAAATTTCAAGGGCGGTATGACTTCACGATAGGTGAAGGGTAGCGCCCAAAGGAACAGACGATCGAATGGCAAAAGACGACGTTATTCAGATGCAAGGCGAGATTCTGGAGAATCTGCCTAATGCGACATTCAGAGTTAAGTTGGAAAACGGACATGTTGTACTCGGCCATATTTCCGGGAAAATGCGGATGAACTATATTCGCATCCTTCCGGGAGATAAGGTCACGGTGGAACTGACTCCTTATGATTTGAGCCGGGCACGTATCGTGTTCCGTACCAAGTAGTGTGAAACGAACCTAGTATCGAAAGAAAGAGGGCCACAATGAAAGTGCTCGCATCAGTCAAGCGGATCTGCCGCAACTGCAAAATCATCAAGCGCAAAGGCGTAGTTCGTGTTATCTGCACAGAACCGCGTCATAAACAGCGCCAAGGTTAATTTAACGTTATTGATCGAGGAATAACGCATGGCACGTATTGCAGGGGTCAACATCCCCAACCATCAGCACACTGTAATCGGCTTGACAGCCATCTACGGTATTGGCCGTCCACGCGCGCAAGATATTTGCGTCGCCACCGGTGTCCCGACCAATAAAAAGGTCAAGGATCTGGACGATAACGAACTGGAAAAGCTCCGTGACGAAATTGCAAAATTCGTCGTCGAGGGTGACCTGCGTCGCGAACTGTCGATGAACATCAAGCGTTTGATGGACCTGGGCTGCTACCGTGGCATGCGTCACCGCAAGGGCTTGCCTTGCCGTGGCCAACGTACCCGCACTAATGCGCGTACTCGCAAGGGTCCACGTAAAGCCGCACAATCGTTGAAGAAATAATCCCGGCACCCGCTAGTCGATTACCGGATTCAAGGAAATAATTATGGCAAAGAGCCCAAATAACGCCGCAGCAGCACGCGTGCGCAAGAAAGTTAAGAAGAACGTTGCAGAAGGTATCGCTCACGTTCACGCTTCGTTCAACAATACCATCATCACGATCACGGATCGCCAAGGTAATGCTTTGTCTTGGGCGACTTCGGGTGGTGCCGGTTTCAAGGGTTCGCGTAAATCGACTCCGTTTGCTGCCCAGGTTGCTGCTGAAGCTGCCGGCAAGGTTGCAATCGAATGCGGCATCAAGAATCTGGAAGTGCGTATCAAGGGCCCAGGCCCAGGCCGTGAATCGGCTGTGCGCGCACTGAACAACCTGGGCATCAAGATCACCCAGATCCAGGACGTGACTCCGGTCCCGCACAACGGCTGCCGCCCACCAAAGCGTCGTCGTATCTAATCTGTAGTATAATCTTGCGCTTTCGCAGAACATGCGAAAGCGTTGGAAATCACCCGCCAATGACCTTGGCGGGTTTTGTTCTTAAGCCCACTGTTTGATAGCAGGCAGATCAAACTAGCGTTCAGGCCGGCGACGGCCTTGGAACGTCATTCAATTAAAGGAAATACCGTGGCACGTTATATCGGACCTAAAGCAAAACTTTCCCGCCGTGAAGGCACCGACCTGTTCCTGAAGAGCGCACGCCGCTCGCTGGATTCCAAGTGCAAACTGGATTCCAAGCCAGGTCAACACGGTCGCACTTCCGGTGCTCGCACTTCGGACTACGGCAACCAATTGCGCGAAAAGCAAAAGGTCAAGCGTATCTACGGCGTGCTCGAGCGTCAATTCCGCCGCTACTTCGCAGAAGCCGACCGCCGCAAGGGCAACACCGGCGAAACGCTGCTGAAGCTGCTGGAAGCCCGTCTGGACAACGTCGTTTATCGTATGGGTTTCGGTTCGACCCGTGCTGAAGCGCGTCAACTGGTTTCGCACAAGGCGCTGACCGTCAACGGTATCGTCGTGAACATCGCGTCGTATCAGGTCAAGGCCGGCGACGTCGTCGCCGTCCGTGAAAAGGCCAAGAAGCAAGTGCGTATCGCCGAAGCCCTGTCGCTGGCTGAGCAATCCGGTTTCCCATCGTGGGTTTCCGTCGATGCCAAGAAGCTGGAAGGCACTTACAAGACTTCCCCGGACCGTAACGAAATCGCCAACGACGTCAACGAATCGCTGATCGTCGAACTGTATTCGCGTTAATCCGTATCCTGAGTTTTTCCTGTGCCCACCTTCTTGGTGGGCATTTTTCCGACATGCCATCAGCCTTATCGGTGTAACGAACCGAGGGTATTGAAGAGGACATTTCATGCAAAATAGTTTGTTGAAGCCACGTATCATCGAAGTTGAAGCACTGGGCGCCGGTCACGCGAAGGTCGTGATGGAGCCGTTCGAGCGTGGCTATGGCCACACCCTGGGCAACGCGCTGCGCCGCGTTCTGCTGTCGTCGATGATCGGTTACGCCCCGACCGAAGTCACCATCGCCGGCGTCGTACATGAGTATTCTTCCCTCGACGGCGTGCAGGAAGACGTCGTTGACATCCTGTTGAACCTGAAGGGCGTCGTGTTCAAGTTGCATAACCGCGACGAAGTCACACTGACCCTGAAGAAAGAAGGCGAAGGCGTTGTTCTGGCATCGGATATCGATCTGCCGCACGATGTCGAGCTGATCAATCCGGATCACGTGATCGCCAATCTGACCGCAGGCGGCAAGCTGGACATGCAGATCAAGGTCGAAAAGGGTCGCGGCTATGTGCCGGGCAACGTTCGCCGTCTGTCCGAAGATGCCAACAAGACCATCGGCCGCATCATCCTGGACGCTTCGTTCTCGCCAGTGCGCCGGGTTTCCTACGCTGTCGAATCGGCTCGCGTGGAACAACGTACCGATCTGGACAAGCTGGTCATGAACATCGAGACCAACGGCGTCATCACCCCGGAAGAAGCGATCCGCCAGTCGGCCCGCGTCCTGGTCGATCAACTGAATGTGTTCGCCGCCCTGGAAGGCACCGAAGCGACTGCCGAAGCTCCATCGCGCGCACCGCAAGTCGATCCTATCCTGCTGCGTCCGGTCGACGACCTGGAACTGACTGTCCGTTCGGCAAACTGCCTGAAGGCCGAAAACATCTACTACATTGGCGATCTGATCCAACGTAGCGAGAATGAACTGCTGAAGACGCCGAACCTGGGCCGCAAGTCCCTGAACGAAATCAAGGAAGTTCTGGCATCCCGCGGTCTGACCCTGGGCATGAAGCTGGAAAACTGGCCGCCAGCCGGCCTGGAAAAGTAATTTTGCAATGATGGTGAGCGTTTGAAAAATCGCTCACCATGCAAAGCAAGGCAACAGAAGCACCAAGTCCTGGCGACAGGCACTAACCCAATCGATACCGGTCCGCGGCAGCCAGACACTGCCGATAGAAGAACTGGATTAAAACTGTAATCTGAAAGGAAATATCATGCGTCACCGTCACGGTCTCCGTAAACTGAATCGTACTTCCTCGCACCGCCTGGCAATGCTGCGCAACATGACAGTATCCCTGCTGCGCCACGAAGCCATCAAGACAACTCTGCCAAAAGCCAAGGAACTGCGCCGCGTCGTCGAGCCTATCCTGACTCTGGGCAAGACCGATACACTGGCCAACAAGCGCCTGGCATTCTCCCGTCTGCGCGACCGCGAAATCGTCGGCAAGCTGTTCTCCGAACTGGGCCCACGTTACGCAGCACGTAATGGCGGCTACCTGCGCATCCTGAAAATGGGCTTCCGCGTCGGCGACAATGCTCCTATGGCTTTCGTTGAACTGGTTGATCGTCCGGACGTCTCGGAAGAAGCGCCAAGCGTCGAGTAATCACGCTGCTGCATGCTGACATCGCGTCAAGCACGATGGAAGAAAAAAGCCAGGCCATGCCTGGCTTTTTGCATTTCGGGACATTGCAATACCGCGCGGTCTAATCTGTCAAACTTGACCGGCCGGATTGCAACAAGCATGCGCAAATACGGTCGAACCGCTTGCCGCCGGTTGCAAGTTTCAATTCGCGCGGATCGATCAGCTGTCGCAGGCGCATCGGCGACATGCCCGGCGTTACAAAACCGGCAAACAAGCCAACAACAATGGAGCGCCCGCGCGGCGCTAGGGATGATATGACGGAGCCATCGATACTGTCGGTCAGTAAGCTGCACAAGGCATTCGGCGCCGGCGCGCAACGCGTCGCCATCATCAACGACCTGAGCTTCGCTCTGCGTCCCGGCGAGTGCTACGGCCTGCTCGGCCCCAACGGCGCCGGCAAGACCACCACGCTGCGTCTGTGCCTCGGGCTGGCCACCCCCGACAGCGGCGAGATCCGGCTCGGCGGCAAGGCCATCCCGGACCAGGCGCGCGCCGCACGCATGCGCGTCGGCGTGGTGCCGCAAGCCGACAACCTCGATCCCGACTTCACCGTGCAGGAGAATTTGCTGGTGTTCGCGCGCTACTTCGGCATCGCTGACGCGACGATGGCGCAGCGCATTCCCGAGTTGCTCGAGTTCGCCAACCTGACGGCAAAGAAGGATGCGCGTATCGCCGAATTGTCCGGCGGCATGAAGCGGCGCCTGACGCTGGCGCGCGCCCTGGTCAACGATCCCGACCTGATCTTCATGGACGAGCCGACCACCGGTCTCGATCCGCAGGCGCGCCACATGATCTGGGAGCGCCTCAAGAACCTGCTGGCGCGCGGCAAGACCATCTTGCTGACCACCCACTTCATGGATGAGGCGGAGCGCCTGTGCGATCGCCTGGCGGTGATCGATCACGGCAAGATGATCGCCGAAGGCTCGCCGCCGGATCTGATCGCGCAGCACATCGAAGCGGAGGTGCTCGAGATCTACGGCGAAAATGCCAGATCCTGGGCCGAGCAGCACGGCCGCAGCCATGCCTCGCGCGTTGAATACAGCGGCGAGACGGTGTTCTGCTACACCAACGATGCACAGGCGCTGCTGGCCACCTTGAAGCACGTCCCAGGCGTGCGTTACATGCACCGCCCGGCCAACCTCGAAGATCTCTTCCTCAAACTCACAGGCCGCGAAATGCGCGATTAAAATCACATGACGACAATCTACGCACCGCCGGTATTTTCGCTGCGCTTCTATCCGATCTGGCGCCGCAATTTCCTGGTCTGGAAAAAGCTCATGGCGGCCAGCATCATCGGCAACATCGCCGAGCCGCTGATCACGCTGATCGCCTTCGGCTACGGCCTCGGCAGCATCCTCAAGGAAATCGACGGCATTCCCTACATTCACTATCTCGCTTCGGGCTCGATCTGCATGTCGGTGATGATGGCCTCGTCGTTCGAAGCGCTGTATTCGGCCTACTCGCGCATGAGTGTGCAACGCACCTGGGACGCGCTGATGAATGCGCCGCTGGCGCTCGACGACATCGTCCTCGCCGAACTGCTATGGGCCGCCACCAAGTCCTTGTTCAGCGGCGTCGCCATCCTGTGCGTGATGTTCGCGCTCGGCATCGGCCTGCACCCGCAAGTGTTGCTGGTGCTGCCGTTGCTGTTCCTGGCCGGCATGACTTTCAGCGCACTCGGGCTGATCATGAATGCGCTCGCCAAGGGCTATGATTTTTTCACCTACTATTTCACGCTGATCCTCACGCCGATGACCTTCCTGTCGGGCGTGTATTATCCGGTTGCGCAGTTGCCGTCATGGCTGCAAACGGTGTCGCAATTCCTGCCGCTGAGTGCCGCCGTGAATCTGGTGCGTCCGCTCGTGCTGGGCGGCTGGCCGCAGGCGCCGCTGCTGGATCTGGCGGTGCTGGCTTTTTATTGCTGCGCGGGATTCTATGTCGCGGTGATCTTCACGCGGCGACGCTTCTGAATGTCTGACGCAAACGGGAGAGATGTCATGGAACAAGTGCTGGTCGTATTGACCAACGTGCCCGACGCCGAACTGGCGAAATCGCTGGCGCACACGCTGGTGGAGCGCCGCTTGGCGGCCTGCGTGAATATCATGCCTGCGGTACAGTCGATATATCGGTGGCAGGGCGCCGTCGAGCACGCCAGCGAAGTAAGCTTGGTGATCAAGAGCACACAGGCGCGCTATGCCGAACTCGAAGCGGCGATCGTCGCCGCGCATCCTTACGACGTGCCGGAAATCATCGCCTTGCCGATTGCCGCCGGCTTGCCCGCCTACCTGAATTGGATCGTTGCAGAAACCGGGAAAGAATTGCATGTTTAAGCGCTTGCTGGTCGCCGTACGTGGCGGCTTTTTGATCAAATTATTGCTGGCCGCCGTGTTGGCGATCTCGCTGACGCCTGCAAGCGCATCGGCGGAAGAGTATCTCGCGCCGGAAGCGGCCTTCCGTTTTTCCGCCGTGATGGTTGACGCGCGCACGCTGCAGATCACCTACGCAATCGCCGACGGCTACTACATGTACCGCGACCGTTTCCATTTCAAGGCCGACGGCGCCACCCTGGGTCAACCTGACTTTCCGCATGGCAAGGTCAAGTACGACGAGAATTTCCAGAAGGAAGTCGAAACCTATCGCAACAGCGTCAGCATCCGCATCCCGGTTGAGGCGGGCGCCTCCGGCGACACATTCAAACTGATCGCGACCGCGCAAGGTTGCGCCGACAAGGGCCTGTGCTATCCGCCGATGAATACCGCTGCGGAGATGTCGACGAGCGCCGTCGGCAAGGTGGTCGGACCGGCGGATGCATCCGGCAACGCCGCCTTCATCAGCATGGCGGGAAGCGGCTCCGACATGGACAGGATCAGCGCGGCGCTCAAGAGCGGCAAGCTGCCGGCCGTGCTGTCGCTGTTCTTCCTGCTCGGCGTCGGCCTTTCGTTCACGCCCTGCGTGCTGCCGATGGTGCCGATCCTGTCGTCCATCATCGTCGGCGAAGGCGCGCAGGCCAAGCGCGGCCGCGGCTTGCTGCTCTCGGCCGTCTATGTGCTCGGCATGGCGCTGGTGTATACCGCGCTGGGCATCGCCGCCGGCCTGATCGGCGAAGGCCTGTCGGCGGCGCTGCAGAATCCCTGGGTGCTGACGGCGTTCGCGCTGCTGATGGTCGGCTTGTCGCTGTCGATGTTCGACTACTATCAACTGCAGGTGCCGGCGGCATGGCAAT
>NZ_AJHH01000673.1 GCF_000256565.1 Herbaspirillum lusitanum P6-12 | reverse complement strand
CAGACGTCGACAAGAAAGTCGCCGGCCTGTACGACATGATCCATCCGAACCAGTCCGAAACCGCGACCGTGCGTTCGCTGTTCATCATCGATCCGAAGAAGAAAGTGCGCCTGATCATCACTTACCCGATGAGCACCGGCCGCAACTTCGACGAAGTGCTGCGCGTGCTGGATGCGCTGCAACTGACCGACGGCTACACCGTGGCCACGCCAGGCAACTGGAAAGACGGCGACGACGTCATCATCCCGTTGTCGGTCAAGGATGAAGAAGTGATCAAGCAAAAGTATCCGAAGGGTTACACCTCGCCGCGTCCTTACCTGCGCATCACGCCGCAGCCGAACAAGTAAGCCGGTTCGGAATATCAAAAAGCGCTCCCGCAACGGAGCGCTTTTTTTACGCCTCTTCCTTCGGCGTCTCGGTGAATTCGTCGATGAACAACTGCGCCACCGACGACCGCATGCTGCCGTGGCGCGTGACCAACTGATACGGCTCGCTGCGCGAATGCAGCGGCAGCGGCAGGATCGTGGTCATGCCGAAGCGCGTGCAGAACTGCGCCACGTCGACCGACATCAGCGCCACGAAGGATGGATTTCTTTGTAATAACGACAAGGTGGTGAAGGCCGAGGTGGTTTCCAGCAAGTGCAGCGGGAAGCGCAGGTTGGCTTCATGGAATTCGCGCTCCAGCAACAGCCGCATCGGCATGTTGGCCGAATACACCACCCAGCGTGAATCGACCAGATCGGTCAGCTGCAGTGTTTCGCGTCCCGCCAGCGGATGGTTGATGTTGGCCACCACCGCCAATTTCTCGTTGTGGATGTCGATGCTGTCGTACAGGTGCGGCTGCTGGCTGATGCTGGTGCGGCAGATCGCCATGTCCAGCCGGCCCTGGTCGAGCAGGCGCAGCAGCCGCGCGCTGGTATCCTCGACGATTTCCACCGACAGCGCCGGGCGCTTTTCCAGCAGTCGCGTCAGCGCATCGGTCAGCAGCGGCACCGCCCCCATGATCACCCCCAGCGCCAGCCGGCCGCCGTGGCCCTGCAGGATGCCGATCATGTCTTCGCGCAAATGCGCCAGGTCGGTCTGGATCAGGCGCGCATAGCGAATTACGCAATGGCCGAGGTCGGTCGCCTCGAGGCCGCGGTTGGTGCGCACGAACAGTTGCGCGCCCAAGGTGGTTTCGATCTCCTGCAAGGCCTTGCTGGCGCCCGGCTGCGTCAGCGCGACCTGTTCCGCCGCCTTCAGCAGCGAGCCGTGGTCGGCCAGTGCAATCAGCAGGCGCAACTGCTTCAGATGCAAACGGGAAGTGATGGAGCTCAGCGAGGGGATTTCTTGCATCATGGGAATGATTTGTGTATGAGTATAGGTTATAGCTGTATCAGCAGTTCTCATTAGGCAAAGCCTGCCGATTGGCATACAGTTTTGCCTCTAAAGCTTGATTCGCACAGGGAAATCGCCTGATGCGCCGTGGTTCGGAAGCCGCCGGCTTCGCAACACGCTGCAAGTATATCTATAACTTTAAGGCTATGTACGATGGCATTGATTAACTACATTACCCAAGTCCAGTTCGATTTCGGCGCACTCGCGCTGCTGCAGCAGGAATGCGACCGCATCGGCATCCGCAAGCCGCTGATCGTCACCGACATGGGCATCCGCAATGCCGGCATCCTCGACAAAGTCGTGGCCCAGCTGAAAGACGGCGCCCAAGTCGCCGTGTTTGACCAGACGCCGCCGAATCCAAATGAAGCCGCCGTACGCGCTGCGGTCAAGCTGTTCCGCGACAGCGCCTGCGACGGCATCATCGCCGTCGGCGGCGGTTCCTCGATCGACCTGGCCAAGGGCGTGGCCGTCTGCGGTACGCACGAAGGCACGCTCAAATCGTTTGCGCTGATCGAAGGCGGCCTCGCCAACATCACCGCCAAGACCGCGCCCGTGATCGCCATCCCGACTACCGCCGGCACCGGCAGCGAAGTCGGTCGCGGCGCCATCCTGATCCTCGACGACGGCCGCAAGGTCGGCGTGTTGTCGCCGTATCTGGTGCCGCGCCTGGCGATCTGCGACCCCGAGCTGACACTGAATCTGCCGGCGATGATGACCGCCGCCACCGGCATGGACGCCATCGCCCACTGCCTGGAAACCTTCATGGCGCCGTCCTTCAACCCGCCGGCCGACGGCATTGCGCTGGACGGTTTGTGGCGCGCCTGGGCGCATATCGAACGCGCCACCAAAGAACCGCACGACCGCGAAGCGCGCCTGAACATGATGAGCGCCTCGATGCAAGGCGCCATGGCTTTCCAGAAGGGCCTCGGCTGCGTGCACAGCCTGAGCCATTCGCTGGGCGGCATCAATCCGCGCCTGCACCACGGCACCCTGAACGCCATCTTCCTGCCGGCCATCATCGAGTTCAACAAGGATTCGGAATCGGTCATCAAGGAAAAGAAACTGGCGCGCATCGCGCACGCCATGGGGCTGGCGAAGGAAGCCGACATCGGCCCTGCGATCAAGGATATGAGCCGACGCCTCGGCTTGCCGACCGGCCTGGCCGAACTCGGCGTGACCGAAGACATGTATCCGAAGATCATCAAGGGCGCACTGGCTGACCACAGCCACAAAACCAATCCGCGCGTGGCGTCGGAAGACGACTACGCTCGTATGCTCACCCTATCGATGTAACTGGAGAACGATAAAAATGACACTGCTCGGACATAACTATATTGGCGGCGGACGCAGCGGCGAAGGCGACGTCAAGTTGCTCAGCATCGCAGCGGCGACCGGCGAAGCGCATGCCGTCCCATTCCTGACCGCAACGGAAGCCGAAGTCAGCGCTGCGGTCGACGCCGCCAGCGCGGCTTATCCGGCTTACCGCGCTTTGCCGGCCGAAGCGCGCGCCAAATTCCTCGACGCCATCGCGGAAGAAATCGACGCCCTCGGCGATGACTTCATCGCGGAAGTCTCGCGTGAAACCGCCTTGCCTGCAGGTCGCCTGCAAGGCGAGCGCAGCCGCACCAGCAACCAGATGCGCCTGTTCGCCAAGGTCCTGCGCCGCGGCGATTTCTACGGCGCCCGGATTGATACCGCTTTGCCGCAACGCCAGCCGCTGCCGCGTCCCGATCTGCGTCAATACCGCATCGGCGTCGGTCCGGTGGCCGTGTTCGGCGCCAGCAATTTCCCGTTGGCGTTCTCGGTGGCCGGTGGCGATACCGCTGCGGCGCTGGCAGCCGGTTGCCCGGTCGTGTTCAAGGCCCACAGCGGGCATCTGATCACCTCCGAACTGGTGGCTGACGCCATCGAGCGCGCCGTCAAGAAGACCGGCATGCCCGCCGGCACCTTCAACATGATCTACGGCGACCGCGTGGGCGCCCAGCTGGTCAAGAGCGCCGGCATCCAGGCGGTCGGCTTCACCGGCTCGCTGCGCGGTGGCCGCGCCCTGTGCGACATGGCAGCCGCCCGTCCGCAGCCGATTCCGGTGTTTGCCGAGATGTCTAGCATCAACCCCATCATCCTCATGCCGGAAGCGCTGAAGCTGCGCGGTGACGCCATCGCCAAGGACCTGGCCGGTTCGGTCACCGTCGGCGTGGGCCAGCTGTGCACCAGCCCGGGTCTGCTGCTGGGCGTGCGTTCGCCGGAACTGACTTCCTTCATCGAGAAGCTGTCGGCGGCCTTCGGCGGCACCAACCCGGCCACCATGCTCAACAGCGGCGGCCTGACCCATTACAACGGCGGTGTGGCGCGCCTGACCCAGTTGCCGGGCGTGAAGGTCATCGCCACTGGCGGCACCAGCTACACCCAGGCCGTGCCGCACCTGTTCAAGGCCGATGCCGCGCTGCTGTTCTCCAAGGAAGCACCGCTGGAAGAAGAAGTCTTCGGCCCCTCCACCGTCATCGTCGAGCTGGAAAGCCGTGAACAGCTGCTGGACTTCGCCGCCAAGATGAATGGCCAGCTGACCGCCACCCTGCAAGCCGAGATCGGCGACCTGCAAGGCAACCAGGATCTCATCGCAATCCTCGAACAGAAGGCCGGTCGCCTGTTGTTGAACGGCTTCCCGACCGGCGTCGAAGTCAGCGATGCGATGGTCCACGGCGGCCCGTATCCGGCCACGTCCGACGCGCGCGGCACCTCGGTGGGCACGCTGGCGATCGACCGCTTCCTGCGTCCGATCTGCTATCAGAACTATCCGGACGAGTTGTTGCCGGCTGCACTGCAAAACAGCAATCCGCTCGGCCTGCTGCGTCTGGTCGATGGGGAGCCGACCAAGGCCGTGGTGAACGATCCGCGTACTGCATGACAATTTGATTTGAACAGGGAGGCGGCGCGCAATTCCAGGTTGCGCGTCGCGGCAGGACCATAACAACAGAGGAGACGGGTTTGAAAAAATTTCTGAAAATGGCGGCATTGTCCGCCGCGATGTGCGCAGCATTCAGCGGCAATGCCAACGCAGCCGGCGACACCATCAAGATCGGCTTCATCACCGATCTGTCCGGCACCTATGCCGACATGGACGGCCAGGGCGGCATCGAAGCGATCAAGATGGCGATCGCCGATGCAGGCGGCACCATCAACGGCAAGAAGGTCGAGTTCGTTTTTGCCGATCACCAGAACAAGGCCGACATCGCCGCCAACAAGGCGCGCGAATGGTTTGACCGCGACGGCGTCGACATGCTGGTCGGCGGCGTGAACTCGGCAGCCAGCCTGGCCATGGGCAAAGTGGCCGGCGAAAAGAAAAAGGTCTTCATCTCGGTCGGCGCCGGCACCACGCGCCAAACCAATGAAGAATGCAATGCCTACACCGTCCAGTACGCCTACGACACGACGGCACTGGCGCGCGGCACCGGCGCAGCGATCACCAAGCAAGGCGGCAAGTCTTGGTACTTCGTCACCGCCGATTACGCATTCGGCACCTCGCTTGAAAAAGACACCAGCGACGTCGTGAAGGCCGGCGGCGGCACCGTCGTCGGCCAGGTCCGCGCACCGCTGGCGACATCGGACTTCTCGTCCTTCCTGCTGCAGGCGCAATCCTCCAAGGCGCAGATCCTGGGTCTGGCGGTCGCGGGCGGCGACGTCATCAACGCCATCAAGGCGGCCAATGAATTCGGCGTGAACAAGACGATGAAGCTGGCCGGTCTGCTGATCTTCATCACCGACACGCACTCGCTGGGCCTGCAAGTCACGCAAGGCATGTACCTGACCGACGGCTGGTACTGGGACATGAACGACCAGGCGCGCGCATGGGGCAATCGCTACTTCGGCAAGATGAAGAAGATGCCGACCATGTTCCAGGCCGGCGATGCATCGGCGGTGGGCCAGTATCTGAAGGCAGTCAAGGCCGTTGGCAGCACCGACGCCGACAAGGTCATGGATTACCTGCGCAAGAACAAGATCAACGACTTCTTCACCTCCAACGGCGTGGTCCGTCCGGATGGCCGCATGGTGCATGACATGTACCTGATGGAAGTGAAAAAACCGTCCGAATCCAAGCGCCCATGGGACTACTACAAGCTGGTGCAGACGATTCCCGGCGACCAGGCGTACATGACCAAGGCCGAGTCGAAGTGCTCGCTGTGGAAGTGATTGCAGGGATAGAAAAGACAGAGCAAAGACAGTAAGAACAGATTTGAAGTAGTAACTTTTCTGAGCAGAAGTCGGCGCAAGCCGATGCATTTCAGCGCATCTCGACTCACGTCGGGGTGCGCTTTTTTTATGCGTCGTTCAGATTGTTTGCGCTGCCGCCGCGCCGGTGCCGGCCATGCTCTTGCGCGCTTCCTCACGCACGATGTGCAGGATCTTTTGCTTGAGCGCGCCGTAGCTGGTGTCGGCCACCAGCAATTCGACATCGCGCGGACGCGGGAAGGGCAGTTTGAATTCCGCGCAGATGCGGCCCGGGCGCGCCGACATCACCAGCACGCGATCGGCCAGGAACAGGGCTTCGTCGACGTCGTGCGTGATGAACAGGATGGTGGTGCCGGTGGTCTGCCAGACGCTGGTCAGCAGCTCTTGCATCATGAGTCGCGTCTGTGCGTCGAGCGCGCCGAACGGTTCATCCATCAGCAGGATTTCCGGATTGGGCAGCCAGGCGCGCGCCAGTGCAGCGCGTTGACGCATGCCGCCCGACAATTGCCACGGCATGTGATGCTGGAAATCCTGCAGGCCCACCAGGCGCAGATAGCGCTCGGCCTCGGGCAGATAGACGGACTTCTTGATGCCGGCCATGCGCGGACCGAAGGTGACGTTGTCGAGCACCGACAGCCACGGGAATAGTGTCGGCTGCTGGAATACCACGCCGCGTTCCGGACCGGGTTTGTTGACCGCGACGCCGTCGAGCAGGATGGCGCCTTGATCGGCTTGTTCGAAGCCGGCGATCAGGTTGAGAATGGTCGATTTGCCGCAACCGGACGGACCGAGCAGGCAGACCAGTTCACCTTGTTCCAGCTCCAGCGAAATGTCCGACAACACCGGCGTGGCCGCCTGCTTGCCGGAGGTGAAACTCTTGCTGATGCCGGCCAGCCGCACACGGGCGGGCAGTTGTGCAATCTGGTTCATAGTTTGCTCATGAATCGCGTCCCGCCCAAGGCACAAAGGCGCGCTGCAACAGCACCAGCGCGAGGTCGAACAGATAGCCGATGATGCCCAGCAACAGGATGCCGAGCATCACCACGTCGGTGCGCAGGTAGGTGCCGGCGTTGATTACCATCCAGCCGAGACCGGAGTTGGCGGCCACCATTTCGGCGGCGATCAGCGAAGTCCAGCCGATACCGATCGACAGGCGCACGCCGGTGAAAATTTCCGGCAGGGCATTCGGCAACACCACGCGCGTGAACAGCTGGTAGCGGTTGGCGCCCAGCGTCTGCGCTGCGCGCAGGCGGTTCTTGTTGACGCCGACTGCCGCTGCAGCGGCGCTGACCACCACGCTGAGGAAGCAGGAGATGAAGATCAGGAAAAACTTGGAGCCTTCGCCGATGCCGAACCACACCACCGTCAAGGGGATCAGCGCGATCTTCGGCAACGGCCGCAGGAATTGCACGAACGGTTCCAGCACCGCGCTGACCGGTTGCGACAAGCCCATCGCCAGCCCCAGCGGAATGCCGGCGGCGATGGCGGCGACGAACGCCACCGTCGCGCGCAGCACGCTCACGAGGATGTGCTGCCACAGCGATACCTGGCGATAACCGTCGGCCAGGATGTCACCCGTGGTCTGGAAGATTTCGCTTGGCGGCGGCAGCAGCAGCGGATCGATCCAGTGCAGGCTGCCGGACAGTTGCCACACGCCCAGCACCAGCGCCACTGCGGCGGTGCTGACGGCGGCGCGTTTGGCCGGACCCATGCCGAGGCCGGTATTGCGGCTTGCCTGCGCCGTCATGTGCGTGCTCCGGCTGATTGATGTGGTGCGTGGTGCATGGGCATTACTTGGCGACGGCCTGTTTCAGGTAGCTGATGTTGATGGCCGGTGCAAACGATTCCGGTACGTCGCTCTTGCGCAGGTCGCCGATTTCCACGAGGAAGTTGGCGGTGTCCTTGGCGGCCTTGGCGATGCCCGAGGTCGGCGTGGCGGCGCCGTTGCCGAGGTAGGCCGGGGTCAGCTGCTCGGTGCTGGAAGGATATTCCAGGCCGGTCAGCACACTGCGTGCGGTTTCAAACGGAATGTCGAGATGCTTGGCGATCAGTTGCGCGGAACCGTCGGGATCCTTCTTGTATTGGTCGACTTTTTCCTGGTAGGTGCGCAGGAATTTCACGACCAACTGCGGGTACTTCTCGGCAAATTCCTTGCGCACGACGAAGTTGTTGTAGACCAGATAACCGTCTTTTTGCAGCTGCTTGGTAACGAAGATTTCATGACCGCCGTCAGCTTCGAACTGTTGCGTGAACGGACCCCAGACATAGGCCGCGTCGATGTCGCCGCGCTTCCATGCGGCGACCTGGTCGGCCGGCTTCAGCGGCACCAGGCGGATTTTGGATTTGTCGAGACGGTTGACCTTGATGGCCAGCTCGAGCGCATATTGCGCGGTCGAGTTCGGCGGATAGGCGACGGTCTTGCCTTCGATGTCCTTGATCGAATTGATGTTCTTGCTCTTGCGGCCGATCAGGCGTTCGCTGGTGGCGATGACTTCGGGCACGCTGATGATTTCAATCGGCAGCTTGCGCGCGATGCCGGCGACGGCCGGGCTGGAGCCGAAGCGGGCAATGTCGATTTCCTTGGCGGCGAACAGCGACAGCACGTCGGCGCCGGTGGCGAATGGAATCCATTTCACCGGTGCGCCGAAGGATTTGTCGAAGGACTTGTCGATCTTGCCGAGGATCCAGACGCGCGGTCCGCCGGCCCAGGCGAAGCGGACTTCCTGCGGGACGTTTTCGGCATGCGCGAGGTTTGCACCGAGTGTGGTGACGATGAGTGCCGCGGCGGCGGCGAGCTTCTTGAAGAGAGTATGCGATGTCATTTCCCGACCCCGTTTTATTGTTGAGCGACGGCGCACCGGCTAACTGAAAACGCGCGCGCCAAAAGAATCGGAGCCCGAACGGATTCCGTGTTTCGCAGACTATAAAGAGTCCGGCGGTTTTGTAAAAATACCAATTCAGAGCTTGCATATCCGGATTTCAACTAAGCGCGTCGGCGCGTCGAAAATCCAGAGGAAGGATGGCGCGGCGTCGCGCTGAAGG
>NZ_AJHH01000672.1 GCF_000256565.1 Herbaspirillum lusitanum P6-12 | reverse complement strand
GGCGCGCTTGAAGGCCATCATCGCTTCCATCATGGCCTTGTCGTGATCGAGCCAGCCGTTTTGCGCTGCTGCCTTGATCATCGCGTATTCGCCGCTGACCTGATAGGCGAAAGTCGGCACCTTGAATTCGTCTTTCACGCGACGCACGATGTCCAGATACGGCATGCCGGGTTTGACCATGACCATGTCGGCGCCTTCCTGCAGGTCCAGCGCCACTTCGCGCAAGGCTTCGTCGCTGTTGGCCGGATCCATCTGGTAGGTGCTCTTGCTGCCCTTGCCGAGGTTGGCGGCGGAGCCGACCGCGTCGCGGAACGGGCCGTAGAAGGCCGAGGCGTATTTGGCCGAGTAGGCCATGATGCGGGTATAGATGAATTTCTCCGCTTCCAACGCGTCGCGCACGGCGCCGATACGGCCGTCCATCATGTCCGACGGCGCCACAATATCGACGCCGGCCTGTGCTTGCGCCAAGGCCTGGCGCACCAGCAGCGCGGTGGTTTCGTCGTTGAGCACGTAGCCGTTGTCGTCCATCACGCCGTCCTGGCCGTGGCTGGTGTACGGATCGAGCGCGACGTCGGTGAGGATGCCGAGTTCGGGAAAGCGTTGCTTGAGCGCCGCCACCGCGCGCGGCACCAGGCCGTCGGGATTGATGGCTTCGATGCCGTCGGGCGTCTTCAGCGCAACGTCGATGACCGGGAACAGCGCCAGCACCGGAATGCCGAGCGCGACCGTGTCTTCGGCCACATGCAGCAACTGGTCGATCGACAGGCGCTCGACGCCCGGCAGGGAGCCGACCGGTGTACGCAGGTTCTGGCCTTCCTGGATGAAGACCGGATAGATCAGGTCGGCGGGCGTGATGACGTTTTCCTGCATCATGGCGCGCGAAAATGCGTCCTTGCGCATGCGGCGCATGCGGATGGCGGGGAATTGGGCGGAGGTGGAGGTGGAGGTCAATGACATGGTGGTAGGTGCTCGCTAAACCGCAGGAAGGCTGCAATTCATCGTGACGAACAGGCTGGCGGCATCGGCCAAGCTTTTCGCCGCGATGTTGCCGGCCTTTTAACTGCGGACAAATTTCAACAATTTCAATTAAAAAATAGTCAAAAGACGATAATTAAAAAATCGATTCGTCCTCTGAAACTTTTCTCCCGGGAGGAGTTCTGACGCATAGGCAATGTATGTTGCCTCCCGCTTCCCCTTCCCTCCCTGAGCGGGGCTCATCGTGCAAACGATAGGCGTTTGCCCTGGAACGGTTTCCCCCTTCCAGGGCATTTTTATTTGCGGCGTTGTTGCAGTATTAATTTGCTGTCAATTCTCTTCATTGCCGATGTCGTCGGGCGCATTCGATGCATCCCATTCGGTATCTTCGTCATTCGACAATCCCGCCAGTTCCAGAATCTTGTCGTTGGCCTCCTCAAGGCCGGTGCGCTTGAGCGCGGAAAACAATTGCGCCGTGAACGGAAACGGCTCGCCCTTCGCATCGACGTAGCTGGACAGGAAGGTATGCGCCTGGCGCAATGCATTGGTCGCATCGTTGCGGTTGAGCTTGTCGGCTTTGCTGAGGATGCAATGCAGCGGCTTGCCGGTGGGCGCAAACCATTCCACCATCTGGATATCGAGGTCGGTAAAAGGCCGGCGCGAGTCGACGATCATCACCAGCGCAGCGAGCTGGTCGCGGCGGCGCACGTAGTCGCCCAGCAGTTCCTGCCAGTGCAGCTTGGCCGAGCCGGATACCTGGGCATAACCGTAACCGGGCAAATCGACCAGCAGGGCGCGGATTTCATCCACTTTTGTCTCATCTTTGCGATGCTGCGCCACATGCGCGCCGCCGATCGAGAAATAGTTGATATGCTGTGTGCGTCCTGGCGTTTTTGATGCAAATGCCAACTTTTTTTGATTGCACAGTACGTTGATGGCCGTGGATTTGCCGGCATTGGAGCGGCCGGCAAAGGCGATCTCCGGTACCTTGGTATTTGGCAAATCACGGAGATGATTCACCGTGGTGAAGAAGCGGGCTTGCCAAAGTTGGGACATAGTAGGAGGAAAATGCATTGAAAGTGGGCAAAAATGCCGAAAAGCTATTGTACAATAAGGGGTTGTCTCTTGTTGTGTTGCACCAGGGGAAACACTTTTCGGATGTGCATTTTCAAGCGTGCTGAAAAGTAGGGAAAGAGGAATCGCGTCGCCAACCTGGCAATTTATTATCACAATCAAGTCTCAGGGTGTTTGAATGAATCGTGCCTTTTCGCCGTTGTTGAAATCCTTGTTCATTGCAATGCTGGCGGTTTCTTCCGCAGCATTTGCAGCCGAAGAAAAAAAAA
>NZ_AJHH01000671.1 GCF_000256565.1 Herbaspirillum lusitanum P6-12 | reverse complement strand
ATTACCGATTTCCGCACCGCCGGCCGCAGCAACCCCATCATGTCGCCGCTGGCCAAGGCCTTGTCGGATGAAGACGTGAAGAACATCGCCGCCTACCTCAACGCCCAGGCCCCGAAGCCGGGCGCCGCCAAGAGCAAGGACACCCTTGAACTCGGCAAGCAGATCTGGCGCGGCGGCATCGCCTCCAAGAACGTTCCGGCCTGCGCCGGTTGCCACAGCCCGAACGGCGCCGGCATCCCTGCACAGTATCCGCGTCTGGCAGGCCAGCATCAGGATTACACGGTGACCGAACTGACGGCTTTCCGCGGCGGCACGCGCAGCAACAGCCCGCAAATGACCACCATCGCGGACCGCTTGTCGGACAAGGAAATCAAGGCTGTGGCAGACTACATCGCCGGCCTGAAGTAAAGAATCAGATGTAAAAAATACAGGTAGCAACAAACTGGAGGGGGTGGCTGCGAAGCCGCCCCTTTTGCATTTTCGCCCTGCCAGGCCAACTCAACGCGGCAGGCGAGGCAGCCGCTGAGAACTGCACCGCAAGCAGCAAAACAAGCAGCATCGGGCATCGATAAAGGTAGCACTTATGACAGGCAGTACCGCAGGCATCCAACTGAAGACCCGCCAACGCTGGGTCGCCGAAGTCGTCGAGTTGTTTTCCTCCATGCGCTTTGCCATCAGCCTGCTGACGCTGATCGCCGTCGCCTCCATCATCGGCACCGTGCTGCAGCAGAACCAGCCGATGCCGAACTACGTCAACCAGTTCGGGCCGTTCTGGTTCGAGGTGTTCGGCAAGCTCGGCCTGTACGCCGTGTATTCGGCCTGGTGGTTCCTGCTGATCATGGGTTTCCTGGTGCTGTCGACCTCGCTGTGCATCGCGCGCAACGGTCCCAAGATGCTCAAGGACATCAGCAGCTGGCGTGAAAACGTGCGCGAGCAATCGCTGCGCAATTTCCACCACAAGGCCGAATGGACTGCCGCCACGCCGGTGGCCGGGATGGCGCAGCAACTGGTGCAGCGCATCGGCGCCAACGGCTACAAGGTCAAGCTGCTGGAAAAAGACGGCGCCACATTGATCGCCGCCAAGAAGGGCGCGGCCAACAAACTGGGTTACATCTTCGCCCACTCCGCCATCGTCATCATCTGCCTGGGCGGGCTGCTCGACTCCGATCTGCCGATCCGCTTCCAGCAATGGTTCTACGGCAAGACGCCATTTGCCGGCAACGGCGTGATTTCGCAGATCCCGGCCGAGCATCGGCTGGGCCTGGGCAATCCGACCTTTCGCGGCAACACGCTGATCCCCGAAGGCGCCAGCAGCAGCACCGCCATCATCCCGCAGCAGAACGGCGTGATGATCCAGGACCTGCCGTTCACGATCCAGTTGAAGCGCTTCGTCATTGATTACTACTCGACCGGCATGCCGAAGTTGTTCGCGAGCGACGTGATCGTGCGCGACAACGCCACCGGCAAGGATTTTGCCGCCACCATCAAGGTCAATGAGCCGCTGATCTATAACGGCATCGCGGTCTACCAGTCGAGCTTCGAGGACGGCGGCAGCAAGCTGCGCCTGACCGGCCACGCCATGACCGGCGCCGACGACAAGCGCTTCGAGATCGCCGGTGAAGTCAACGGCAGCACGCCGTTGTCGGCGGCCAAGGACAATGAATACACGGTGGAATGGAGCGGCTTCCGTCCCTTCAACGTGGAAAACATGAACAACAACGGCAACAACGCCAATAGCGGTAACAGTGGCGATGTCCGCAGCGTCAACAAGAGTGTGAACAAGTCGTTCGCCGACGGCCTCGACAAGCACCTCGGCTCTGGCGCCAAGAACGCCAACAGCAAGGACCTCAAGAACGTCGGCCCGAGCGTGCAATACAAATTGCGCGACAAGACCGGCCAGGCGCGCGAGTTCCTGAACTACATGCAGCCGGTGCAGGTCGACGGCGCTTATGTCTTCCTGGCGGGCGTACGCGACATGCCGGACGAGCCATTCCGCTACCTGCGCATTCCGGCCGATGACGAAGACAGCGTCGACGAGTGGATGCGCCTGCGCGCCGCGCTGGCCAATCCGGCCTTGCGTGCCGAAGCCGCCGCACGCTACGCGCGCCAAGCCATGAAAGGCGACGACGCCAATGCCCGGCAACTGCGTGACCAGGTGCAGCAATCGGCCTTGCGCGGCCTGAGCATTTTCGCCGGCGACGGCAAGGAGTCGGGCTACATCGCGGTCTCGCGCTTCATCGAGAAGATCCCCGCCGCCGAGCAGGAAAAGGCCGCCGACATCTTCATGAAGATCCTCAACGGCAGCATGTGGGAGTTGTGGCAGGTTGCGCGCGAGAAGGCCGGCCTGAAAGCCATGGGCACCGACGAGAAGCATGCGCGTTTCCTGCAACTGGCGATCAACGCGATGGCCGACGCCGGCTTCTACCATGCGCCGGTGTACCTCAAGCTGAACGGTTTCGACGAGATCAAGGCCTCGGTGTTCCAGGTCACGCGTTCGCCGGGCAAGAAAGTGGTCTACCTGGGCTGCCTGTTCCTGGTGCTGGGCGTGTTCTCGATGCTGTACATCCGCGAGCGCCGCCTGTGGGTCTGGATCCGTCCGCAAGCCGGCGGATCGCATTCATTGATGGCCATGAGCACCCAGCGCAAGACGATGGATTTCGAGAAGGAATTCGAATTACTCAAGGCGAAGCTGACGCAAACGGCGTAAGCTAGCGTCGGACATAATATGGGCATGGGCGTTTATCGCTTATGCCCGCAACGACATATCTCCCGCACGCTAGACGGGTAGGATGTCGCAGGGCCTGATGCCGCGACGATGCGCGGCGGCCCCAGGATTGAACTGGAGATCGTAATGGAATTGAGCCAAACCCACGCCCGCGCCGAGTTGCAGGATATCGGCTTTTTCAAGCGCCTCAGCGTGCTTGACTGGATTTACGCGGCCGCGTTGGTGGCGGCGTCGCTGTTTGCGCTGAGCCGCTACGGCGGCCACATGGATTACTACGAAAAGGCCGTCCTGCTGCTGGCGGCGCCGACCTTCGCCTGGCTCGGCTGGCACTGGAAATCGGTGCGCTGGCTGATGGCCTTGCTGGCGGTGCTGGCGCTGTCTGCAATCGCCATGTACGGCGGCGCGCTGGACATGGCCGACAAGAAATTCTTCCTCAAATACCTGCTTTCGAGCCAGTCGGCCATCCTGTGGATGAGCGCACTGTTCGTGTTGTCCACGCTGTTCTACTGGGTCGGCCTGGTGGCGCGCTCCGGCACCGGCGCCGCGCTCGGTTCCAAACTGTGCTGGGCGGCGGTGGTGCTGGGCTTTACCGGCATGCTGGTGCGCTGGTACGAGTCCTATCTGATCGGCCCGGATATCGGCCACATTCCGATTTCCAATCTGTATGAAGTGTTCATCCTGTTCTGCATGATCACCGCGCTGTTCTACCTGTATTACGAAGAGCGCTATGCCACCCGTCAGCTCGGCGCCTTCGTGCTGCTGGTGATTTCGGCGGCGGTCGGTTTCCTGCTGTGGTACACGGTCTCGCGCGACGCCGCCGAGATCCAGCCGCTGGTGCCGGCGCTGCAAAGCTGGTGGATGAAGATCCACGTGCCGGCCAACTTCATCGGCTACGGCACCTTCGCGCTGGCGGCGATGGTGGCGGTGGCCTACCTGCTCAAGTCCAAGGGCTACCTGGAAGACCGCCTGCCGTCGCTGGAAGTGCTCGACGACGTCATGTACAAGGCCATCGCGGTCGGTTTCGCCTTCTTCACCATCGCCACCATCCTCGGTGCGCTGTGGGCGGCCGAAGCCTGGGGCGGCTATTGGTCCTGGGATCCGAAGGAAACCTGGGCGCTGATCGTCTGGCTCAACTACGCAGCGTGGCTGCACATGCGCCTGATGAAGGGCCTGCGCGGCCAGGTTGCGGCCTGGTGGGCGCTGGTGGGATTGCTGGTCACGACCTTTGCTTTCCTCGGCGTGAACATGTTCCTGTCCGGCCTGCATTCCTACGGCGAACTGTAAGCGAACCGCACCATGACAACAGCACTGCCCGGCATTGACCTGATCCTGTTCGACTGCGACGGCACTCTGGTCGACAGTGAAATCGTCGCTGCCGACGCCTGGGTCGAGCACAGCGCGCGCTTCGGCGTCAGCATTACCGCGGTCGAGGCGCTGGAGAAATTCAAGGGCGTCAACATGGCCGACTGCGTGGCCGAGATCGAACGCCTCGCCGGCAGTCCCTTGCCGGCCAGCTTCGTGACCGAGTTGCGCGATCTCATGGCGATCATGTTCCGCGCCCGCCTGCAGCCGATCGCCGGCGCGCTCGAGCTGGTGCAGTCGCTGGCCGTGCCGTTTTGCCTGGCGTCCAATGCGCCGCGTGACAAGATCGAGCTGTGCCTGCGCGTGACCGGCATGCTGCCGTATTTCGAGGGCCGCATCTACAGCGCTTACGACGTCCGGAAATGGAAGCCGG
>NZ_AJHH01000670.1 GCF_000256565.1 Herbaspirillum lusitanum P6-12 | reverse complement strand
CGGCGTCAAGGCCGGCCTGGCGGCGGGCATGACGGTGTTTGCGCTGCAGTCGGAAGACCATGTGCTGACGCTGCCCGATGGCGTGCACGTGATCCGCGAACTGGCGGAATTGCCGGGCCGCCTGGCGCCGGTCGCCAATCTCTCCTGACCTGCTCCTCTTCGGCACAATCAAATCGGCGAACTTCTGTAAGATGATGCGGATCAACGCGACCAATGGTCGTCAGTGACCGCCATTGTCCGCCACAGGAGATTCCATGTTCATCAAGCGCCAGCTCCGCAATATCGACGTTCCGCTGCCTTCCGAGATCACGCCGCGCGCGTTGTTCGAATCGCGTCGCGATTTCATGCGCCACGTCGCGGTCGGCTCGATCGCCGGCGGCGCCTTGCTGGAAACCATGACGCAACCCGCCCTGGCGCAGACGCCCGGGGCGCAGAAGCTGACCGCCAAGGCCAACTCCGCCTATGTCGTGATGGACAAGCAGACCAGCTTCAAGGACGCCAGCACTTACAACAATTTCTATGAATTCGGCACCGACAAGGGTGATCCGGCGCAAAACGCCGGCACGCTGAAGACGCGGCCGTGGACCATCGCCATCGAAGGCGAGGTGAAAAAGCCGCTGACGCTCGACATCGATGCGCTGCTCAAGCTGGCGCCGCTGGAAGAGCGTATCTACCGCCTGCGCTGCGTCGAGGGCTGGTCGATGGTGATTCCGTGGATCGGCTATTCGCTGTCCGAACTGATCAAAAAGGCCGAACCCACCGGCAACGCCAAGTACATCGAATTCGTCACCCTCGACGACAAGAAGCAGATGCCCGGCGTCTACGAGCGCGTGCTGCAATGGCCTTACACCGAAGGCCTGCGCCTGGACGAAGCCAATCATCCGCTGACGCTGCTGACGGTGGGCATGTACGGCGAAGTGCTGCCGAATCAGAACGGCGCGCCGGTGCGCGTGGTGGTGCCGTGGAAATACGGTTTCAAGTCGGCCAAGTCCATCGTCAAGATCCGTTTCCTCAAGGAACAGCCCAAGACCGCATGGAACGTGTCGGCGCCGCACGAATACGGCTTCTATTCCAACGTCAATCCCAATGTCGACCATCCGCGCTGGTCGCAGGCCTCGGAGCGCCGCATCGGCGAAGACGGTTTCCTGTCCCGCAAGCGCAAGACGCTGATGTTCAACGGCTATAACGAAGTCGCGCCGCTGTATGCGGGCATGGATCTGAAGAAATTCTTTTGAGCGCGCCCATGAATGCACTGCGCAACCTCAAGCCGCGCCAGGTCGGCATCCTCAAGGGCGTGCTGTTCGTGCTGGCGCTGTTGCCGTTCGTGCGGCTGATCGCGTTCGGCTTCCTCGACCGCCTCGGCGCCAACCCGATCGAATTCATCACGCGCAACACCGGCGACT
Source organism: Herbaspirillum lusitanum P6-12 (assembly GCF_000256565.1). Taxonomy (GTDB): domain Bacteria; phylum Pseudomonadota; class Gammaproteobacteria; order Burkholderiales; family Burkholderiaceae_D; genus Herbaspirillum; species Herbaspirillum lusitanum. The sequence continues at coordinate 2,527 of NZ_AJHH01000670.1, read as the reverse complement.
GGACGCTGTATTTCCTGTGCATCACGCTGGCGGTCACGCCGCTGCGGCGCCTGACCGGCTGGAACTGGCTGATCCGGCTGCGCCGCATGCTGGGATTGTTTTCATTCTTTTACGTGGTGCTGCACTTCATGACGTTTTTCTGGTTCGACCATTTCTTCGACGTGGAAGAAATGTGGCGCGACGTCATCAAGCGGCCGTTCATCACTGTCGGCTTCATTGCCTTCGTGCTGCTGATCCCGCTTGCCGGGCCGCCTGGCGCCGGTCGCCAATCTCTCCTGACCTGCTCCTCTTCGGCACAATCAAATCGGCGAACTTCTGTAAGATGATGCGGATCAACGCGACCAATGGTCGTCAGTGACCGCCATTGTCCGCCACAGGAGATTCCATGTTCATCAAGCGCCAGCTCCGCAATATCGACGTTCCGCTGCCTTCCGAGATCACGCCGCGCGCGTTGTTCGAATCGCGTCGCGATTTCATGCGCCACGTCGCGGTCGGCTCGATCGCCGGCGGCGCCTTGCTGGAAACCATGACGCAACCCGCCCTGGCGCAGACGCCCGGGGCGCAGAAGCTGACCGCCAAGGCCAACTCCGCCTATGTCGTGATGGACAAGCAGACCAGCTTCAAGGACGCCAGCACTTACAACAATTTCTATGAATTCGGCACCGACAAGGGTGATCCGGCGCAAAACGCCGGCACGCTGAAGACGCGGCCGTGGACCATCGCCATCGAAGGCGAGGTGAAAAAGCCGCTGACGCTCGACATCGATGCGCTGCTCAAGCTGGCGCCGCTGGAAGAGCGTATCTACCGCCTGCGCTGCGTCGAGGGCTGGTCGATGGTGATTCCGTGGATCGGCTATTCGCTGTCCGAACTGATCAAAAAGGCCGAACCCACCGGCAACGCCAAGTACATCGAATTCGTCACCCTCGACGACAAGAAGCAGATGCCCGGCGTCTACGAGCGCGTGCTGCAATGGCCTTACACCGAAGGCCTGCGCCTGGACGAAGCCAATCATCCGCTGACGCTGCTGACGGTGGGCATGTACGGCGAAGTGCTGCCGAATCAGAACGGCGCGCCGGTGCGCGTGGTGGTGCCGTGGAAATACGGTTTCAAGTCGGCCAAGTCCATCGTCAAGATCCGTTTCCTCAAGGAACAGCCCAAGACCGCATGGAACGTGTCGGCGCCGCACGAATACGGCTTCTATTCCAACGTCAATCCCAATGTCGACCATCCGCGCTGGTCGCAGGCCTCGGAGCGCCGCATCGGCGAAGACGGTTTCCTGTCCCGCAAGCGCAAGACGCTGATGTTCAACGGCTATAACGAAGTCGCGCCGCTGTATGCGGGCATGGATCTGAAGAAATTCTTTTGAGCGCGCCCATGAATGCACTGCGCAACCTCAAGCCGCGCCAGGTCGGCATCCTCAAGGGCGTGCTGTTCGTGCTGGCGCTGTTGCCGTTCGTGCGGCTGATCGCGTTCGGCTTCCTCGACCGCCTCGGCGCCAACCCGATCGAATTCATCACGCGCAACACCGGCGACTGGACGCTGTATTTCCTGTGCATCACGCTGGCGGTCACGCCGCTGCGGCGCCTGACCGGCTGGAACTGGCTGATCCGGCTGCGCCGCATGCTGGGATTGTTTTCATTCTTTTACGTGGTGCTGCACTTCATGACGTTTTTCTGGTTCGACCATTTCTTCGACGTGGAAGAAATGTGGCGCGACGTCATCAAGCGGCCGTTCATCACTGTCGGCTTCATTGCCTTCGTGCTGCTGATCCCGCTGGCGGCCACCAGCACCAATGCTATGGTGCGCCGGCTCGGCGCCAAACGCTGGCTGTGGCTGCACCGGCTGATGTACCTGATCTTGCCGCTGGGCATTTTGCACTTCTGGTGGATGAAGGCGGGCAAGAACCTGCTGGCCCAGCCGATACTTTTTGCAACAATTGTTACGAGTCTGCTGCTACTGCGTATGTTCTTCAAATTTCGGTCGAGAAAAACGCCGTAAAGCCTTGTAAAGACTGGAGTTTACATTTTGCTGCGGTGCCGCAAACATGGCGGAATTTTGTTTTTTCTTGCTACTCCCTGACAAAAATTCGGATTTTGCGTATTCCAAATCGAATTTGGTGCGTTAGTTGACTTACAGCGCGCCAAAAACGCGCAACTGCGATGGCGCCGAAAGGTGTTTGTCGTCGCAGAACGCCACGAACGGGAACGTCAGAAGACGTGTAAGGACAGGGTCATGCAAGCAATTGAACGCAATATCGCAGTCAAGAATGCCAAGAGCGGCGTCGCTCATCAATATGTACTGTCGGCCAAGGAAGGTCGTTTCAGCAAGGCAGGAAAATCGTTCCGCGCGAAAGAGCGTGAAGACGATTGCTCGGTCTACGACAAGCTGCCGAAGCAGATCGACGACATCGTCGAGGGTGAGTCGCCCAAGCGTTTCAAGCGCCCCAAAATGGAAAGCGACATCGTCGCTCGCTAAGTTTTCAGGGTTGCAGCAGCGGGACTGAGCGCCAGGCGCCAGTCCCGTTTTT
>NZ_AJHH01000669.1 GCF_000256565.1 Herbaspirillum lusitanum P6-12 | reverse complement strand
AGGCCGCGCGTGATCAGCGCTGCGCGCGCGTTCAATCCCAGTTGCAGGCCGTCGGCCGCGCCGGTGGCGATGGCCAGGATGTTCTTCACGGCGCCGCCGATTTCCACGCCGATCAGATCGTCGCTCGAATAGACGCGCAGGTTGCCGCCGTGCACCGCGCTGACCACGCGCTCGCACAGGGCCTTGTCATGGCTGGCGATGGTCAGGGCGCAGGGCAGGCCGCGCGCTACTTCCTGGGCGAAGGACGGGCCCGACAGCGCGCCGGCCGGAATCTTGTCGCCCAGCACTTCGCGCACGATCTGATGCGGCAGCAGCCGGGTTTGTTCTTCCAGTCCCTTGCACAGCCAGACGATGTTGGCGATCGGATGATCGCGCAGCGTTTCCGCCAAAGCGCGCAGGCCGGATACCGACGAGGCCACGATCAGCAGATTGTCGGGGTTGGCGGTGACGTGTTCAACCGTCCTCGCAAAATCGCCGGTGACGATGAGCGACTCCGGCAGATGGAAGCCGCGCAGGTAAGCCATGTTTTCGCGTTGCAGGGACGCTTCCTGCATGGCCTGGCCATTGCGGCCCCACAGCACGACCTGATGCCGCTGCGCCAGCACGATGGCCAGCGCAGTGCCCCAGGCGCCGGCGCCGAGTATGGAAATATTCATGAAGATTCGCTTGTAGAGGCCGGAATGGGGAGAGTATGCGCCCGTTGCCCGGGCTTAATCGCCCCAGACCTCGGATGCCTTGACGAAGCCGCTCTGGCCGTCGCGGTGCTTGACCTTGATCCAGCCGCCGGACACCGGCGTGGCGTCGGTCAGCTCCAGCAAGACGTTCTTGTCGGCGCTGAATACGGTGGCGCTGTTGTCGTCGGCGGCCGCATGGACCTTGGCGTTGGCGACGCTGACCACGACGTTGCGCTTGGTCGTCAGCGATTTGGACATGACCCAGGACAGCGTGCCGGCCGCATCGCGCACCTTGCTCCACTCGCCGTAGGTCAGCACGACTTCTACCGGCATGCCGCGCGGCGCCACGAAGACGCGGCGACCTTTTTCGGATGGGGCGTCATACAGCACGGCCGGCGCGGCGCCGACTGACTTGAAGTCGAGCGCAAAGGCGGGCGCTGCCGCGGCCGAGCCGAGGATCAGGGTGGAAAGGATGAGAGAGGCGCGAGGGGAAAATTTCATGGACTTGCTCCGCTGGAGAGGTTGAGGCCGTGCATGGCGCGGATGGTCGCCGCGCACGGCATCGGAATAGCAGGGTACAACGGTAAAACGCTGGTAAAACGCCGGCCGCAGCGCGCTCCGCGTGGAACGGAACGGCGTGCGGCGGATGAAGCGAGATCAGTTGACGGTGGTGGTGCCGTTGACCAGCGTGCCGTCGGTCTGTTGTTCGGCCAGCGAAATTGATTTCTGCCAGGTGGATCGGCGGGAAACCGGCGCGGGTGATCACATCGGCGATGTTGGCGCGCAGGTAAGGATAGATGATGTTCGGGCAACCGATGCCCAGCAGCGGATCCAGTTGCTCGGCAGGAATGTTGCGCACTTCGAAGATGCCGGCTTGCTTGCCTTCGACCAGGAACGCGACCTTGTCCTTGACCTTGGCGGTCACGGTGATGGTGACGGTGGATTCGAAGATGCCATCGGCCAGCGCTTCGGCGCCGACGTCGACCGCCACTTCGATCGCAGGCGCATCCTGTTCCAGGAAGATCGCCGGGGAGTTCGGTTGCTCCAGCGACAGGTCTTTCAGGTAGACGCGCTGGATCTGGAATACGGGTTGCTGTTCAGCTTGTTGGTTCTCTTCCGCCATGGAATGCTCTCGTTTCAGGTTGGATTAATGCGAATGGTAAAAATGCGAATGGATCAGCTCGAACGGCTCAGCCCTGCAGCAGCGGGTCGAGACCGCCGGCGCGGTCCAGTGCGCTGAGGTCGTCGAAGCCGCCGACGTGGGTGTCGCCGATGTAGATCTGCGGCACCGTGCGGCGACCGGTCTTCTCCATCATGATGTCCTTCTGCTGCGGATCGAGGTCGATGCGGATCTTTTCGATGTCCTCGACGCCCTTGCTCTTGAGCAGGCGCTCGGCCATCATGCAATAGGGGCACACGCCGGTGCTGTACATGAGGACGCGCGCTGTCATTTTGCCGCCTTCTGGCTGGCGGTCGGCAAGCCTTGCGCCTGCCAGGCCGCGATGCCGCCGGTCAGGCCGTGCACTTCGGTGAAACCGGCCTTCTTGAGGAGGCCCTCGGCCTTGGCGGTCTGCGTGCCGGACTGGCACACCACGATGACGTTCTTGCCCTTGAACTTGTCGAGTTCGGCGACGCGTTGCGACAAGTCCTTGAGCGGGATGTTGCGGGCGTCGCGGAGGTGGGCGGCGTTGAATTGCTCCACGTCGCGCACGTCCAGGACCAGGGTCTTGCCGGTATTGATCAGTTGAGTGGCTTGCAGCAACGTCAGCTTGCTGCCGCGCTGTTGCAGGAAGGGAATCAGCAGCGCGCCACCAGAAATGATGACCAGGCCGATCAGGAAAATATTGTCTACGATGAATTTCACGGGATCTCAATGGGTTTACTGAATCCCGGCATTATAAAATAGAAGCTGACACGCTATTTGATTCTTCCTTTGCTATTTTCTCATCCCTCCCATTTCTCACGAATCCACACTATGTACAAAATCGTTTTCATGCGCCACGGCGAGTCTACCTGGAACCTCGCCAACCGTTTCACCGGCTGGGTTGACGTCGACCTGACCGAAAAAGGCGTGGCCGAAGCCAGGCAGGCCGGCAAGCTGTTGAAGGAAGCCGGTTTCACCTTCGACCTGGCCTATACCTCGGTGTTGAAGCGCGCCATTCGCACGCTGTGGACCACGCTCGACGAAATGGACCTGATGTATCTGCCGGTGCAGCACGACTGGCGTCTCAACGAACGCCACTACGGCGCGCTGCAAGGGCTGAACAAGGCGGAAACCGCCGCCCAGTACGGCGATGAGCAGGTGCTGGTCTGGCGCCGCAGCTACGACACGCCGCCGCTGCCGCTGGAGCCGACTGACCCGCGCGCGTCCTACAACGACCCGCGTTATGCCAGCCTCAAGCGCGAAGACATCCCGCTGACCGAATGCCTCAAGGACACCGTCGCGCGCGTGCTGCCGGCCTGGAACGACACCATTGCACCGGCCATCCGTGCCGGCAAGAAGATCATCATCTCGGCCCACGGCAACAGCCTGCGCGCATTGATCAAGTACCTTGACGGCATCAGCGACAACGACATCGTCGGCCTCAACATCCCCAACGGCCAGCCGCTGGTGTATGAACTGGATGCCGACCTCAAGCCGATCAAGAGTTACTATCTGGGCGACCAGTCGGCCATCGACGCGGCGCTCAAGGCCGTGGCAAATCAAGGGAAAACGAAATAACTAAGCTTTTTTGCATGACGAATGTGCTGAGGACGGCATTGCGGCACTGGCGCGCCGGCAGACCGGCGGCTCTCGGCGCTGCGGCATTGGCCGCAGCGTTGTGTTTGCCGTCGCCGGTCGGCGCCCAAGTCACCGAACGCGCCAAACAAAAGCAGGCGGCTGAGAAAGAGCGCGCCGACCTGCAGCAAAAACTGGCCAATCTCAAGCGCGACATCGACAAGACCGAGACCGCCAAGGGCAACGCCGCCGATGCGCTGGCCGAGTCGGAGCAGGCGATCTCCAAGGCCAACCGTTCGCTGCGCGAACTGAGCCAGGAGCAGGCCGGCACCGAAGCCAAGCTCAACGTGCTGGTGAAGCAGCAGGCCGAGCTGTCCGGCGTGGTCAACAGCCAGCAGGCGCAATTGTCGAAACTGCTGCGCGACCAGTACGTGGCCGGCAACGAGGATCGCATCAAGCTGCTGCTGTCCGGCGACAATCCCAATCGCATCAACCGCGAGCTGCAATATATGGGCTACGTATCGCAGGCGCAGGCGAAACTGATCGAAACGTTGCGCGTGAACCTGCAGGCCATCAAGGACAACAAGGCTGCGACCCAGAACGCCAAGTTCGAACTGGAAGAAATCGCCCAGGAAGAGAACGAGCAAAAGAAGCTGCTGGAGAAGGAAAAGGCCAAGCGCGGCACATTGCTGGCGCAACTGTCGACCAAGCTGAACACGCAGCGCAAGGAAGTCGGCAACCTGCAGCGCGACGAGCAGCGCCTGTCCGGCCTGGTCGACAAGCTGGCGCAGCTGATCGAAGACCAGAAGAAGGCCGAAGCCGCGGCGCGTGAAAAGCGGCGGCAGGAACAATTGGCCAAAGCTAAAGCCGAACACGAACGGCGCGCAGCTGCGGCCGCCCAGCAAGCCAGGGCCGCGCCGGGAACCAAGGTCAAGCCGGCGCCGTCGGACACCATCGACGACGATGAAGCGCCGCAATCGCTGGGCCGCAACGAAGCCACGCCGTCGCCGGAAGAAAATTTCGGTAAACCTTTCGCCAGCCTGCGCGGCCAGCTGCGCCTGCCGGTGCGCGGCGACCTGATCGCCAAATTCGGCGGC
>NZ_AJHH01000668.1 GCF_000256565.1 Herbaspirillum lusitanum P6-12 | reverse complement strand
TCCTGCCGGTGCGCGGCGACCTGATCGCCAAATTCGGGCATTGGCCGCAGCGTTGTGTTTGCCGTCGCCGGTCGGCGCCCAAGTCACCGAACGCGCCAAACAAAAGCAGGCGGCTGAGAAAGAGCGCGCCGACCTGCAGCAAAAACTGGCCAATCTCAAGCGCGACATCGACAAGACCGAGACCGCCAAGGGCAACGCCGCCGATGCGCTGGCCGAGTCGGAGCAGGCGATCTCCAAGGCCAACCGTTCGCTGCGCGAACTGAGCCAGGAGCAGGCCGGCACCGAAGCCAAGCTCAACGTGCTGGTGAAGCAGCAGGCCGAGCTGTCCGGCGTGGTCAACAGCCAGCAGGCGCAATTGTCGAAACTGCTGCGCGACCAGTACGTGGCCGGCAACGAGGATCGCATCAAGCTGCTGCTGTCCGGCGACAATCCCAATCGCATCAACCGCGAGCTGCAATATATGGGCTACGTATCGCAGGCGCAGGCGAAACTGATCGAAACGTTGCGCGTGAACCTGCAGGCCATCAAGGACAACAAGGCTGCGACCCAGAACGCCAAGTTCGAACTGGAAGAAATCGCCCAGGAAGAGAACGAGCAAAAGAAGCTGCTGGAGAAGGAAAAGGCCAAGCGCGGCACATTGCTGGCGCAACTGTCGACCAAGCTGAACACGCAGCGCAAGGAAGTCGGCAACCTGCAGCGCGACGAGCAGCGCCTGTCCGGCCTGGTCGACAAGCTGGCGCAGCTGATCGAAGACCAGAAGAAGGCCGAAGCCGCGGCGCGTGAAAAGCGGCGGCAGGAACAATTGGCCAAAGCTAAAGCCGAACACGAACGGCGCGCAGCTGCGGCCGCCCAGCAAGCCAGGGCCGCGCCGGGAACCAAGGTCAAGCCGGCGCCGTCGGACACCATCGACGACGATGAAGCGCCGCAATCGCTGGGCCGCAACGAAGCCACGCCGTCGCCGGAAGAAAATTTCGGTAAACCTTTCGCCAGCCTGCGCGGCCAGCTGCGCCTGCCGGTGCGCGGCGACCTGATCGCCAAATTCGGCGGCAAGCGCGGCGACGGACCGAGCTGGAAGGGCCTGTTCATCCGCGCGCCGGAAGGCTCGGAAGTCAAGGCAGTGGCGGCTGGGCGGGTGGTGTACGCAGACTGGCTGCGCGGTTTCGGCAATCTTCTGATCGTCGATCACGGCAACCAGTACATGACGATTTATGGCAATAATCAGTCCGTTCTGAAGCGGGCAGGGGATCTCGTCAAAACCGGGGATGTCATCGCCAGCGCAGGCAATAGCGGCGGCAATGAGCAATCGGGTTTATACTTTGAAATGCGGCATCAGGGCCGCGCTTTCGACCCACTGGGCTGGGTAACTACTAGGTGAAAAATGGGCAGCAAACTCAAGAACGTTGGACTTATCAGTTTGGGCATGATTGCAGGCGTGGCGGCTTCGATGCAATTCGACGCCATCGCGCAAAAGAATGCGACGGCGCCGTTGCCGTTGGAGGAGTTGCGGCAACTGACCGACGTATTCGGTCTGATCAAGTCCGATTACGTTGAGCCGGTAGAAGACAAGAAGCTGCTCACCGAAGCAATTTCCGGCATGGTTGCCTCGCTCGACCCGCATTCCGCCTATCTCGACAAGAAGGCCTACAAGGAGCTGCGCGAAGGCACCATGGGCAAGTTCGTCGGCCTCGGCATCGAAGTCGGCATGGAAGACGGCTACGTCAAGGTGATCTCGCCGATCGAAGATTCGCCGGCCTACCGCGCCGGCATCAAGGCGGGCGACCTGATTACCCGTCTCGACGCGACGCCTGTCAAGGGCCTGACGCTCGATGAAGCCGTCAAGAAGATGCGCGGCGAACCGAACACCAAGATCACGCTGACGATCGCCCGCAAGGACGAGGACAAGCCGATCATCCTGAGCATTACCCGCCAGGAAATCCGTGTGCAAAGCGTCAAGTCGAAAGTGGTTGAACCCGGCTACGCCTGGTTGCGCGTGACGCAATTCCAGGAACCGACGGTTGACGACATGACCAAGAAGATCCTGGCGATCTACGCTCAGGAGCCGAACCTCAAGGGCCTGGTGCTCGACCTGCGCAACGATCCGGGCGGCGTGTTGCCGGGCGCGATCGGCGTGTCGGCGACGTTCCTGCCCAAGGATGCCGTGGTGGTGACCACCAATGGTCAACTGCCGACTTCCAAATCGAGCTTCCTGGCCAAGCGCGAATTCTACGCCGCCAACCCGCTCAACGATCCGCTGTCCAAGTTGCCTGACGCGATCAAGAAGGTGCCGCTGGTGGTGCTGATCAACTCCGGTTCGGCTTCGGCTTCCGAAATCGTCGCCC
>NZ_AJHH01000667.1 GCF_000256565.1 Herbaspirillum lusitanum P6-12 | reverse complement strand
GATCAACTCCGGTTCGGCTTCGGCTTCCGAAATCTGGCGCCAGCAGCGTGGTGCAGGCCTTGTGCGCTCATTGGCGCGAGCAGGACGGATTACCCCCGCCCGCGATTGATGCGACACGCATTGCCGCAGCTGAAGGCGCGGTGTTCGTGCTGGCCGGCAGCTTGTCGCCGGTCACGGCGCGCCAGGTTGCTGCCGCGAAGTCTTACGAACGCATTGCGCTCGATGCACGGCGCTTGATCGACGGCGACCAGGCATATATCGGTGCGATGCTGTCGCGCATCGCACAGATTCTCAACGCCGGCAATCATGTGCTGGCATGCACCGCCGACGGTGCCCATCTGGGCGGCGAGCGCGTGTCGTTACTATTGGCGCGGGCAAGCGGAGATTTTCTGCGGCGTCTGTTGCCGCTGACCACGGCGCGCTACTACACGCCGAACGGCCGCTCGATCCAGGCGCGCGGCATCGTGCCGGACATCATGGTGGATGAATACGCCGACGGCGACGGCCTCAACGGCCTGCGCTTGCGTGAAGCAGACCTGACCAAGCACCTGACCAACGACAAGGACAAGGACGCCAAGGAAGTGAAGGCATCCACGGTCGACGAGAAGGAAGAAGAGCGCCTGATCGCGCTGGAAAAGAAACGCAAGCCGCTCGAGTTCGGCAGCAAGGAAGACTTCCAGCTGGCGCAGGCGCTCAATCACCTGAAGGGCCAGCCGGTCCAGGTGTCCAAGGTCAAGCCTGAAATCCGCGACGAGTCCAGCAAGGACGACAAGCCGGTCAAGGACATCCGCAAGGACAACAAGGCGCCACCGGAAAAGATCGAGAAAAAATAAGATCGTAAATTGCGTTACATTAAGAGGGCTGCGTGTTTGCAGCCCTCTTTTCATTTGCTGCCACTCACCGCATATCCACCGCTCCGCCACGCCATGAACGACCAGCAACTGCTGCGCTACTCGCGCCACATTCTCCTCGACGAGATCGACATTGCCGGACAGGAAAAGCTGCTGGCCGGCCATGCGCTGATCATCGGCGCCGGCGGGCTGGGGTCGCCGGCAGCCATGTATCTGGCCTCGGCCGGCATGGGCAGGATCACGCTGGTGGACGACGACACCGTCGACCTGACCAATCTGCAGCGCCAGATCATGCACACCACCGGTCGCGTGGGGCAGCTCAAGGTGCAGTCGGGGCAGCAGGCGTTGGAAGAGATCAATCCCGACATCGACATCGTCGCGCTGGC
>NZ_AJHH01000666.1 GCF_000256565.1 Herbaspirillum lusitanum P6-12 | reverse complement strand
TTGGAAGAGATCAATCCCGACATCGACATCCAGCGCGCCAGGATGCTTTTCTGCAAGGACGCGGCATCCGCAGTTCCCGCCGGCAGCGTGCCGTACACGCGACCGTTGGCGGCATCGCCGCGACTGAGCACGAAGGCTTCGGCCATCGCCGGCGGCGCGTGCTGCAGCATCAGCGCACCCTGTACCGCCAGCACCAGTTGCTGCACCAGCCGGCGCGCCAGCATTTCGCGCTGCTCCGGCGCCAGCGTCATCATCTGCTTGAGCGCATGCAACGGCGCTTGCAAGACTTCATGGCCATCGGCGACCTGCTGCAATTCGTCCAGCAGCAACAGGCAGGCGTCCGGCTCGCGCTCCATTGCACGCAGTACATCGAGGCACATGACGTTGCCCGAACCTTCCCAGATCGAGTTGACCGGCGCTTCGCGATACATGCGCGCCATCGGTCCGGTTTCCACGTAGCCGTTGCCGCCCCAGACTTCCATGCACTCACCGGTGAATTCCAGCGCACGCTTGCAGATCCAGAACTTGGCGGCCGGCGTGACGATGCGTCGCCACGCGCGTTGCAAGGGATCGGCGGGTGCTTCAAAGGCGCTTGCCAGGCGCAGCATCAGCAAGGTCGCGGCTTCGCTTTCCAGCGCCAGGTCGGCCAGCACGTTGCGCATCAGCGCTTGCTCGGCCAGATGCTTGCCGAAGGCGCTGCGATGGCGCGCATGATGGATGGCCTGGACCAGCGCATGGCGCATCAGGCCGGCGCTGCCGATCACGCAATCGAGGCGCGTGTGGTTGGCCATCTCGATGATGGTCGGGATGCCGCGTCCCTCATCGCCGACCATGACGCCGTAGGCATCCTCGAACTCGACTTCGCTGCTGGAGTTGGAGCGGTTGCCGAGCTTGTCCTTGAGGCGCTGCACCAGCACGCCGTTCTTGTGACCGTCCGGCCGCCAGCGCGGTACGAAGAAACAGGACAGGCCGTTGTCGGTGCGCGCCAACACCATGTGGGCGTCGCACATCGGG
>NZ_AJHH01000665.1 GCF_000256565.1 Herbaspirillum lusitanum P6-12 | reverse complement strand
TGTCGGTGCGCGCCAACACCATGTGGGCGTCTTGGCGAACTGGTGCGCAGCGCCACGGTGGTGCTCGACTGCAGCGACAATTTCGACACCCGTCACGCCGTCAACCGCGCCTGCGTGACCCACAAGGTGCCGCTGGTGTCGGGTGCGGCGATACGTTTCGACGGCCAGGTCAGCGTTTTCGATCCGCGTTCGGGAACGGCGCCATGCTACGCCTGCCTGTTTCCACCCGACCAGAAATTCGACGAGGTGCAATGCTCGACCATGGGCGTGTTTTCGCCGCTGGTGGGCATTATCGGCACGATGCAGGCGGCTGAAGCGCTCAAGCTGACGGCCGGGATCGGCGAATCGCTGGCCGGACGGCTGCAGATCCTCGACGCCCGCAACATGGAATGGACCACCATTCGGCTGGCGCGCAACCCGGCTTGCCCGGTGTGCGGCGCTGCACATCCGGCCTGACCGCGTCGGGCAGGCCCCAGGCGGGCACCGGCGGGTACGGCGCAGTGTGTGAAGTGCTATTTATGCGCCAAGTTCTGGTATACACTGTATTGGATTTGCGTGCCGGATGACACGCTTCCCCATCTGCGTGTCATGGCGTGAGCCAGGCACGATCGTCGATTGACCAGATAACCGGAAGTCTCGGGGGAAGGAATCATGGGCGCCATCGCAAAGAAAGACAGTTCCAAAGTCGTCGCGGCCAAAAGTGCGGCCAAGAAGGCCGGCGCGACTGCCGCAGCGGTCAAAACGCCAACGGCGGCATCTGAAAAACTGAAGCCGAAACCGGCCAGCCGGGCGGCGACGCCAGCCCGCAAAACTGCTGCAGTGAAGACTGCACCGGCCGCGCAGCCCAAGGCCGGCAAGGCGGCGCCGAAGAAGGCAACAACTTCATCGGCAGCCAATGTTGTTGTAGTAAAATCCCTGACCGTTAAAAAAACGGTAGCAGCGACCGCCGGGCCGGGCACAGGGAAGGGCGCCGGCAAGGCAGTCGGAGCGGCGTCTCAAAAAGCGCCTGCAACAGCGGCAACACCGGCAGCAAGGGAAGTGGATTCAAAAGCGACCAAATCCGGTCAGGCTGGCGGCAGCAAAGCCAGCAGCGGCAAGGCAGCAAAGCAGGTTGCAAGCGCCGGATTAAAGGATAAAATTGAAAAACCCGTAGTATTGAAAGTAAGCGAAGTGGCAACTAAAACTCCCAAAACTACCCCTGATACGCAAACCTTGCTCACCGAGGAACAAATCCTCAAGATGGGTGAGAAGGACTACATGAACGAAGCGCAACTTGCTTTCTTCAAGGCCCGTTTGCAACAGCTGGAACGAGATCTGCTCAAGAATGCTGGCGAGACCACCGAGCATCTGCGCGAAACCGTGCTGGTGCCTGATCCTGCCGACCGCGCCACGATCGAAGAAGAACACGCGCTGGAATTGCGCACCCGCGACCGCGAGCGCAAGCTGCTCAAGAAGGTGCAGCAATCCATCGTTTCCATCGACAGCGGCGAATACGGCTGGTGCGAAGAAACCGGCGAACCGATCGGCATTCCGCGTCTGTTGGCGCGTCCTACCGCGACCCTGTCGCTGGAAGCGCAACAACGCCGCGAACTCAAGCAAAAGCTCTACGGCGACTGAGTTCTTGC
>NZ_AJHH01000664.1 GCF_000256565.1 Herbaspirillum lusitanum P6-12 | reverse complement strand
TTGTATGCTTGTTTGCACGTCTTCCTTCCTCCTTTCGTCCTTCCAGTCCCGACGGCGCGGTAGCCCGTCATCACGTTCTCGCCGTATTCGCGTGCGACATTCTTCCGTAGCATTTCCCGACTTCCGGCGTTTCCCCGGTCGCACCGCTGCGTGATCGTGTGACGCGTGGTGCATTCGTTAATGCAACAGTGTTGCAATTGGGTGCTATAATTCGCGCTCTCCGGCATGCCGGTCGCCCGGTTCTTGCCGAACCACCGCTGAATCACCTGCACACCATGGCCGTCGCCATCACCACATTGCTGCGTATTGCCCGTTCTGCCGACGCCGGCACGCTTGTCCGGCGCAGGCGCAGCGGCCGCATGGGTTTGGCGCTGGCATTGGCGTCGATGCTGCTGTTCTCGCAGTGGCTCGGCCTGCTGCACGGCATCGCTCACGCGGGCTGGCCTGAGCAAACGCAGGTGTCGCCGGCTGCGTCCACGGTTGCTTCCTTCCATGCCGCGTTGTTCAACTACTTCGACGCCGACGCCGTCCATCCTGCCGACGGCAAGCATCACGCCGCCCATGAAAAGCAGCACCATTCCTGCGCCGAATACGATGCCGCCGCCGGTGCGGCCGGCATCCACGTCGGCTTCTTTTCTCCTCCGCTGATTCCCGGCGCGCAAGTGCTGGCGCTGTGGCAAGCCTTCGCCTCCTGGGATGCGCCGGCCGTCTGCCACTTTTCCTCGCGCGCGCCGCCGCGCTGACATCTGAACGTCTCGATTCTCCGACCGGACCGCCTCGCGCGAATCCGGGTCCGGACGCACGCCATTCATTCATTTGTCAGTCAAGGAACACCATGCAAGTCCAGCCCACTCTGCTGGCCAGCGCCGTCCTGTCCGCGCTCGCCGTCATGTCTGCCGCCGCCTTCGCACAGACCGTGCAAACCGCGCCGCCACCGCAACAATCGCAACAACTGCAGGAAGTCGTCGTCACCGCCAGTCCCTTCGCCGCCGAAGAAAACGCCCAAATCCTCACTCCCGCCAAAGTGCTGGCCGGCGACGAGCTGCGCAACAAGCTCGGCAATTCGCTCGGCGACACGCTATCGCAAGAACTCGGGGTCTCGGCCTCCGCCTTCGGCGCCGGCGCGTCG
>NZ_AJHH01000663.1 GCF_000256565.1 Herbaspirillum lusitanum P6-12 | reverse complement strand
AACTCGGGGTCTCGGCCTCCGCCTTCGGCGCCGGCGCGTCGCGTGTAGGGCGCCGAGAAAAACCACTTGTGACCGGTCAGTGTGTACGCCGCGCCGCGTCCGCTGCCGTTGAGAGGGCGCGCCGCGGTGGTGTTGCTGCGGACGTCGGAGCCGCCTTGTTTTTCTGTCATGCCCATGCCGATCAGCATCGAGTGCTTCTGTTCCAGCGGCAGGTCGCGCGAATCGTGCCGGCGTGAAAACAGTTTGTCGCGCAGCAGTCCGTACAAGGCTTCTTCGCTGCGCAATACCGGGATCGAGGCAAAAGTCATGGTGGTCGGGCACAGCGACCCGGCTTCGATCTGGGCATGCAGGAAATAGCCGGCGGCGCGCGCTACGTGGGCGCCGGGCTTGCCGTCGAATTCGGGCATCCACGGCAGCGCGTGCAAGGCTTCCCGCCGCAGCAGGCCCAGCAAGGCGTGCCAGGCGGGATGGAAGTCGACGCGATCGATGCGATTGCCGACGCGGTCGTGGGTGTTCAGTTCGGGCGCGTGGCGGTTGGCCAACGCTGCCATTTGCAAGACCTCGGCGCTGCCCAGTTCGGCGCCGTAACTGGCCAGCGCGGATGCATGCCAGCCGGCCTGCCTGTGCTGCACTCCGTGGCGCAGCGCGGTATCGGTGTCATACAGATTGAAGTCCTGCAGGTCCGGGACCTGGTTGGCGACATCGTGCGTTTTCATTGCGGCTCCTTGGGGAAGACGGAAGAACGGCGGGCGCGGACAGTGTAAGGCATGGCCGGCGCGGCAAAGCGGCGTTAGGCGTATTTGCTATAACTATATAAGTATCTTGTCGCTAGGGCTGCCCGGCACATGACAAAGACTCATATTAAAATGAGACTCCTGAAAGGATTCCTCCGACCATGCCTTATCTGACCATCGAAGACACCATCGGCAATACGCCCTTGATTCAATTGCAACGCCTCGGCGGCGAAGAAGCCAGGCGACGCAACAACATCATCCTCGGCAAGATGGAGGGCAACAATCCGGCCGGGTCGGTCAAGGACCGCGCCGCGTTGTCGATGATCCGCCGCGCTGAAGAACGCGGCCAGATCAAGCCCGGCGACACCCTGATCGAAGCCACCAGCGGCAACACCGGCATCGCGCTGGCCATGGTGGCGGCGCTGCGCGGCTACAAGATGGTCTTGCTGATGCCTGAAAACCTCAGCGAAGAACGCCGCCAGAGCATGGCCGCCTACGGCGCCAAGATCGTCCTCACGCCCAAGAGCGGCGGCATGGAATACGCGCGCGACCTCGCCGAGCAGATGCAGAAGGAAGGGCAGGGCCTGATCCTCGACCAGTTCGCCAATGGCGACAATCCGCAGGCCCACTATGAGACCACCGGTCCCGAACTGTGGCGCGACACCGAAGGCCGCATCACCCATTTTGTCAGCGCCATGGGCACTACCGGCACCATCATGGGCGTGTCGCGTTACCTGAAGGAACAGAATCCCGGGATCCAGATCATCGGCGCCCAACCGGAAGAAGGTTCGTCCATCCCGGGCATCCGCAAATGGCCGGAGGCCTATCTGCCGAAGATCTATGAAAAGCCGCGCGTCGACCAGATCGAATCGGTGAGCCAGGCAGCCGCCGAAAACATGGCGCGCAAGCTGGCGATGGTGGAAGGCCTGTTCTGCGGCATCTCGGCCGCCGGCGCCTGTGAGGTGGCGGTGCGGCTGTCGCACCAGCTGGAAAACGCCACCATCGTCTTCATCGTCTGTGATCGGGGCGATCGCTATCTGTCTACCGGGGTCTTCCCCGCCTGACGCCCTCGGCGGCAGAGGCTGCTGCCGAGCTCAGCAATAAAAAACGGAGCCGCTGGCTCCGTTTTCTATTGTCCTACCGAGGCTTGGCCGGGTGCGGCTTACTCGGCGCTGCCGGTGGTTGGCGCAGCAGCCGGCGCGGCGCCTGGCTTGGGTTTGAACTGCTTGTCGCTGATGCGGAATTTCTCGCGACGATCACCCATCAGTTCGCGCAGTTCGCGGATCGACAGTTCGCTGACTTCGTGCATGCGGATCAGCAGCGACGCGCCAACCGGCAGACGGCGGTGACGAATCTTGCTGATGACCGGTGGAGCCACTTCCAACGCGCGCGATAAGGCGGCATCGTTTTTC
Organism: Herbaspirillum lusitanum P6-12; assembly: GCF_000256565.1. Classification (GTDB taxonomy): domain Bacteria; phylum Pseudomonadota; class Gammaproteobacteria; order Burkholderiales; family Burkholderiaceae_D; genus Herbaspirillum; species Herbaspirillum lusitanum. Next base: position 2,359 of record NZ_AJHH01000663.1, on the reverse strand, counting down.
AGATGCAGTTTCTCGATGAGCGCATCCAGCAGGTGGTTGGGATCGTAGTTGATTTGATCCGAAAGGGAATTATCGTTGATGCTATTAGGTGTAGTCATGATCGGACGTTCCATTATGCAGATGTTTATAAAGGCCTTGTTTGTGCAAGTGCATTAGTTCTTGGTAAAACTGCAAAACGTGGTTCACTAGTTTCCATCAGAGGTGCCATTCTTTTCCCACTGCAACAACACAACTCGAACCAAGGCCATCGGGATCAGTCGGTCTGACTTGCCAGCCTTCACTATTCGTTTCCATGCTCCCAACGTCGGTACTATCAAAACGCCAATGTTGACGCGCAGTACATCCGTTCAGAAAAGTCTATTACAAAATAGTTGCGAGAAATCACCTCGAATTTGTAACAGATATTAACAGGATTTTTTCTATAATTGGTGTTGTTTCTTTGATACGACAAAAGCCAGCCGATTCCAGCCCTTTAGGCCGAGATCCCGCATGGTTGCGATGTTTCGCTCGAAAATGGCGCTGGCTTCGGGGTAGGCGGCGACCGCCCGGTCGATGCTGCTTTCACGCAACAGATGCAAAATTGGAAACGGCGAGCGGTTGGTGTAGTTGTCGATATCGTCGGGCAGGGCGTCGGCGAACTGATATTGCGGATGAAAGCTGGCGATCTGAATGACGCCGTCCAGCTCCACGTCTTCCAGCACCTGATCGGCAACATCGAGGAAGTTGTTGTAGTCGTAGAAGTCTTGCAATACGTGTGGATGAATCAGCAAAGTGGTGTCGAGCAACTCGGGATCGGCAGCCTGCAGGTGTTGCAATTCATTCAGCAGTTGCTGCGCCAGGTCGGCTTCGTTGTCGGCGTGGCTGACCACGTAGCGGATCTGTTGTTTGACGTAGACCGATTTGGCAAAGGGGCAGAGGTTCAGGCCGATCACGGCTTCGGCGACCCAAGCCTGGGTCAGGCTGATGACCGTATCGTCAGCGGGGAAAGTGGCGGTGTCCATGGCGGAATTGTCTCATGGGCGGGGTTTTCCAATCTTGCGGGAAAGCGTAGAAAAGCCCTTGAAATCGGCTATGCTTCACATCCTTCGCAAGTAATCCATTCCCCGCATCAAAAAAGAAGACCGTCATGGCGCTCAAAGCAACCATTTTCAAAGCCGATCTGCAGATCTCCGACATGGATCGGCACTACTACCAGAACCACTCCTTGACCATCGCACGCCACCCGTCGGAAACCGACGAGCGCATGATGATTCGCGTGCTGGCCTTCGCGCTCAACGCCAGCGAAGCGTTGACCTTCGGCAAGGGTCTGTCCGATGTCGAAGACCCGGACGTGGTGGCAAAGGACCTGACCGGCGCCATCGATCTGTGGATCGAAGTCGGCCAGCCCGACGACAAGCGCATCCTCAAGGCCTGCGGCCGCTCCGCACACGTCATCGTCTACAGCTACAGCAGCGTCAGCAGCATCTGGTGGAACCAGATCGGCAGCCGAGTCGAGCGCGCCAAGAATCTCACCGTCATCAACATCGCCGCCGAAACCAGCCAGGCATTGCAAAAGCTCGCCCAGCGCAACATGCAGCTGCAATGCACGATCCAGGACGGCCAGATCTGGCTGGGAAACAATGAAGAGATGGTGCAGATCGACCCGAAGGTCATCAAGGCCGAGGCGGCGTTTTAGCCTTTTCAGCTTTCAGTGTCAGGCTGCTTCCGCGCGCGCTGTAATGCGCGCCAGCAGCGCGCGGCCGGCAGTGCTGTTGAACCAGGCGGCATGTCCAAGATAGTAAGCGTCGTAGGCCAGTGCGGCATTGTTGGCCGAACGCGTAATGCCGTGGAAATACGCCAGCTCGGCCAGCGCGAATTCCGCATGCACCAGCGGCAACAAGGCCGCCAGCGCCCGCCATTGGCGCGAGCTCAGCGGCAGCACCAGATGGTAGCCGTCTAGCAATGCATCGAGCAGGTCGGGATGGACTGCGTCGGTCTTGCCTTCCTGGATCGCCAGCCATTCGATGACGTTGCGCTCGATCGCGGTTGCCAGGTCGTGCAGCGCACAGGTGCGGTCGCTAAGGCCGAAATCGAGGATGGTCTCGACGCCCGCCGCCGCACTGCGATCGGTCCACAGCAGGTTGGACGCGTGCCAGTCGTTGTGAGTCCACAGCGGCGTCAACTCATCCAGATAAGGCAGCAGCCGCGCGTGGAACGGCAGCAGCGTGCCGGCAGCTTCGCCGCGCCAGTCGCGCTCCTTCAGATAGTCCGCAATCGCCGGGTAACGCTCGATGTAGCGTTGTAGCGCGGGCAGCGGATCGGGCTGCGAAAAAATCGTGAAACTGGATACCAGCGTCCGCGCCTTGCGCGCCGCGCGCGC
>NZ_AJHH01000662.1 GCF_000256565.1 Herbaspirillum lusitanum P6-12 | reverse complement strand
TGCCGGCGCGGCGTAGTCCTGCGCGGCCAGATGCAAGCGCGCCAGCGCCTTGCCGGCTTCATGCGCATGCACGCTGCTGCTGAACGGCGTCCATGACACCGCGTCGCGATACAGGTCGACGCCAGAGGCGACGCCATGCACTTCATAGGTCCAGTGATCGTCGGTGAAGGCGGTGGCGCCGTCGGCTGTCGTGAGCACTTCGCTGACGGCGATGCCGCGACTGCGGAGGTGATTGATGAAACCGTGTTCTTCGCTCAGGCCGGCGACGTCGCGCACCGACACATGATGGCGCTTGACGAACACGTCCATGGTCGAGGTCGTCATCACGCAACCCGCGGAGAAAGGACGCGGGCTATGCCACACCAGCCGCTTCGGCACGCCGGCTTGCGGATAATGCAGCAGGACGCGCGCCACTTCGGCCGAGGTCAGCGCCGGCCAGTCCGATATCACGGCGTCGGCATTCATGCCGTGGCTCAGTACGCGGGTCAGGTGATGGGAGGCGGCTTCCATGGCTTGGTTTGGCTTGGTGGCGACTTAGAAATCGTACTGCACCGACAGGCGCGCCAGACGCGGCGCACCGAGGTGCAGGTAGCTGTCGCCGAGCGACTCGCCGGTGTCTTTCCAGTAGCGCTTGTCGAACACGTTGTCGACCGTCAGGCGCACGGTGGTCGGATGGCCGCCCATCCTGGTCTGGTAACGCAGGCCGGTGTTGAAGATGTGATACGACGGCACCGTTGCGCTGCCGTCGCGCGTGGCGCTCTTGCTGCCGCTGTACAGCCAGCTGCCTTGCAGGTTCAGGCCGGGCAAGGCCGCCAGCGCATAGTCGGCATACAGCGCACCGCGCAGGCGCGGCACGTTGACGGCTTGCTTGTCGTCGTATGCCGGCGTGCCGGTACCGTCCGCGCGCGCCTGGATGAAGGCAAGGCTGGCGGCGAGGCGCAATTGCTTCGTCACGTTGCCGGCGGCGCCGAGTTCGAGGCCGGTATGCGTCTGCTTGCCCTGCTGGACATACTTGAAGCCGCCCGCGCCGTCCGGTTGCGGATACTCGTAAGCCTTCTTCATGCGGAAGATCGCGGCAGTGAAACTCAGGTCCTTGTTCCAGTCGTACTTGATGCCGGTTTCCAGTTGACGCGCCACTGACGGCGGCAGGATGGTCGGGTAGTTGGTCTGCCAGAACGCCGCCGCCGTGCCCATGCTCAGTGTCTCGGCGTAGCTGCCGTAGAGCGACATGTTGACTTGCGGTTTATAGATCAGCGCAAGTTGCGGCAAGAATTGGTTGCGGTCGGTGTCGCGCGTGGTGGCGCCGGTCGCGGCGTAGGTTTTTTCCTTCAGCCAGACCTGGCGGCCGCCTGCCAGCACTTCCCAGCGTTCGCCGAACTGCACGCGGTCGGTGAACAGCATCGCCTGCTGGCGGCTGTCCAGGTTACGGTACGAGGCCGGGATATCGGCGCCCGACGGCGCCAGGGGCGCAGCGGCCGGGCTGTAGATGTTGCCGGTGCCGACCGGGATAGAAATGCCGTCCGACTTGTCGATCACGCGGCGCGACATGGTCAGGCCCAGCGTCAGGCCGTGCCTGAGGGCGCCCATGTTGAACTTGCCTTGCACGACCGCTTGCGCCTCGTCGTTGCGACGGGTGTCGTCCGGGCTGCGATAGTCGTACACGTCGTAGTCGCCGTTGGCCGCGAAGGTCGGCGAGAACACGGTGGCGACATTGCTGCCGTAAGGGAAGGCCAGGTAGTCGTCGATCACCGCGCGGCTGCGACCGGCCGTGATGTAGCCGCGCCAATTGTCGTTGAATTCCAGGTCGAAGCGGGTGTTGAAGTTGAGCGAATCGATGCGCACCGGTTGCACCCAGGGCTGCGGCGACAGCATGGTGGTCGGCGAGACGCCCGACGGCACCGTGGTGCCGCCCAGCAGCTGATAGCCGGCGACCGATTTCTGCGCCTTCTTCTGGTATTCGATGTTGAACGCGAGACGCGCTTTCGAGCTGATGTCCCACGCCGCCGCCAGCGAGGCGAAGTCGCGATAGCCGTTGCTGTAGTCGACGTAGGAATTGATGTCTTCGTGCGCGGCGTTGACGCGCAGGCCGAATTGTTTATGATCGCCGAACAGCACGCCCAGGTCGGTCGACAGGTAGCGCGAACCGTTGGAGTCGGTGCCGAGCATGACCGAGCGCACGTCGGCCGGACGCTTGGTCACGTAATTGACCAGGCCGCCGGCGTTGAGCACGCCGCCTTGCAGGCCGGCCAGTCCCTTGATGATTTCGACCTGTTCCTTGTTTTCCAGCGCGATGGTCTGTTCACCGGCGACCGTCAGCCCGTTGACGCGATAGGCGCTGGCCGGATCGAGCGTGAAGCCGCGGATGCTGAAGTTCTCGTAATAGCCCACCGGCGCATAGTTCTCATTGATGGAGGCATCGTTCTTGACCACGTCCGAGAGCAGCCGCGATTGCTGGTCCTTCATTTGTGCGGACGTCACCACGGATACCGACGCCGGCGTATCCAGCAGGGGCGCATCGTCAAAGCCGGCCACCGAGGCCGAGCGGGCCTGGGTGCCAGTAGCGCCGCTGGCGGTGACATTGATCGTGGGCAGGCTCTGGTCCTGGCCCTGGTTGTCGGAAGTGTCAGCGGCGCGGGTGACGGCGGGCAGGCCGAGCGAGGTGCCGGCCAGCGTCAGCATGAGCGTGGAGGCCAGGGGAGCAATGCGTTTCATCGTGGTTCAGTGGTGGAGGTCAGAAGCTGGAGCGCGCTCTGGGCGCGCTCCGTGGGGGCATAGCAGATGCGCCAGGCTCAGCGGTTGCGCGCTGCTGCTACGGCGCGGCCCAGTTCAGCCACCGACATCGCGTAGAAGTAGCTGCGATTGTACTGCGTGATGGCGAAGAAGTTGGCGGTGCCGATCCAGTACTCGGTGGGGTTGGTGCCATTCTGCAGGTCGACCAGCCCGAAGCGCAGGCCGGCCGGCAGTTCGCTGCCGGAGACCACGCCTGCGGCACGCAATTCGTCAGGGCTGAACTTGGCTTCCAGGCCCTGGTTGATCAGGTTGTCGATCTTGCCGGCGTCGGTGACGGTGGCGGGGAACACGGTCGGTTCGCCGCGCTGCCAGCCGTGGATCTTGAGGAAATTGGCGACGCTGCCGATGGCGTCGACCGGCGAGCTGCGCAGGTCGATCTTGCCGTTGCCATCGAAATCGACGGCGTACTGGCGGATGCTGCTCGGCATGAATTGCGGCCAACCGATGGCGCCGGCGTAGGAGCCCAGCAACGAGAACGGATCGATGTTGGATTCGCGCGCGAACAGCAGCGTGTTTTCCAGCTCGCCGCGGAAGAACGCCATGCGGGCGTCGCGGTTGGCGGTCTTGGGATAATCGAAGGCCAGCGTGGTGATGGCGTCGAGCACGCGGAAGTTGCCGGTGTTGCGACCGTAAACGGTCTCCACGCCGATGATGCCGACGATGATTTCGGCCGGCACGCCGTATTGCGCTTCGGCGCGCGACAGGGCCAGTTCATGCTCGTTCCAGAAGTCGACGCCGGCGTTGATGCGTTTCGGTTCGACGAAGCGCGCGCGATAGGCTTGCCAGTTCTTCGGTTTGCCGCTCGGCGCCGGCTTGATCAGCTGGATCGCGGTGTCGATGTAGCGGGCCTTGTTGAACAGCGCTTGCAGTGCGGCCTTGTCGAAGCCGTTGCGGGCGACCATGTCGTCGATGAAATCGTTGACTTCCTTCCACTGGCTGAAATTGGCGAACTCGCCGTCATCGGCCGGGGCGGCTTTCTTTTTCGGCTTGGCTTGCCTGGCGTTTTTGGCTTTCGTGTTGCTGCTTTTGCTCTTGTCCGTCTGGTTCTTGCGGGTCGTCGATTCCGCATGGACCGCCGCAGGGATCAGGCAGGCAAGGGAGAGAGCGGACAGGCCGAGCAGGCGAAGCAAACGAAGGCAGGGTTTCATTGACCCCGCCCACTCTGCCCCGATCGCTTGGATGTACACTAGCGGGACAGGTCACAGATGCCACGAGACACTCCCGCACGGGAAGAACAAAGCAAAGATAACAATGACGACTGCTTTTTATACGCATGCCGACTGCCAGCGCCACGAGATGGGCGACTGGCATCCGGAGACGCCGCTGCGCCTTCAGGCCATCGAGGATCAACTGATCACCAGCCGCATCGACCAGTTCCTGGAACGACGCGATGCGCCGCTGGCTGACGTCGCCGACATCGAGCGCGTGCACACCGCCAACGCGGTGGCGCTGATCCGCGACAACGCCGCCGCGCTGGCGCAGGACAACCTCGCTCACTATCCGCTGGACGGCGACACATCGATCAACCGGTACAGCTGGAACGCCGCCTTGCGTGCGGCCGGCGCTGCCGTCGCCGCGACCGACGCGGTGATCGCCGGCGAGCTGGAAAACGCCTTCTGCTCGGTGCGTCCTCCCGGACACCACGCCACGCCGACCACGCCGATGGGTTTTTGCCTGTTCAACAACGTCGCCATCGCGGCACGCCACGCCATCGACGTTCATGGTCTGGAGCGCGTGGCCATCGTCGACTTCGACGTGCATCATGGCAACGGCACCGAGGCGGCATTCAAACATGATCCGCGCGTGCTGATGGTGAGTTTCTTCCAGCATCCGTTCTATCCGTTCAGCGGCGCCGATCCGTCCGAGCCGCACATCCTCAACGAGCCGCTGCCGGCGTATACCGCGGGCAACGTGGTGCGCCAGCTGGTGACCGACAAGTGGCTGCCGGCTTTGCATGCACACCAGCCGCAGATGATCTTCATCTCGGCCGGCTTCGACGCCCATCGCGAAGACGACATGGGGCAGATGGCGCTGGTGGAGGCCGACTACGCCTGGATGACGAAGCAGATCATGGACGTGGCGCGACAGCACGCGCGCGGCCGCATCGTGAGTTGCCTGGAGGGCGGTTACAACCTGTCGGCTTTGGGCCGCAGCGTGGTGGCCCATCTCAAGGTGCTGGCCGACCTCGACTGAGTCAGGCTAGGGCGCTGCCAGACGATCGTAAGCGGCAACAATGGCGTCGGCCACGGCCCGCACGCGGGCGGTGCGGTTGAGGTCGCTGTGCAGCACCAGCCACATGTCGTACGGTTCGGCCCGCTCGGGCCAGAGCCGCACCAGCTGCGGCACCGTGTCGGCCATGTAGGTCGGCAACTCGCCGATGCCCAATCCCGCCGCCACCGCTTCGAGCAGCATCAATCCCGAACTCACTTCCATCGCCACCCGTGCATTGGCGGTCGATTCGCCGCAGATGGTGTCGATCTGCGACGCATAGATCGCACGCTGGTAAATCACCACGTCATGTCCCGCCAGCGCGGTGCCCGGTTGCGGCAGGCCGTGCTTCTTGATGTAGCTCCTGGAGGCGTACAGGCCGAGCGCCAGTCGCTTCAGGTGGCGTGAAATCAGATCGGGACTGGTCGGGCGCAGGCTGCGCACGGCCAGGTCGGCTTCGCGCCGGGTCAGGTTGGAGACTTGCGTCGAGGTCGTCAGCACCACCCGGATTGCCGGATGATCGGCCGCCAGTTGCTGCATGGCCGGTATCAGCACATGCTTGGCCATGGTGTCGGTGGCGGCGATGCGCACCACGCCGCACAGGCGCTCGTCGATGCCTTGCATCTGGCGCTGCAACTGGTCGGCGGCCGTTTCCATCTTCTCGACCGCAGACACGGCCAGGTCGCCCGCGGGCA
>NZ_AJHH01000661.1 GCF_000256565.1 Herbaspirillum lusitanum P6-12 | reverse complement strand
TTGTCCCAATCCATGATGGCTTCCTGCAAGGTAAGATTATGCTTATTTATTGCATTGCGCAAGAAGCTTAGAATGGCATCCTTGCTCGCATTCCCTTTGGATTCACGCGGAGATTGTCGGGCGGCAACCCTATCGAAAGAGAAGTGCTTCCATGTCTACACAATGTCCTGCACCGGCCGGCGCAATCACTGCGATTCCACACAAGGTGGATGCTCAAGTCGGCTTGCTGCCGCTGGTGACACTGGCCATCGGCTTCGTCATGGCGATGCTCGACGTCACCGTGGTCAACGTCGGCTTGTCGTCGATTGAAAAAAGCCTGGCCACGCCGCTTAGCATGCTGGTCTGGATCGTCGACGGCTATACGCTGAGTTTCGCCGCCATGCTGCTGGTCGGCGGCGCCCTGGCCGATCGCTACGGCGCCAAGAATATCTACCTGCTCGGCCTGGTGCTGTTCGTGGTCGCTTCGCTGCTGTGCGGCGCCGCGCCCAACGGCGGCATGCTGGTTGCCGCGCGCCTGTTGCAAGGCCTGGGCGCTGCGTTCTTCATGCCGAGTTCGCTGAGCCTGCTGACCCATGTCTACGAAGACGACCGCGTGCGCGCCCGCATGCTGGGCGTCTGGTCGGCCACGGTCGGCGGCGCGGCGGCGGTCGGCCCGCTGGTCGGCGGCATCCTGATCCATTCGTTCGGCTGGCGCAGCGTCTTCCTGATCAACGTGCCGGTCGGCCTGCTCGGCCTGTACATGGCGGTCAAGATGATTCCGTCGGTGGAGCGGCACGTGCGCGCGTTGACCATCGCCAGCCATTTCCTCGGCGTGCTGATGCTGGCGGCCTTGAGTTTCGTGCTGATTGAAGGGCCGGTCTACGGCTGGACATCGCTGCCCATCGCGACCGCCGTGGTGGTGACGATGCTGGCATTCGGCACGCTGGTGCAGCGCGAGCGCAGCGGTTCGGCGCCGCTGCTGCCGCGTGCGCTGTTCGCCACGCCGCAGTTCGCGGCCGCCAACGGCATCGGCTTCCTGATCAACTTCGGCGTCTACGGACAGTTCTTTTTCCTGGCGCTGTTCCTGCAGCAGGCGCGTGGCGCCGATGCGCTGCAGACCGGTTTGCAGATGCTGCCGATGATGGCGGTGATCTTCATCGGCAACCTGAACTCGGGCCGCATGACGGCGCGTTTTGGTCCTCGTTTGCCGCTGCGCCTGGGCCTGACGGTCGGCGCGGTGTTTTCTGCGGTGCAGATCGGGCTGACGCCGGAGACGCCTTACTGGATGCTGGCGGTGGCCGGCGCGCTCGCCAACCTCGGCATCAGCACCGCCATCCCGGCCATGACTACCGCCGTGATGCAGGTGGCCGGCAAGGGCCACGCCAACAGCGCCGCCGCCGCGCTCAACGCCAATCGCCAGATCGGCGCGCTGGTCGGCGTGGCGCTGATGGGCGCGATCCTGCACAGCTTCGGCAACTGGATTACGCGCATCGTGCTGGCCTACGGCGTGGTGGCCATCGTCTACGCGTTGGCGCTGGTGCTGGTGTTGCGTTACGTCAATGCACGCTCGGCGGCGAGTACGGCCGCGGCCGTTCCGGCCGGGGAGTAAGTTACTGAGCAAGTTACGGAGCAAGTTGCGGAATAAGTCGCCGAACAGGAGGAATCGGCACCTTCGCCGACCTTCTTTTTAGGGGCAAACGGGCCGCAGGCCGTAAAATAGCGGCTTATTTTGCAAAAAGAAGAATTCCGCATGTCTATTCAATGGTTCCCAGGTCACATGAACGCCGCCCGCAAGAAGGCGGCGGAGGCGATGGAAAAGGTCGACCTGGTCATCGAGGTGGTGGATGCCCGCCTGCCGCAGGCCAGCTGCAATCCCATGATCGAGCAGATCCGCCTGTTTCGCCAGCGGCCCTGCCTGAAGATCCTCAACAAGAGCGACCTCGCCGATCCGGGCGTCACACAAGCCTGGATCGCGCACTACAACAGCCAGAAGAACGTCAACGCCGTCGCGCTCAGCTGCAAGAAGCCGAGCGACGTCGCCAAGGTGCCCAAGCTGGCGCTGGCGCTGGCGCCGCATCGCGGCACGCCGCTCAAGCCCTTGCGCATGATGATCATGGGCATTCCCAACGTCGGCAAGTCGACGCTGATGAATGCGCTGCTCAAGAAGCGCGTGGCCGCCGTCGGCGACGAGCCGGCCGTGACCAAGACGCAGCAGCGTCTTTACCTCGGCAACAACATGGTGCTGATCGACACGCCCGGCATGCTGTGGCCGAAGATCCAGCATCCCAGCGACGGCCTGATGCTGGCTGCCAGCCACGCGATCGGCAGCAACGCGCTGATCGAGGAAGAGGTAGCGACCTTCCTCGCCGACGAACTGCTCAAGCGTTATCCGCACCTGCTGGCGGCGCGTTACGGTTTCAAGACCGAGGGCATGGATGGCGTGGCGGTGGTGGAAGGGGTCGCCATCAAGCGCGGCTTCCGCCTCAAGGGCGGCGACTTCGACTTTGAAAAGGCGGCGCATACTTTCCTGCAGGATTATCGCACCGGCGCGCTCGGACAAATCACGCTGGAGACGCCCGCCACGCGCGCCGCCTTGCTGGCCAGTTACCAGGCCGAGCTGGCGATCGCAGCAGCGGAAGAAGCCGCGGAACTGGCGGCCATCGCCGCCGAGGAAGCGGAAAAGAATCGCGGCCGACCCGAATGACGGAGCGGAGGGCGGGCAGCGAAACGGCTTGCGTGTGCGGTATGTGCTGAACTGCTGAACTGCCGGCGCGACGGCGCAGACATGCAAACAAAAAGGGCGGGACCCCGTGGAGGTCCCGCCCTTTTTTTTTTTT
>NZ_AJHH01000660.1 GCF_000256565.1 Herbaspirillum lusitanum P6-12 | reverse complement strand
CGCCGGATTACCAGGAAGTGACGACCGAGTTCTTGTACTTCTCGATCACGAACTTCTTGATTTCCGGGCTGTGGTAAGCCTTGACCAGCTTGGCGACCCAAGGCTTGTCCTTGTCTTCGACGCGCACGGCGATGACGTTGACGTAAGGGCCCTTGGCGGCTTCGATGGCGATGCCGTCCTTGGTTGGCGACAGGCCGGCGGATTCAGCGAAGTTGCCGTTGATGGCGGCGGCGTCGAAGTCATCCAGCGAGCGTGGCAGTTGCGCCGCGTCCAGTTCGATGATCTTGACCTTCTTCGGATTGTCGACGATGTCCAGCGGCGTCGCCTTCAGGCCGGCATCGGCCTTCAGCTTGAGCACGCCTTGCGCCTGCAGCAACAGCAGCGCGCGGCCGCCATTGGTAGGGTCGTTAGGGATACCGACGCGGGCGCCGTTCTTCAGGTCGTTGAGCGACTTGATCTTCTTCGAGTACACGCCCATCGGGAAGGTGATGGTGGTGCCGACGCTGACCAGTTTGTAGCCGCGGTCCTTGACTTGCGCATCCAGGTACGGTTGGTGCTGGTAGCTGTTGGCATCCAGATCGCCGGCGGACAGGGCCGCGTTCGGCTGGATGTAATCGCTGAATTCAACGATCTGCAGCTTCAGGCCGTCTTTCTCGGCGATCTTTTTGACTTGTTCCAGAATTTCAGCGTGCGGGCCGCCGGTGGCGCCGATCTTGATCGGCTTGTCTTGCGCCAGGACCGGTGCGGACACCAGGCCGGCAACCACGCCCAGACCTGCGAAAAATTGGATTAATTGACGACGATTCATTGTTTCCCTCTCTCTTCGATAGCAGCAGCGGATAGCTGCATTATTTTTTACGCCTGGACCTGTTCTTAACGATGGCTCAGACGACGTACCAGGACATCGCCCAGTGTTTGCACCAATTGCACAAATACGATCAGGATCAGCACCACCGCCAGCATTACTTCCGGCAGGAAACGCTGGTAGCCGTAGCGGATACCGAGGTCGCCCAGGCCGCCGCCGCCGATCGCGCCGGCCATGGCGGAATAGCCGACCAGGCTGACGAAGGTGATCGTAAGACCCGCGACGATACCAGCAAACGCTTCAGGCACCAATACCTTGTAAATGATTTGCCAGGTGGTCGCGCCCATGGCTTGCGCGGCTTCGACCAGGCCGTGGTCGACTTCGCGCAAGGCGGTCTCGACCAGGCGCGCGATGAACGGCGCCGAAGCGATGGTCAGCGGCACGATCGCTGCGGCGGTGCCGATCGAGGTGCCGACGAAGAAGCGCGTGAACGGGATCACGGCGACCAGCAAAATGATGAAGGGCGTCGAACGCACGGCGTTGACCAGCAGGCCGGCGATGCGGTTGAAGGCGACATTGGGCAGGATGCCCTTGCGTTCGGTCAGGTGCAGCGCGATGCCCAGCGGCACGCCGAAGACGGCGCCGAGCAGGCCGGAGATGCCGACCATCATCAGCGTTTCGCCGAACGAGCTGATGAAGAGATCAATCAGTTCAGATGACATGGTTCAGCTCCTCCACCACGACGCCTTGCGCACGCAGGTAATCCATTGCATTGGTAATATTCTCGGCGGTGCCGTTGGCGAGGATCGCCAGCGAACCGAAGGCCTGGCCCTGGATCTCGTCGATCTGGCCGTGCAGGATGTTGAAGTCCAGGTTGAAGCGGCGCACCGCTTCCGACAGATGCGGCTGGTCCACGCCCGAGCCGGTGAAGGCGAAGCGGAACAGGTGATCCGTACCCGAACCTGCTTCGGTATTGGCCAGACGCGCGCGCAGACGCTCCAGCACGCCCTTGGGCAGTTCGTGGGCGATCACGTCGCCGATCAGGGCGCGCGTGACTTCATGTTTCGGTTCGCGGAACACGTCCAGCACTTCGCCCTGTTCGATGACCTCGCCGGCTTCCATCACGGCGACGCGGTCGCAGATCACCTTGATGACTTCCATCTGGTGCGTGATCAGGACGATGGTCAGCCCCAGTTCCTTGTTGATCTTGCGCAGCAGCTCGAGAATCGAGCGCGTGGTTTCCGGATCGAGCGCCGAGGTGGCTTCGTCCGACAGCAATACCTTGGGATCGTTGGCCAGGGCGCGGGCGATGCCGACGCGCTGCTTCTGGCCGCCGGAGATTTGCGCGGGGTAGCGATCCTTCAACGCGGTCAGGCCCACCAGTTCCAGCAACGGTTCGACCTTTTTGGCGATCTCGGCCTTGGACAGGCCGGCCAGTTCCAGCGGCAGCGCGATGTTGTTGTAGACGGTGCGCGACGACAGCGATGATGCCGAAGACTTCGCCTTTGCGGATGGACAGGTCGACGTTGCGTACCGCATCGACCGTGCCGCTGCCGTTGGGGAAGCGTTGGGTGACCCCCTGAATTTCGATCATATTGCTTTCGATGTTGCTTGATTGTTGCTTCAAGAAAAAGGCAGCAGGGCGGCTAAATAACCAGCCTGCTGCCGATATTTTTATATAGAGCCGTGATTTTATGAGGATTTCGTTGCAGGCGGAACTACATTTTGCATATTCCCTAATGAGAAAAAGGCATAACCAAGCGCTTTTTGGCGCGAATTGCAATGAAGAATGCCGGCCCGGCCATGCCGGCTGTTTCATTTCCGATAAGCAGTCAAGTCCCCCCTGCATGTTTGCGCCAATGCGACTAAGATAGCCGTCCCGGCCCGGAAGGAAACCATCGATGGCATACGTCTACACAACCATGAACTCGCCCGTCGGCGAGCTGACCCTGGTCGGCCGCGGCGAGCGGCTGGCGGCGATCCTGTGGGAAAACGACAAGCCCACGCGCGTGCGGCTGGGTGAGATGAGCGCCGACCCCGCCAGCCCGGTGCTGCTGGAGACTGAACGCCAGCTCAACGAATACTTCGCGGGCAAGCGCAAACAGTTTGAAGTCCCGCTGGATTTCACCGGCACCGATTTCCAGAAGCGGGTATGGGCGGCGCTGCTGACCATCCCGTTCGGCGAAACCCGCAGCTACAGCGAAATCGCCGTGCAACTGGGCGACATCAAGGCGGTGCGTGCAGTCGGCGCAGCCAACGGCAAGAATCCCATCTCCATCATCGCCCCCTGTCATCGCGTGATCGGCGCCTCGGGCGAACTGACCGGCTTCGCTGGCGGACTCAAGGCCAAGGAGTTGTTGCTCACGCTGGAGGGCGCGCATGCCTTGCACAACAAGCCCGGCACCGCCGTCCCGCAAAAGCGCCGCAGCAAGCTGCCGGATCCGAACCAGGGTTTGCTGTTCGCGGAGTGATCCGAGGTCTGAGTAGCAGAGGGCAGCAGAGCAAACGCAAACGCTGCGCACAATGAAAAAGGCCTCGATCGCTCGAGGCCTTTTCTTTTGCTGCGTGCTACGTATAGCCGTGTGGAAAGCGTGCTTTCCGGTGCGCCCGCATTCCGGAGAATGCAGGCGCAGCCGAATTACATCATGCCGTCCATACCGCCCATGCCGCCCATACCACCCATGCCGCCTGGCATACCGCCAGCCGACTTGTCTTCTGGCTGCTCAGCGATCATCGCTTCGGTAGTCAGGATCAGGGCGGCGACCGAAGCAGCATTTTGCAATGCCGAACGGGTAACCTTGGTTGGATCCAGAATGCCCAGTGCAATCATGTCGCCATAAGTGCCGTCAGCAGCGTTGTAACCGTAGTTGCCTTGGCCTGCCAACACTGCGTTGACCACAACCGATGGTTCGTCGCCGGCGTTGAACACGATTTGGCGCAGTGGCTCTTCGATCGCGCGCAGCACGATCTTGATGCCGGCTTCCTGGTCAGGATTGTCGCCCTTCAAGTCCTTGATGTTGGCGCGTGCGCGCAGGAATGCCACGCCGCCGCCAGGAACGACGCCTTCTTCAACTGCTGCGCGGGTAGCGTGCAGAGCATCTTCAACGCGTGCTTTCTTTTCCTTCATTTCGACTTCGGTAGCCGCGCCGACCTTGATCAGTGCAACGCCGCCTGCCAGCTTGGCAACGCGTTCTTGCAGCTTTTCACGATCGTAGTCGGAAGTCGCTTCTTCGATTTGCGCGCGGATTTGCTTGACGCGCGATTCGATAGCGATGGCTTCGCCGTTACCGTCGATGATGGTGGTGTTTTCCTTGCTGATTTCGATGCGCTTGGCTTGGCCCAGTTCAGCCAGAGTGGCTTTTTCCAGAGTCAGGCCGACTTCTTCAGCGATCACTTGACCGCCGGTCAGGATAGCGATGTCTTCCAGCATTGCCTTGCGACGGTCGCCAAAGCCAGGAGCCTTGACGGCGGCAGTCTTCAGGATGCCGCGGATGTTGTTCACCACCAGAGTTGCCAGTGCTTCGCCTTCGACATCTTCAGCGATGATCAGCAGTGGACGGCCGGCCTTGGCGACTTGTTCCAGGATCGGCAGCAGGTCACGGATGTTCGAAACCTTCTTGTCGAACAGCAGGACGAATGGGTTTTCCAGCGCAACAACTTGCTTTTCTTGGTTGTTGATGAAGTAGGGGGACAGGTAGCCGCGGTCGAATTGCATACCTTCGACGATGTCCAGTTCGTTTTCCAGCGACTTGCCGTCTTCCACGGTGATGACGCCTTCTTTGCCGACCTTGTCCATTGCCTTGGCAATGATGTCGCCGATGTCGGAATCGGAGTTAGCCGAGATCGAACCGACTTGGGCGATTTCCTTGCTGGTGGTGGTTGGCTTCGACAGTGTCTTGATTTCGGAAACGATGGCGACAACTGCTTTGTCGATGCCGCGCTTCAGATCAGTCGGGTTGAAACCGGCGGCAACGTACTTGAAGCCTTCGCGAACGATCGCTTGAGCCAGCACGGTCGCGGTAGTGGTGCCGTCGCCTGCGTTGTCGGAAGTCTTGGAAGCAACTTCCTTAACCAGTTGCGCGCCCATGTTTTCCAGCTTGTCTTTCAGTTCGATTTCTTTCGCAACCGAAACGCCGTCCTTGGTGACGGTAGGGGCGCCGAAGCTACGCTCCAGAACCACGTTGCGGCCCTTCGGACCGAGGGTTACCTTGACTGCGTTAGCCAGGATGTTGACGCCATTGACGATTTTTGCACGTGCGTCATCGCCGAAAATTACTTGTTTTGCTGCCATGTTGGATTCTCCAAAATTCGTTTATGAATTGCTGAATTGCGTTTGAATCGGCTCGATCAGCTCCGATCAGACTTGTTCGCTGCCGGCGCAGGACGATTTACGTCGCGCCGCGGCAGCGGACGTCGATTACTTTTCGACGACGGCGAACAGGTCTTCTTCACGCATGACCAGCAGTTCCTGGCCGTCGATCTTCACGGCTTGGCCGGAGTACTTACCGAACAGAACGCGGTCGCCGACCTTGACTGCCAGCGGACGGACCTTGCCATCGTCCAGGATCTTGCCGTTGCCGACAGCCAGGATTTCGCCTTGGTCTGGCTTTTCAGTTGCTGCGTCAGGCAGCACGATACCGGATGCGGTCTTGGTTTCTTGGTCGAGACGCTTGACGATAACGCGATCGTGCAAAGGACGAAGGCTCATGAAAACTCCTTAAAATTCAATAAGTTATAAATAATGCGGCGTTGGCTGCAAAGTGTACTTAAGCCCTGCAGCAAGAACTCCGTGCCACATCGGAAAAGTGGGTAGGCCAGAAAAGAAGCTGTTAGCACTCTCCCCTGACGAGTGCTAAGTATAGGGGCGGGATGGGGGTTTTTCAAGGGCAGGGATGATTTAAGTCGCGCGGAGTCGCGTAATTGTCGGAATTCGTTTAAGTCTGAACTGTTGTTGTCGATTTGGCATGATCCCCTCGGACGGCTCAAATGGCGAGGGCAATTCTGCGGGGAAAATCAACAAACGAAACGAATAAATACGCGCGGAGGTAGCCGGCCTCAAAGCCGTTCTCTGTTTGCCAATGACAAAGTCCCGCCTGTCGGCGAGACTTTGTCGTTCCAGCTTGGTTCGGGATCAGCTTGTCCGTGTCACGGCAACTCACTCAAACCAGCTTGCCCACCGCCGCCTCCAGTTGCGCCCATGCCTCTTCACCAAACTTGTTTTTCCATTCCTTGTAGAAGCCGCTTTGTTGCAGCACCTGGCGGAATTGCGCGGTGGCCGGTTTGGAAAAAATCAAGCCTTTGGCGGCCAGTTCTTGTTGCAGGTCGGCCGCCATTTTTTCGCTGTCGGCGCGCTGATTGACACCCGCTGCATTGAAGTTTCTGGTGATGATGTCTTGCAGCGCCACCGGCAGTGCGGCGAAGGAATGTTTGTTGGCCAGCAGCCAGTAACCATCCCAGGCATGACTGGTCATCGCACAATATTTCTGTACTTCATACAGTTTGGCAGTGGTGATGATCGGGAAAGGATTTTCCTGACCATCCACGATGCGGGTCTGCAGCGCACTGTACAACTCGTTGAAGTTGATCGGCGTCGGCGCTGCCTTCAGCGATTTGAACAAGGACAACAACAAGGGGCTGACCGGCACCCGGATTTTCATGTTCGCCAGTTCAGCCGGCGTGTTGATCGGTTTGTTCGACGTGATATGGCGGAAACCGTTGTCCCACACCTTGTCGAATACGTGCAGATTGGTTTTCTCGATATGCGAACGAATGTATTTGCCGAGATCGCCATCCATCGCTTTCCACACTGCGGGGTAATCGTGAAAGGCAAAACCAACACTGTTGAGCGAAGCCATCGGCACCAGATTGGCCAGAATCACGCCAGGCAAGGTCAGGAACTCGACGCTGCCGGAGCGCACCTGGCTGAGCAGATCGGTATCCGAACCCAACTGGCCATTCGGGAACACCTTGATGTCGACCTTGCCGCCGGTTTCCGCCTTGGTTTTTTCGGCAGCTTCGCTGAGGCGGATATAAATCGGATGGGTGACCGGAACGTTGGTCGCCACCTTGTAGTTGAACACGGCAGTTTGTGCGCGCACGCTGGGGGCGCCGACGGCGGCGATGCCGACTGCCGAGGCGGCGGCTTTCAAAACGGTACGGCGAGTGATTTGCATGTCTGTCTCCATGATTTTTATTTGAATACGGCGCGATGATCCGGCCAGATGCTGCGCTAGACGCAACGCGCCGTCAGGCCGCCATCGACGATGATGCTGGTGCCATTGACGTAGCGGGCTTCGTCGGATGCCAGAAACAGTGCGGCATATGCGGTGTCCCAGGCATCTCCCATCTTGCCGGTGGGGGAGATTTTGTCGCGTTGGGCAATCATCGAATCGACATTGCCGCCATACGTCTTGGTCAGCGGTTCGCGAATCAAGGGCGTGTTCATCAGGCCCGGCAACACGCAATTGGCACGGATGCCTTGTGCCGCGTATTCCACGGCAATGTTGGAGGTCATGCTGATCAATGCCGCCTTGGCGGCGCTGTAGGCCAGATAGGGGAAACCGATCCAGCGCAGGCCGGCAATCGAACCGATGTTGACGATGGCGCCGGCGTTGCGTGCCGCCATATACGGCAGCACATGTTTGCAGGTCAGAAAAATGCTGGTCTGATTGACCGCGATGACACGGTCCCAGCTTTCCTCCGAAGTCTCGACCGGACCACCGGTTTCGACAATGCCGACATTGTTGTGCAACACATCGATCTGGCCGTAGGTCGCCATGCAGGCGGCGGCCATTTCGCGAATATCGTCGCTGCTGGCGACATCGGCCCGGAAGGCGGTGCACTCCCCGCCTTCACTGCGAATGATGGCTGCGGTTTCCTGCGCAGCTTCAATACGAAAATCGACCGCGAATATCCTGGCTCCTTCACGTGCATACAGCACCGCTGCAGCTTTGCCGTTGCCCCAGCCTGGCCCGGATGAGCCGGCGCCGATGACAATGGCGACCTTTCCTTTCATGCGTTCAGACATGATTTTCCTCAATGATGTACGGAGATGAGATGTACGGAATATCGGGGCCCGGAACATGCGGCGCGGGAGTTGCGGTTCCCGCCTGCATGAGCCAGGCTCCGTCGGAAGCAGGCTGCGGCTCAGGCTGCCAGGGCAGACTTGGCGGGCGCCGCCGCAGCACGTTCGGCATACTCTTTGAGAATATTGGCGCTGCTCGCGTGCAGCGGCGTGAAGTCCTGATGCGCAATGAAATCCGGCCGTGTCGGTTTGGTGATCGCATTCGATACTGCCGACAGCGTCAGATAAACGATACGGCGCGGATACGGAGTGATGTTGCCGGCCGAGCCGTGCACCATATTTGCGTGGAACATCAATACACCGCCGGCCTTGCCGGTCGGGGTGACGATGCCATTGCGATCGACCATCTCGGTAACGGTCTTCTTGTCCAGCGTCCACAATGGATAGGAAGTGGTTTCCGTATCGTGCGCAGATTCCAGCGCGCCGGCCTTGTGACTGCGCGGCACCACCATTAGCGGGCCGTTGATCGGCATCACTTCATCCAGGAATACCGCGATGTTCATGGCGCGCGGTTCCGGCATGCCGTCATCCTTGTGCCACGTCGGAAAATCCTGATGCCATTGCCAGACTTCACCGGTAAAAGCCGCTTTGGCATTGATCTTGAATTGATGAATGTACACCTCTTCGTTGAACAACTGCGCCACCGGCGCTACCAGGCGTTCGTCCGCGGCCAGCAGTTTGCAGGCTTCGTTGTATTGATGGCAGGCAAATGCGGTACGCGGGGTGCCATCTTTTTCCCGCCAGATATCCGGACGTTGCATCTCCAGTACGGCCGCCGAAGCATTACGCAATGCGGTGATTTCGGCTTCGGAAAAGCAATCTGGAAGAAAGACATACCCAAGTTCATCGAAGCGGGCGAGTTGTTCTGCGTTGAGTTTCATATTGTCTCCTGTGGACTTGATGGGTCGATGTATTTGATTTTATTTTTGAATTCTGAATTTGGAATTCCGAATTCAGTTTTCAAATAATAGTCGTCCCCCATGAGCAGGTCAACGAGAAATTCGCGAATTCGAAAGCATGGGATTCAGGGACACGCGCGGCTTGAGTGCCGCTGAAGCTGAGTGGGAGTGGGGTGCGACTAGTAAAGGATGCCGCAGAATATGCTCTGGAGAGCCGGGCGAGAACAGAATCCCAATCAAGCCGAAAGGCGAAAATCGGGATTTATTGTCAGTTTGATACTGAGTAAGGTTTTAAGTGGTCAAGGACGGCAAAACCCAAGGAGATGGCGGCCGAGGCGGCCGCGGATGGGAAAGGCTTGAAGGCTGGAAAGGGAAATGAAAGCAGGCAAGGCAATGACTGCCTGCCTCAGTACCTCTCACGCCGTCGGATCACGACCGGCACTCAGGCGCTTGGCGAGGTCGCGGCCGGCGCGTTCGATATGCCGGGCGGCCGCCTGAAACGCTTCATCCACCACGCCGGCAAAAATATGCGTCGCGATGATCTGATGTTCTTCCCAGGCACGCACCGGTACGCCGGGATCATTGAGCACGGCCATCATGGAACGCATCAGATGCGGCCATTGTCCGGCCATGATTTGCTCAATCGCCGGATTGCCGCTGAGCCGGTAAATCGCCATGTGGAAACGGAAATCCGCCTTGACGAGCACAGACAGCGGCGCATTATGCCGCATCGCGCTGACGCCCAGTTCAATCGTCTCCTTTAGCGCATCGATGTCATCTTTCGGCGCGAGACCATCCTTGACCCGCTGCGCCGCCATGGCTGCGGCACTGGATTCCAGCGAGACGCGCGCGTGGTAGAGATGAACGATGTAGTCGGGATTGACCGGGGAAACTTCCACCCCTTGTTTGCCGGCGTCGCGCACCAGCCCCTGATATCGCAGCAGTTGCAAGGCATGGCTGATAGGCTGGCGCGATACGCCGAGGCGGTCAGCCAGCGCCGATTGCCGCACCCGTTCGCCGGGTTTCAGGTCGCCGCTGGTGATGGCTTCGAGCAGGCGGTCGTACACCTTCTCGATATACAAGGTATTTTGATCAATTGAATTCTGCATTCCGGATTCCATGCCGGTATCTTAACACGGCGGCGTGGGAGAGAAAGGGCGCTCCCAACCCGGCCTGGTCAGATTCGGCATCCGGTACAGCTTTGTATAATCATGAAATTATATTTTTGCGCGAGATGCTTGTGGAATTGGCAAGACTGGAACAGCAACTGGGCTTCCTGCGGGAAATCGATCGCCTGAAAACCGTGATGCGGCAATCGCCGCTGCTCGATCAAAGCCGCAAGGAAAACTCCGCCGAGCATTCCTGGCACCTGGCCATGTACGCCATGCTGCTGAGCGAATATGCGAATGGGACCGTGGATGCCAATCGCGTCATCCGGATGCTCCTGCTGCACGACATTGTCGAGATCGACGTCGGCGATTTTCCGATTCACGGCGGGTCTTCGGCGGCGGCGCAGGCGGAGCAGGAAGTGAAGGCGGCAGAGCGCTTGTTCGGCATGTTGCCCGAAAACCAGGGTGATCAATTTCTGGCCCTGTGGCAGGAATTCGAACGTGCGGAAACCGACGACGCAAAATTCGCCAAGGCACTGGATCGCTTCCAGCCGTTGCTCATCAATATCTTCACCGGTGGCGGTACCTGGACGGAGAACGGCGTTTCACTGGAACAGGTGCTGTTCCGCTACGGTCCCGTGATTCAAAAAGGCGCACCGCAACTGTGGACGGCGTGTGAGCAGTGGGTGGCGCGACATTTTTCGGAATGAAGCACCATCAGGCGGAATCACGCCAATCGCCGACGCAACCGAACAAGACCTGGAGCCGCGCACTGGGACCGAAGGGTACCCAAGCCGGAGGAGGGCGCCAATATCCATGCCTTCCTGGCCAGTAACGAAGCGAGCTATATTAACGCTGCGGTGATAGGGGTATCGGGCGGGTTGACGCGGTAGCCTGACTCTTCACCGGATAATTTTTCCCGCCACATCATCGTCGACCGATGACGTGGCCTACGTGCTCACATGTCGGGATTTTCATGAAAACAGTTGATCTATTGAAGCCGGACGCCGGCCTGCGCGTCTTCATCTCCGGCGCCGCCACAGGCATCGGCGCAGCCATTGCGGAAGCATTCCTGGAAACCGGCGCGGCGGTCTACGTCTGCGACATCAATCCGGCCGCCGTCGAAGCAATCAGGAAGAAGCACCCCGGCATCCATGCCGGCGTCAAGCGCGAAGACGTCGATGCAGTGATGGCGGACGCGGCCGGGAAGCTCGGCGGCCTCGATCTGCTGATCAACAATGCCGGCATCGCCGGACCGACGGGCGCGGTTGAAGACCTCGACGCGGACGCCTGGGACCAGACCATCAATACCAATCTGAACAGCCAGTTCTACTTCCTCAAACGCGCCGTTCCCTTGCTGAAGAAGACTTCGGAAAATCCGGGCATCATCACGCTTTCCTCGGTGGCCGGACGCCTGGGCTATCAGTTCCGCACGCCGTATGCCTCGACCAAATGGGCCATCGTCGGTCTGATGAAATCGCTGGCGGTCGAGCTCGGACCCAGCAATATCCGCGTCAACGCAATTCTTCCCGGCGTGGTGGAGGGCGAACGCATGGACGGCGTCATCGCCGCCCGGGCAAAGACGCTTGGAGTGAGCTTCGACGAGATGCGCGAAGACTACGTCAAGAAGATTTCACTGCGGCGCCTGGTGACAACCCGGGATGTCGCGGCGATGGCCTTGTTCCTGGCGTCGCCTGCCGCGCGAAATATCTCGGGGCAAGCGATCAGCGTCGACGGCAATCTCGAATATCTGTAATCGGGTAGATTCCCCGCAGGCTTCCGTCATGTGACCTTTCGGATGCTTCGCGCATCCAAGCGGACAAAAAATAAAACCCGCGCCGA
>NZ_AJHH01000659.1 GCF_000256565.1 Herbaspirillum lusitanum P6-12 | reverse complement strand
GGCCATCGCGCGCGGCGCTGGCGCCGATCGAGAAGCCCAGGTACATGAACGAGGCGTTGAGCGACATCGCGATCGGGGCCAGCTTGATGCCGGCGATGCCGATCAGGTTGGTCTGCTGCGCCGGATAGAAGGCCCATCCCGAAATGCCCCACACGATCACGCTCAGGAACACCGGCAGCACCGCCAGGCTGGCCGGCAGCAGGTAGGCAATCGCGGTCAGCGTCAGGAAGGCGGCGATCAGGAACATCAGCGCCGGACCGGTAACGCGGCGGAAGCCGACGCGGTCGGCGATCTTACCGCCGGCCATGACGCCGATCGCAGCCGAGATGCCCCAGGCGAACAGCACGTAGCCGACGTGGGTGCCGTGGATGCCGGTGACCTGGTTCAGGTACAGCGCGAAATAGGTGTACATGGTGTACGCGCCGGTGGCCCACAGCAGCGTGGTCAGCAGGGCGCGCAGCACGGCCGGGTCGCGCGCGGCCAGCACGCGTTCACGCAGGCTGGCGACCGGCAGGTTGTTGCCGATGCCGCGTGGCAGTCCCAGCATCAGTCCCAGCGTCGCGATGGCTGCCAGCAGCGCCACCCCGGCGAAGGTCATGCGCCAGCTGAGGCTGTCGGCGATCACGGTCCCCAGCGGCGCCGCCAGCGCCACTGCCACGGTAATCCCGCCGCTCACCAGCGCCAGCGCACTGCCGCGTTTTTCCGGCGCGACCAGCGCACCGGCCAGAGCCAGCGCATTGGGTACGTACAGGCCGGCGGCGAAGGCCAGCAGGATGCGCGCGGTCATCAGCGACCAGTACCCGCCGGCTTGCCAGGCCAGCAGGTTGGCCAGCGTGAAGGCGGTCATCGCGCCGATCAGCAGGCCGCGGCGGCTCAGGGCGCCGGTCAGCGCGGTCAGGATCGGCGAACTGATGGCGTAAGCGGCGGTGAACGCCACCACCAACTGGCCGGCGACCGCAACGCTGACGCCGAGGTCCTTGGCTACCGTCGGCAAAATGCCGGCGATCATGAAACCCTCGGCGCCGACGGCGAAGGTGCCCAGCGCCATCCAGTACAGAGGCGCATTGCTCGCCGCAGGAGCGGAAGCGGGAAGAGAAGATGTGTTCATGAAATTCTCGATATAAAAATGAGATGAAATGACCGGTCGTCTTAAACTTGGTGAAAAAAATGCCGCTTCCATTGAAGCGGCTTGCTGCAAATATTCTGTGTAGCGTGAATCGGTTCGGTTCTGCTCAGCTCAGGACTTTGTTGAAAACCACTTCCATGAATTGATCGAAGGCATCCGGGCTGCGCTCCACGCGCACGCGCAAGGTCGCGCCTTCCCAGGCATTGAGCAGGAAACCCGCCAATGTCTTGGCGCTCAGCTGGTTCGGGATACTGCCGTCTTGCTGGCCGGCGGTAATGGCGTATTCGAGCGCGGTGCTCCAGTTGCCGTAAATCCTGAGCAGCTGCTCGCGAATCACCGGGCTTTGCTCCGACAATTCCGCAGTCATGTTGCCGATCATGCAGCCGTGCTGGAAACCACGGTCAACCAGGCGCTGGTTGAGCGCCGTGAAGTAGCCGCGCAAGCGTTCCAGCGCCGGCAGGCGGTCGTCGGCCAGGATCTCGCGCAATGTGCTGCGACGTGAGGCATAGTCGCTGACGATTTCGGCGGCGAGGGCTTCCTTGCTCTCGAAATGGTTGTAAAACGAACCCTTCGGCACGCCGGCCTCGACCGTGATGTCTTGCACGCTCGACGCGTTGAAACCACGTTCCAACAGGAGTTTGAGCGCGGCGTCGAAAATCTGGTCACGGGTATTTGGCTTGGACATGCAGCAATAATATGACCGGTCGTCTTAAAAGTCAACGGGAGCCGCGAAGTTGTGGCGAAAATGCCATGACGTAGGGTTTGTGGTGTATGGCGCGATGTTCTTCTTGGGTTGCCTGCGGGAACTTCATCCGGCCGACTACGCCGCACCTGTCTCTGTACTATCGTATTGCTCCGCAGTTTTTCATTCGTATAAAGACATCCTCGAAAACAAGATTTCCTCCAGTGCAACGCTGGTCTACAATCGGCCATCGACATAAAATCAAAGCCGGTGTCAGCACCAGTGCCCACCCCGGCGTCGACTCGAGACCACAACAAAAATCGCATTCAGGAAGGGTTGTCAGTCATGCACAGCTTTCTGCCGCTTGCTTATCAAATCGACAAACTCGCCCGCAGGCTCGCCGGCAGTTATCCAGATACATTTTCCACCGATGCGCGCGAGCTGCTGGTGGTCGGCGCGGAGACCACACCGGTACTGCGCAACGGCGCTGAAGTGCTCAATCTCAATTTCGGCAGGATCGACAGTTTTTCAGCGGCGACCGGCGGCAGCGCCACCATCTTCGTCCAGCGCGGCAAGGACTTCGTGCGCATCTCGACTTCGGTCAAAAAAGAGAACGGCGAACGCGCCATCGGCACCTTGCTCGATCACGCCCACGCCGGTTATCGCGACTTGCTGGCCGGCCGCAGCTATACCGGCTTCGCCCAATTGTTCGGCCGCCAGTACATGACCCGCTACGATCCGGTGCGCGACGCGCAGGGACGGGTGGTGGCGGTGCTGTATGTCGGCATCGACGTCAGCCAGCGCTTCCAGGTCGGCATCGGCGCGCGCTTGGGCATGCTGGCCTTCGGCATCGCCGGTACGGTGCTGGGCGCTTATGTCTGGGCGAGTGTTGCGGCCGTGTCGGCGCTGCCGCCCGCGACCTCAGGCGCGCCCGCGATCATCGCGGCGCTGCTGTTGCACTATGGTGCGATCGCGCTGGGTTTGCTGGCGCTGGGCATGGGCGGTCTGTATTGGCTGGCGCAACGCATGGTGACGCGACCGCTGGTCGATGCCACGGCCGCCGCACAGCAATTGGCCAAGGGCGATCTCACCACCATGATCCATGTGGGCCGGCGCGATGAGATCGGCCAGCTGACGCAAGCCATCAACGGCGTCGCTCAAGGACTGGCGACCATCGTCGGCGCCGTGCGTGGAAGTTCGGAACGCATCAATATCGCCGCGCACGAGATTGCCGCCGGCAACGACGACCTGTCGGCCCGCGCGGAAGCGCCCCGGCGCGCTCAAGCAGGTGCGCGCCACCATGGATAATTTCAGCGCCGCCATGCGCAACAACGCAAGTCACACGCAACAGGCCGGCAACCTGGTCGACAACGCTTCCACGCATGCCGGCGAAGGCGGCAAGGTGGTCGGCTCGGTAGTGGCGACGATGGGCGCGATACGCGCCAGTTCGCACAAGGTCGCCGACATCATCGGCGTGCGGCGCCATGTCCGGAATCGAGACGGCCATCGGCAGCGTGGCGACGATCATGCGCGATATTGCAACCGCCGGTGCAGGACAGACTGAAGACATCGGCGAAGTCACGCGCGCCGTCGGCGACATCGACCAGATGACGCAGCAAAACGCCGCACTGATCGAGCAGGCCGCGACTGCCGCCGAGAGCCTGCGCCACGAAGCGGAAAAGCTGGTGGAGCAGGTCGGCGCTTTCAAACTGGCGCAGCGCGGCTGATCGCCGATCTCGATTGATCCGCCGTCCATCCGTAATCCATCCGGAGTCCAATGGTTCATTACAAACGTTCATCCACGGCACTACTGGCGGCGGCCTTCGTACTGCTGGCCTGTGTGGCAATCATCGGCCTCGATATCTGGCGCACCTGGCAGGCGCGCGTGATCCAGGAGCGCGAAGCCACCGTTTCGGTCACCAACATGGCGCGCGCGCTGGCGCAGCATGCCGATGACACGTTGAAGGAAGCCGACACCGTGCTGGTGGGTTTGCTGGAGCGTCTGCGCATCGACGGCACCGGGCCGGAGGCGCTGGAGCGCCTGCATCGCCTGCTGGCGGTACAGGTCAAGGAACTGCCGCAGCTCAACGGCATCTTCGTCTACGACAACCAGGGTCGCTGGGTCGTCAATTCTCAGCCGCGGCTGGACAACACACAGAACAATGCTGATCGCGAGTATTTCATTTATCACCGCGACCATCCCGACGACGGCCCCTATATCGGTTCGCCGGTGCGCAGTCGATCCACCGGAAAGTGGATCGCCACGGTGAGCCGCCGCGTCAACAACGCCGACGGCAGTTTTGGCGGCGTGGTGCTGGCGACGGTGGACATGGCTTACTTCCAACGTTTCTACGACAGCTTCGACATCGGCAAGTCCGGCGCTATCCTGCTGGCGCTCAACCGCGGCACCATCGTGTTCCGTCGTCCGCTGCGCGAAGACTCGATCGGCAAGAGCATGGCCGACGCCGCCATCTACCGCGATCATGCTGCCAGGCACGCCAGCGGCCTGGCCGTCATCAAGTCGTCGCAGGACGGCGTCGAGCGCATCAACGGCTACCGCCATCTGGACGCTTTTCCGCTGTTCGTTTCGGTGGCGCTGTCGCGCGACGAGATCTTTGCCGAATGGCGCGCCGACGCCTATATGCACATGATCGGCGTGCTGCTCCTGGTGACTGGTTTTGCGCTCATGGGGCAGCGCATGGTGGCGCAGATCGATAAGCGCTCGATCGCCGAGAACGAAGCCAACGAAGCGCGCGCGCAAGTGGAGAAACTGAATCAGACCCTGGAGCGGCTGGCCCTGCAGGACGGTCTCACCGGCCTGGCCAACCGACGTCAGTTCGACGGCGCGCTGGCGCGGGAAATGAGCCGCGCGGTGCGCAGCGGCGAGAGCCTGGCCTTGATCATGATCGATGTCGACCGCTTCAAGTTGTACAACGATTTATATGGGCATCTGTCCGGTGACGAATGCCTGCGCAAGGTCGGGAAAACCATCCTGTCCGGCGAACGGCGTCCCGGCGATCTGGCGGCGCGTTACGGTGGCGAGGAATTCGCCATCATCCTGCCCGATTGCGATGCCGCGGGCGCGACGGCGATTGCGGAACAGATCCGACTGGCGGTGCGTGCGCAGCAGATCGAACATGCGGCCAATCCGGACGGTATCGTGACGGTCAGTCTCGGCGTCGGTTGTTTGCCTGAAGTGAAACAAGGAATGTCGGTGCGCGATCTGATCGGTGTCGCGGATCAGGCGCTGTATCGCGCCAAGGGCGACGGCAGGGACCGCGTCGGCGTGTAAGCAGGTGTCCGGTATGGAAGTTTGCCGCGAATCGAAGAATCCGCCGCAGCTCGCCCTCAGCGAGCGATGGGGGATTTTTCGGACTTGTCGGATTCCTGCTCCATTACCTCGCCGGCCACCACTTGCATTTCGTCGTCAAATGCGGCGACGGCAGGTGTCTTTACGGTACTGCGATTGAGTACATGGATTTCCGCATTACGCAGTTTCGGCGCTTCGTCCGGAACGATATTCCGGACCTGATACATGGCGAGGTCGTTTTCCCATTTCTTTTCACGGTAGAAAAAGTAGAGCAGGAAAACCAGGCCGACGCTCAGGTAGGAGACGACGGCGAGGAACATATCTTGCTGGAGCAGGTGGAAGATGAAATCCATGGCTATATGTGCTCTCTGAGGATGGGGTTGGGCGATGTGGTGATGATAATGAACAGCTCCTGCTACTGATATCGGGGAATTCCTTATTCCTTGCCGGCACTGGTTTCCAGGTGCGCGGCAAGGGCCTGCAATGCATCAACACGTCAATGCATCAGCGTTTTCTTGAGCGCCGCGGCAAGCTCGTCGATGGCAAATTTGGCGACGTAGCCGTTGGCGCCGACGCTGCGCACATGGTCCTCGTTGGCCGAGCCCGACAGCGATGAATGAATCACCACCGGAATCCCCTTGTAGCGCTGATCGGCCTTGATGTTGCGGGTCAGCGTGAAGCCATCCATCTCGGGCATTTCCAGATCGGTCAGCATCAGCGCCACCTTGTCGGCGATCTGCTTGCCTTCACGCTGCGCTTCGGCGCCCAATACCTGCAGTTTTTCCCAGGCTTCCTTGCCGCTCTTGGTCATGATGAATGGCACTCCCAGCGTGGTCAGGCCGTCTTCGATCAGCGCGCGCGCCACCTTGGAGTCGTCCGCCGCCAGTACAATGGCGCCGGGTTTGACCAGATCCTTCAGCTCGCCGTTGCGGCCGCTGTCGAGCGCCTGCTTGACCGGCGACGTCATGTTCAGGATCTGCTCCACGTCCAGCACCTGCACCAGGCGGCTGCCGTCGAGGTCTGAATCGAGTCGCGCGATGCTGGTGACGAGGTCGCCGCCGGCGCTGGCTTCGGCCGAGAGCACCTGGCTCCAGTCGAGGCGCACGATTTCTTCCACCGATTCCACCGCGAAGGCCTGGGTATTGCGAGCATATTCGGTGATCAGCAGGATGTTCAGGCCAGTCTTCGGCTTGCAGCCCGTGACGGCGGGCAGGTCTATCACTGAAATCACCTGACCGCGGATGTTGACCATGCCCAGCATCGGCGCCTTGGTGCCGGCGGCCGTGGTGATCGGCACCATCGGCACGATCTCGCGGATCTTGAAGACGTTGATGCCGAACAACTCACCCGGGCCGTCGCCGTTGGCGCTGCCGAGGCGGAACAACAGCAACTCGAATTTGTTGCTGGAAGTCAGGTTCGTGCGCTCGTCGATTTCTTTTTGGAATGCATCCATGGAGGCCTCAGGTGGTAGGTTGGGTTGCGGGCAGGAAGTGTTTTTTCCGGATCAGAATTGTTCCCAGGAGCCGGTCTCGTCGTTGGCTGCGCTCGGTGATTTCAGCGCCGGCCGGGTTTCCTTGCGAACGGCGACCGGTTTGGCCGGTTTCACTCCCGGCATGCGGGTCGGGGTGATATCGATAGTGCGCTTCGGCGCGGCCGGCTTGCTCAGTGCAGCGCGTTCGTCCAGCTTGAAGACGCTGACCACTTCCGACAGGCGGCCGGCCTGTTCCTGCATCGACTGCGCGGCGGCGGCGGCTTGT
>NZ_AJHH01000658.1 GCF_000256565.1 Herbaspirillum lusitanum P6-12 | reverse complement strand
CGGTCGCCGCCGGCGACGCGTTGAGCGACGTTGACTGCTTCGGTCAGCGGACGCGCGATGACCCGTGAAATCCACACCGCCAATGTCATTGCCGCAGCCATGCAGATCAGCAACATGGCAATGATCCACGTGCGTGCGTTGGCATAGGTGACGTCGGCATCGGCGCTGGATTTCTCTGCGCCCTTTTCGTTGACGTCAACCAGCTTTTCAAGCTGATCGAGCAGGCTGCGGTAGATCTTCGTGGACTCGCCTTTGAGCAGCAGGCGGGCATCTTCGTTCTTGTCGGAGCGCGAGATATCGACGATCTTCTTATGTTCGGCCAAGAATACGTCAAGGGATTTTTCGATATCCGGATAAAGCGCTTTTTCCTCCGGTTCGCTGATCTGCGCCTGGTAATCGCTTCGCTGCTTTGCCAGTGCGGCAATCTGCTTGTTGGCGTTGCGTTCGATCTCCTCGAACTCTTGAGATAGAGACTCTCAGAGA
>NZ_AJHH01000657.1 GCF_000256565.1 Herbaspirillum lusitanum P6-12 | reverse complement strand
TGGGCACCTTGCCGGCGGCAAGGGCGACTGAATCTGGCCATCAGGCAGGGAGCCGGTGTGGCGTCGGATGATCGT
Organism: Herbaspirillum lusitanum P6-12; assembly: GCF_000256565.1. GTDB lineage: Bacteria > Pseudomonadota > Gammaproteobacteria > Burkholderiales > Burkholderiaceae_D > Herbaspirillum > Herbaspirillum lusitanum. The sequence continues at coordinate 564 of NZ_AJHH01000657.1, read as the reverse complement.
GCCTGCCGAAGCCGGGCCGGTGGAAATTCCGCTATGCCCGATGTGTAGCCAGAGTATCGAATCGCCATACTCTTCGGTATCAGTGAATTCCTGATAGCTGAAAGGTAATAAAAGCGGGGAAGTGGAAAGAGGCGTGGGCTACACGGTACTTGTCTTGCATGGGGGAAACGCTGCAGTTGCCGGCGTGATCGGGGATAATAGAGGTCTTTAATCTCAACAAGGATCGTCGTGGCAGTCTCCATCAAAACCGAAAAACAGATCGCCATGATGCGCGTGGCAGGCGGCCTTGCGGCGGAAGTGCTGGAGATGATCGGCGAGTATGTCGTGCCCGGCGTGTCGACCGAAGAACTCGACCGGCGCTGCCACGACTACATCCGCAAGGTCCAGAAAGCCACGCCGGCCAACGTCGGCTATCACGGGTTTCCGAAGACGCTGTGCACCTCGGTCAACAGCGTGGTCTGCCACGGCATCCCCAGCACGCGCGATGTACTCAAGGACGGCGACATCGTCAATATCGACGTCACGGTGATCAAGGACGGCTGGCACGGCGACACCAGCCGCATG
>NZ_AJHH01000656.1 GCF_000256565.1 Herbaspirillum lusitanum P6-12 | reverse complement strand
TATGTATTTGGGGCGCGGCATTCGCGCGCTTGTTGTTCTCCGGTTCGCCTGCCTGCAACTTCCATCCACCGTCCTGACAACGATACTTATCCGCTCATGAAAATTTCTCCGTCGCTGCCGCTGTGGTCCATCGTTTCACCCGTCCTGGGCTGGCTGGTGTACGCCGTCAACTTCCTGCAACCGGCTGGCTGGTTTGCCGCGCTGCTGGTGATCGGCCTGATGGCCAGCGTGCTGGCTGCGGTGTATCACGCCGAAGTGGTGGCGCACAAAGTCGGCGAACCGTTCGGCACGCTGGTGCTGGCGCTGGCGGTGACGCTCATCGAGGTGGCGCTGATCGTGTCGCTGATGCTGACCGGCGGCGAGGCGACCACGGGGCTGGCGCGCGATACGGTGTTCGCGGCGATCATGATCATCCTCAACGGCATCGTCGGCATTTGCCTGCTGGTGGGTTCCAGCCAGCACGGCGAGCAATCGTTCGGTCAGCGCGGCGTCAGCGCGTCGCTGGCGACGCTGGCGGCGATTGCGGTGCTCACGCTGGTGTTGCCGAACTACACGCTGACGACAGCGGGTCCGTTCTACAGCACCAGTCAGCTGGCCTTCATCGCGGTGATTTCATTGGTCTTGTACGGCACCTTCGTGCTGGTGCAGACGGTGCGCCACCGCGACTATTTCCTGCCGCCCAACGCCGCCGCCGGCGATGCGGAAGCGCACGCCGAGCCGCCTTCCAACAAGGTGGCGATCATCGCCGCCTTGTTGCTGCTGGCTTGCCTTGGCGCCGTGGTATTGCTGGCCAAGGCGCTGGCGCCGACGCTGGAAGCCGGTCTGGATAATCTGGGCGCGCCGAAGTCGGTGGTCGGCATCATCATCGC
>NZ_AJHH01000655.1 GCF_000256565.1 Herbaspirillum lusitanum P6-12 | reverse complement strand
CCCGCGCGCGCCGTGCAGCAACTCGACGACGGCTGGACCGTGGTCACGCGCGACGGCTCGCTCTCGGCGCAATGGGAACACATGATCGCGGTGACCGCCGACGGCGCCGAAATCCTCACCCCCTGGCCGTCCGCCAGATAATCCCCTCCCGTGCAACTGATTGAACCGCGTCGGCAAGGCTGACGCGCGCATCGGTTATCATTTCTTGCGCGCGCGCGCCGCGCGCGCCAACCGTTTGCAGACCAGCCTCAATCTCGCGATCGGTTCAGCCCTGGCCAGTATCGGCCTGACGATTCCGGCGGTGGCGGTGGTGTCGCTGGCGACCGGCTGGACCTTGTCGCTGGGACTGGACATCAAGTCGACGGTGCTGCTGATGCTGTCGTTCATCGTCGCCGCCTTCTCGCTGAGCACGGGCCGCACGACGGTCATGCAAGGCATGGTGCATCTGGTGATTTTCGCGGTGTATTTGTTTACCACGATCGTGCCGTGACAGACGGGCATCGATTCGATCAACGCCGCAGATTGGCGGCGTCCTTGCGCAGCGGATCGAGCAGCGAGCGCAGGGCGTTGTGGTCGAGTTCGTACATGAGCGCAATCAGGCTGCCCAGTTCGCCGCGCGGAAACCCCTCGCGCGCGAACCAGCCGAGATAGTGGCCCGGCAGGTCGGCCAACAGTCGTCCCTGGTATTTCCCATAAGGCATTTTCATGCTGACCAGCTTGAGCAGAGATTCCTGATCCATCGCGACTACCTCTTCATGGAAAAGCGCTGTCGATCTTGACGTCGTCGTGCGGGCGACGTTCTGGCGCAGTTCAGGCAAATATTCGAGCCACGCGCGACGCGGGGTAAATTCGTATTGTCGCAGGGAAAGAAGCGCGTGCGGTTTTATAATCGTGACAGTTCTGTTCGCTTCAGCTTTCTCTTGCCCTTTGGTTTTCTCCTTCTTTTTGCCCGCATGCCTACTTTCCGCATCGACGATCCGCAACCGACCCCGCCAATAGAACCGGCGCTGGAAGATTGCTGCCAAAGCGGTTGCGATCCCTGCATCTTCGATATTTACCAGGATGCGCTGGAGCGTTACCGGGTTGCTTTGCAAGAATGGCAGGCGCGCCAGCAGGCCAAGACCGGCCGCAAGGATTCCTGAAGGCAATAAACCAGCCGTTGTCACCTGACGGTCATAATCCTCAGGTATGTTCCAACGGTGCCGACCGCAGCCGGTCGCCGCCTGTTCAAGCTATTCAGGCTATTCAGGCATCATCCGATGGAGAGAAAATGAACGACGAAGAACTGGTACGCCGCATTCATCGCGAGCTCGCCGACAGTTACGACGAAGAGCTGGAACTGGAAATCGAAGATCGCACGATCGAGCAACTGGCCGGCGGTGTCGACGCCGTCAGCGAGCAGGACAAGGCCGACCGTCGCCTGTATTTCCGCGAACTGTTCCGCCTGCAGGCCGAGCTGGTCAAGCTGCAGGACTGGGTGGTCGCCACCGGCCACAAGGTGGTGATCCTGTTCGAAGGCCGCGATGCAGCGGGCAAGGGCGGCGTCATCAAGCGCATCACCCAGCGCCTCAATCCGCGCGTCTGCCGTGTCGCCGCGTTGCCGGCGCCGAATGATCGCGAACGCACGCAATGGTATTTCCAGCGCTATATTTCGCATCTGCCCGCAGCCGGTGAAATCGTGCTGTTCGACCGCAGCTGGTACAACCGCGCCGGCGTCGAACGCGTGATGGGTTTCTGCAGCGACGACCAGTACGAAGAATTCTTCCGTTCCGCGCCGGAGTTCGAACGCATGCTGGTGCGTTCCGGCATCCAGCTGGTCAAATACTGGTTCTCGATCACCGACGAAGAGCAGCACATGCGCTTCCTGAGCCGCATCCATGATCCGCTCAAGCAGTGGAAACTGAGCCCGATGGACCTGGAGTCGCGCCGCCGCTGGGAGGACTACACCAAAGCCAAGGAAATCATGCTGGAGCGCACCCACATCGCCGAAGCGCCGTGGTGGGTGGTGCAGGCGGTCGACAAGAAGAAGGCGCGCCTGAACTGCATCCATCATCTGCTGAACCAGATGCCGTACGGCGAGGTCGAGCACGCGCCGATTTCGTTGCCGGAGCGCGAGCGCCACGACGACTACTTCCGCCGCGAAGTGTCGAGCGAGATTCTGGTGCCGGAAGTTTACTGACGGTCGCGGTCACTTGCGGAAGTCGGTCGCGCATGAAAAACGGGAGCCCTTGGGCTCCCGTTTTTCATTGATGCTGACCGCTGACCATGCGCGATCAGCTCAGAAGTACCGGTTCAGAAATACTTTTTGACGATCTCGCCGAAAGCCTGTTCCGCCGGCATGCCGCCACGCATCAGCGTGGTGATTTCTTCCGAATGCTCGCCGATGGTGTCCGGCAAAGTGGCGCGGTTGGCCTTGAAGTATTCGTACTTGTCGCTGTCGACCTGGTCCTTGGCGCGGGTCGCTGCGCTTGGCGCACGCGTGGTGGCGCGCTTGACGCCGCCGGTGCTCAGCGTGCGGGTGGTCTTGCTGCCGCCGGCCTTGGCCAGCCTGACCTGGTCCAGCGTGAACACGCCGGTGGCGTTGCCTGGAGCAAATTCGCCGTCTTCCGGATGATGCAGGTGATGATTGCCATCGAAGGCCATCTTCTTGCCGGCAGTGTTGGTCAACTGATAACGCGGACCGTTGCCCGACGTGACCAGTGCGAACTGGACGCGCTCGCCGTAAATGCCCATCTGGGTAATGACGCCTGCCAGGTAGGGCGCTTTCAGGGTGTCGATGTTGCCGTTCCAGCGTTTGCTTCTTGTCGTAGTCAAAATATGTACTTCCGTAATGATGGCGGCCGCGCGCAAGAGGATCTCGGGAAAAACAGGGATCGGGGCGGCCGGCCTTGAAAAAACAGCGTGACCTGCCATTATCCTCTTCTCGCGCCCAGATTGACAGCGCGATGCAGCAAATTTTGCCGCAAGGGATCGCCCCGAAAACCGAAAATGCCCGTCCACAGCGCTTTTCCGCCTTCCCAGAGCGGTCCTGGAATGCTTCCATACGGCAATAACGGCGCTATAATGCGCCAAGTCCGCGCTCGCGGAGATCGCCCACAAGAAACGCACTAAAAACGGGAAAATCATGGGGTCGGGAAACTATACATATCGCGTATTCCTGTTGGTCGCCTTGTGCTGTGGCTGCGCCGGCGCTCCCGTACACGCCCAGGTGCAGGATTATGTCCCGGCCGGCATCGTCAAGGTCGTCAGCGGCAACGTCCAGGTGCTGCGCCGCGAACAGCCTTCGCTCGCCCATGTCGGCGACCGGGTGTTTTCGGGCGATCGGCTGCTGACCGCCGAGGGCGCCGCCGTCGGCATCACGTTGCGCGACGACACCTTGCTGTCGCTTGGCCCCAAGAGCAATTTCCTGCTGGAGCAATACAACTTCGACGCCAGCTCCGGCGAAGGCAACGTCGCCGTGCGCGTGGTCAAGGGCACGCTGCGCTACGTCACCGGCCTGATCGGCAAGCATGCGCCGGAACGCCAGCAAGTCGCGACGCCGACGGCAACTATCGGCATTCGCGGCACCGACTTCATTGTGGACGTGGCCGATGAATAAGCTGATTCAGCAATTCACCCGGCTGCTGGCGCCGGCGACGCTGGCGCTGCTGCTGGCAGCTTGCGCCGGTCCCAAGGAGCGCTTCGTCCTCCTGCCGCAGCCGGACGGCTCGTCCAGCAGCATCGTGGTCAAGTCCGGCGGCAGCGAAACCGCGCTGGCGACGCCCTACGCCTCGGTCGAAACGCAGGCAGGAAAAGCCGGCAAGACGCTCACGCTGAGCGAAGCCGACGTCAGCAAGCGCTATGCGCCGGTGATGGAAAACCTGCCGCTGCGTCCGCGTACCTACGTGTTGCAATTCGAACTCGGGCGCGATCGCCTGACGCCGGCTTCGCGCAAATTCCTCGACCAGGCGATTGACGAATTCAAGCAATTCCCGGCCGGTGAATTCCTCGTCATCGGCCATGCCGACAACATCGGCAACGACGCCTTCAACGACACGCTGTCGGTGCGTCGCGCCAAGCTGGTGGAGACCGAACTGATACGTGCTAAAGTCAATCTGATCAGCATCGAAGTGATCGGCAAGGGCTCGCGCGAACCGCGCTTCCCGGCCAGGAAGGGCGTGCCGGAACCGCGCAACCGCTACGTCGAGATCAAGCTGCGCTGAAACGCACTGAAAACAATAACGTGAGACATGGCCGATATCTACCTCGCGTACTCGCCCGAGACGCGCGCGAATTACTATGGCGACAAACCGCTGGCGCTGTTGCAGGCGCTGGGAACGGTGCGCCTGAATGACAGCGAAACGCCGCTGACTCCCAGCGACCTGGTGCGCGCCGCCGCCGGTTGCGACATCATCGTCGCGCCGCGCATTCCGGCGGCGACAGCCGAAGTCTTCGATCATCTGCCGCAACTGGTCGCCTATTGCCGCGGCGCGGTCGATATCCGCAACATCGACGTCGCCGCCGCCAGCCGCAACGGCGTGCTGGTCACGCGCGCCACACCGGGCTTCGCTGCCTCGGTGGCGGAATGGGTGCTGGCCGCGATGTTCGATCTCAGCCGCGGCATCAGCGATGCCGCGCTGGCCTATCGCAACGGCATCGTGCCCGCCGTCAGGATGGGCCGCGAATTGCGCGGCGCAACCTTGGGTGTGGCCGGCTACGGCACCATCGGCCAATACCTGTGCCGCATCGCGCAAGCGCTCGGCATGAAGATCGTCGTCGCCGATCCCTATGCAAGCATCATCGAACCGTCGCACGTCGCGGCCAGCTTCGAGGCCATGCTGGCGCAATCCGATTTCGTGGTCTGCCTGGCCCCGGCTACGGCCGAGACGGCGCAATTATTCAACGCCGCCGCCTTCGCGAAGATGCAGGCGTCGGCTTTCTTCATCAATGCCTCGCGCGGAGAGCTGGTCGACGAGGCGGCGCTGCTGCAGGCGCTGGATCACGGGGTCATCCTCGCTGCCGCACTCGACGTCGGCATGGCGCCCGACCAGATGCCGTCGCCGCTGCTGGCGCGCCATCCGCGTGTGATCGCCACGCCGCACATCGGCGGCCTGACGCCGCAGGCGGCCGAACATCAGGCGATGGACACGGTCCATCAGGTGGCGGCGATCCTTGCCGGTCGGCTGCCTCAAGGCGCGGTCAATGCCGACCAGTCGCACCGGCTGGCGCGCTTCAGTGCGGCACAATAAGATCAGCACAATAAAATCAGCGGAGACCGCGCATGACTTCCAGCACAATCCCGGACGGCGCCTGCGACTGCCATATCCACATTTACGATTACACGCGTTTCGCGCTGATGCCGGCCGCACCCTCGACGCCGCCGCAATCGCTGTGGTCCGACTACCAACGCGAACAGCAGGCGCTAGGCCTGACGCGCGCGGTGATCGTGCAGCCGACCGGCTACGGTTTCGACAACCGCTGCACGCTCGATGCGCTGGAACAGGCGCAGGGCAGTGCGCGAGCGATCGTCGCGGTGCCGCTGGACATTGCCGAAAGCGAACTTGCAGCGCTGCAAGATTGCGCCGCTCGGCTGGAACATCAACCTGCAGATCGACGGTCGTGATGTTGAACAATACGAAGACGTGCTGAAGTCCTTGCCGTGCCGGGTCGTGATCGACCACAACGGTAAATTCCTCAAGCCGGTGACGCCCGACCATCCGGCCATGCAAAGCCTGTTGCGCCTGCTCGATACGGGACGTTGCTGGATCAAGTTGTCGGCGCCGTATGAGACCTCGCAAACCGGCGCGCCGCACTATGAAGACGTCAGCGCACTGGCGCGCACCTTCGCGCACAAGTTTCCCGAGCGCTGCCTGTGGGCCAGCAACTGGCCGCATCCCGGCCGCAATCCGCAACCGTCCAATCGTGCGCTGTTCGACCTGTTGCCGGCATGGGCGCCGTCGGCCGAAGTACGCACGCGCATCCTGGTCGATAACCCGGCGGCGCTTTACGGGTTCTGAGCGAAGTTGAAAATGAGGGCCGGTGCAATCGCCGGATCTTCATCGAAGCTGTCGGGATCGTCCAGCGGCCATGCCAGCGACAAGGGCGTCAACTGCACGCCGAAAAGCGCGGCGGTGGTTTCCGTTTCATGCGGCGCACAGCCGCGCGTCATCAGGTCGACCATGGTGGCCGACACCCCGCGTTGCGCTGAAAACCGTTCCGCGCTCATGCAGTGCAGCGGCACCTGGCGGCCATTGACCAGTTGCGCCAGCTCGGCCAGGCTGTGTTCTTCCGGACCGCCCAGTTCGTAGATGCCGGCATCGCCTTTTCCCAGCGCAGCGGCTTCCGCAATAG
>NZ_AJHH01000654.1 GCF_000256565.1 Herbaspirillum lusitanum P6-12 | reverse complement strand
CCCCGGCAACGCTGCTCGCCGTCGCCGGCCAGCAATACGGTTTCGCCCGGCACGCGTTGCTGCAACGATAACTCGAACGGCAAGGGATGCGGACTGCCGCGCACCACCGGGCCGATGCGGAAGATCACGCTGTTATGCAGCCGCGCCAGCACGCGTTCGGCCAGGCCCTTGGCTTTCAGATGCCAGTTGTCAGCTTCGGCGTCGGCGTCGACATGAGAGAAATACACCACCCGCGTAGTGCGCGGGCCGACCGCTGCGGCGATGCGCTCGGCGGTGTCCACCATGCCTTGCCGATAGGCGCTCCAGTCGTCGGAACAGGAGCCGGACGTGCCAGTCAGCAATACCACCGCATCGGCTTCGGCGATGACTTCAAAGCTGCGTTCGCTATGGGTCCAGTGGGCCACGGTTTCATCGGCGGTCAGCCGCACCGGTTCGCGCACCAATGCGGTGACATGGACGTCCGCATCGCGCAGCAGCAATAGCAGCAGGCGGCCGGTGGGACTGTTGGCGCCCGCCACGACGACCCGGCGTACGGGCGCAATGGATGGAATCGATGCAATCCTTGATTTGTTCATGACTTCCCCTGTTCGCAACAATGCAGACATGCAGGTGAAGACGTGTGGGCGAGCGAAATATTGTGCGCCGGAGAAAATATTTTTTACTGCTTTGCATTGCGCGGCAAAACGATGACAATCCGGTCAGCAATCATGCTGGCGACCGGGTTGAAGATCGTTCAGCCCGCCGTCAGCAATGCCGGACTGCCATTGAAAACATCGCATGCATACCAACATGCACGCCAACACATCTCCCTTTGCGAGGCCACATGCCGTCACGTTTCACCATCATATTCGTCCTCTCGGTCATGGGCGCCCTGCATGCCTTGATAGGCTGGCGCCTGTTGCCGGCGCTTGGCGTCGATGCTGCCTGGCAGGGCGTCGGCGTGCTGTTGCTGGTGCTGTCGTTCGTGCTGATCCCGGCCGGCTTGCTGGCGCGCGGGATCAAGCAGCAACCGCTGTCGGACCGGCTGGCCTGGATCGGCATGCTGGTCATGGGCTTGTTCTCTTCCTTGTTGCTGCTGACCCTCGTGCGCGAGGCGGTCTTGCTGGCGTTGCCGCTGCTTCATGCGGTGACGCCCGAGATTATTGAAAGCTCCGCGCGTGCCGTCATCGGTTGCGCCTTGCTGCTGACCTTGGTGGGCTACATGAACGCGCGCCGGCTGGCCGAAGTGGTCAACGTCGATGTGCCGATCGCCGACTTGCCGCAGGCGTTGCAGGGTTTCACCATCGTGCAGATCAGCGACATCCACGTCGGTCCCACCATCAAGAAGCGCTACCTGCGCGCCATCGTCGACAAGGTCAATGAGCTCAAGGCGGATCTGGTGGCGATCACCGGCGACCTGGTCGACGGCAGCGTCCAGCAACTGTCCGAACACACCGCGCCGCTGGGGCAATTGCGTGCGCGTCACGGCGCCTATTTCGTCACCGGCAACCATGAGTATTATTCCAATGCGCCGGCCTGGATTGCGGAAGTGCGCCGACTGGGCCTCACCGTGCTGATGAACGAACATGTGGTGCTGCGCCATGACGATGCCGGCCTGGTGCTGGCCGGGGTGACCGACTACACCGCGCATCATTTCGACGAGAGCCAGCGCAGCGATCCGCATGCGGCGATTCGCAATGCGCCGGTAAGTGCCGCGAAGGTGTTGTTGGCGCATCAACCGCGGTCGGCGGCTGCGGCGGCGGATGCGGGGTTTGATTTGCAGCTGTCGGGGCATACCCATGGAGGGCAGTTCTTTCCCTGGAATTTCTTTGTGCCGTTGCAGCAGCCTTATGTTGCGGGGTTGAATCGTTTGCGGAATTTGTGGGTTTATACCAGTCGCGGGACTGGGTATTGGGGACCGCCCAAGAGGTTGTTGGCGCCTTCGGAGATTACTCTGTTGAGGTTGGTTCGGGCTTGATGGGTCGTTCGCTTCTTTCTTTTTTCGTCGTCTTTCTTTCACTTCAAAGATACAAAGTTTCCTGCCTCCGCTGCGCACGCCTGATCGCCTGCGGCGGATAGCCGAACACGCGCAGGAACGCCCGGCGCATGCGTTCCGGGTCGTCGAAGCCTACGGCGCGGGCGATGTTTTCCAGTGATTCTTCTCCTGCTTCCACTCTTGGACGCGCGGCTTCGGCGCGCAGTTTTTCGATTGCCTTGGCTGGCGTCTGGCCGGTCTCTGCGCTGAAGGCGCGGTCGAACTGGCGGCGGCTCAGGCAGGCTATTTCGGCCAGGCGTTCCACCGTCAGCGACTCATGCAAATGGTTGCGCGCATAGCTTAACGTCTCGCGGATTCTTCCCGAGGGCGGGTCCATTTCCAGCAAGTTGGAGAACTGCGACTGGCCTCCCGGGCGACGGTGGTACACCACCAATTCCCTTGCCACCGCGCGCGCCAACTCCACACCCAGATCCTCTTCGATCAGCGCCAATGCCAGGTCGATGCCGGCCGAGATGCCCGCTGACGTCCATACCGCACCATCGCGTGAGTAGATCCGGTCGCTGTCCACCTTGACCGCCGGATGCATCTGCTGCAACTTGGCGGCCATGCGCCAGTGCGTGGTGGCGCGCTTGCCATCGAGCAGGCCGGTGGCGGCCAGCACGAAGGCGCCGGTACAGATGCCGGCGATACGGCGCGAGCGCGCCGCCGCACGCAGCACGTGGCGGCGCAGCGCCGGCGAGACCAGGCCCTCGCGCGGCGCACCGCCGCCGGCCACGATCAGGGTATCGAAGCTGGTGCGGCCAATGCGTTCGGTATGGATCAGCGCACCGGCGGAGCTGCGGATCATGCCGCCAGGTTCGGAGTACAGCGTGAGCCGGTACAGGGTCTTGCCCGCGAGCCGGTTGGCCGCGTCGAAGGCCGACAGCGGACCGGTGAAGTCGAGCAGGCTGCAATCGAGGAAAAGCAGGAATCCGATCTTGCGCATAGGAGAAGGAGGAGGAGGAGGGCATCCAAAAAAGAGGATTGTCCAAAAAGGAGGTTTTTATGTCATTTTGGACGCATGGTGGCACGGCACACTGAGGCTGTCAATTTCCCTCGGAGGTCGCATCATGAAGCCAGCAACACAACCGGACGCGCGCGCGCCAGTCCTGCGCCAGGACAGCCATCGCTGGAAAATCCTCGGCATCGGCGTGCTCGCCAACGCCAGCTTTTCGGCGGCCTTCGCCGGCATCCCGGTGACGGCGATTTTCATGCGCGCCGATTACCGGCTCGACAACACCCAGCTCGGCCTGGCCCTCGGCTCGCTCGGATTGGGCGTGGCCGTGAGTGAATTGCCGTGGGGCGTCTTGACCGATCGTTGGGGCGACCGGCGCGTGCTGTTGTGCGGATTGATTTCCACCGCGCTGGCGTTGGCGGTGA
>NZ_AJHH01000653.1 GCF_000256565.1 Herbaspirillum lusitanum P6-12 | reverse complement strand
GAGCCGCCGGCGGCGCCGTCATCCGTGATAGCTGCTCCACCGGACCGCAGCGCCTTGGGCAACATCGAGGTCTGGCGCGTGGCGATGGCGATCGGCATCCTGTGTTTTCCGCAAGTATCGGTGCTGACCTTCGCCACCATCTTCCTGCACGACGTCGGCCACGCCGGACTGGGGCTGATCAGCGCGACGATGGCTGCGATCCAGATCGGCGCGGCGGTGATGCGCGTGTGGAGCGGACGCTGGACCGACCGCCACGGCAATCGCCGTCGCTACCTGCGCGCTTGCAGCGCACTCAGCGTGGCGTTGTATATCGCGCTCGGTACGGTGGCGGCACTGGCGCCTGCCGTGTGGCCGCAATGGACGCTGGCGGCGATCGCGTTGTTGCTGGTGGCGGGCGGCGTGTGCGCGTCGGCATGGCATGGCGTGGCCTACACCGAGCTGGCGACGCTGGCCGGGCCGCGCCAGGTCGGCACGGCGCTGGGGCTGGGCAATACCTGCGTGTTCCTGGTCTTCTTCCTGGCCGCCCAGGCGATTCCGCCCTTGCTGCACTGGCAGGGATGGCCGGCGGTCTGGCTTGCTATCGCGGTGGTAGCGTTGCTGGTGTGGCCCTTGTTTCCGCCCGAGGATCGCGCCAGGCATTGATGGCGGGCGCAGGGCAGCGGAGGTGAAAAAGACCGGTCTTAGACGACCGGTCTAATTTTTCGGTAAAATAACCGGCATGAGAGATACCTACGCCGAAACCAAGTTCAGCATCCTGCAGGCAGGCCGCCGTCTGATCGCCCAAAAGGGCTTCACCGGCGTGGGCCTCAACGAGCTGCTGGCTGCCGCCGATATTCCCAAGGGCTCGTTCTATCACTACTTCGGATCGAAGGAGCGCTACGGCCGCGAGCTGATCGAGCAGTACGTGGACGAATATCTGCAGAGGCTAGACAAGAGCTTTAGCGCAGACGGCCAGTCCGATACCACGGCGCGCGAGCGCTTGCTGACGTATTGGGGCTACTGGCTGGAGACGCAATGCTGCGAAATCGCCGAGCACAAATGCCTGGTGGTCAAGCTCAGCGCCGAAGTGGCCGACCTGTCCGACGACATGCGCGTGGCCTTGCACACCGGCACCGAAGCCTTCATCGCGCGCATTGCCGAGGCCATCCGCACCGGTGTCGCCGAAGGTTCGCTGCACACCGTGCTGGAGCCTTACCGCACCGCCCAGATGCTGTACCAGCAATGGCTGGGCGCGAGCCTGCTGTCGCGCCTGAGCCGCGACCGCGCTCCGATGGAGGCGGCCATGCTGGTCACCCGTCGGGTGCTGGTGCTGCCTGAGGCCGGATGAGGCGGGCTGAGCTTGGCTGAGCCGCGCCTACATCTTCCGACGAACTTCAACAGGAAAGGATTCCCCCATGACAAAGACGACTCCCCAGACCAACCGCCGCATCGTGCTGGCCTCGCGCCCCACCGGCGCGCCCACGGCCGACAATTTCCGCCTCGAAGAAGTGGCCGTTCCGGCGCTGGAAGAAGGGCAACTGCTGCTGCGCGGCCAGTGGCTGTCGCTGGACCCCTACATGCGCGGCCGCATGAGCGACGCGCCTTCCTATGCCGCCCACGTGGAAATCGACGCCGTCATGACCGGCGGCACCGTCTCGCGCGTGGTGGCGTCGCAGCATCCCGATTACCAGGAAGGCGATCTGGTCATGGCCTACACCGGCTGGCAGGACTACGCGCTGTCGGATGGCACCGGCGCCACCAAGCTGGACAAAGACATGCCGCGTCCTTCGTACGCACTCGGCCTGTTCGGCATGCCGGGCTTCACGGCTTACGCCGGCCTGCTCGACATCGGCCAGCCGAAGGAGGGCGAGACCGTGGTGGTCGCCGCCGCCACGGGTGCGGTCGGTTCGGTGGTCGGGCAGATTGCCAAACTCAAGGGTTGCCGCGTGGTCGGCATCGCCGGCGGCGCCGAGAAATGCCGCTATGCCGTGGAAGAACTCGGCTTCGACGCCTGCATCGATCATCGCAGCGAGGACTTGCCGCAACAATTGAAGGACGCCTGCCCCAAGGGCATCGACGTGTATTTTGAAAACGTCGGCGGCAAGGTCTTCGAAGCCGTGCTGCCGTTGCTCAACGTGCATGCGCGCGTGCCGCTGTGCGGCCTGATCGCGCAATACAGCGGCGTCGCGCCGAACGCGACCCTGCTGGGTACGTTGCCGCGCAACCTGCTGACCAAACGCATCCGCATGCAGGGTTTCATCATCTTCGATTACTACCAGCGCGCCGGTTATTTCGCCGAGTTCTTCAAGGACATGAGCGCCTGGGTTGCGGCCGGCAAGATCAAGTACCGGGAAGACGTGGTGCAGGGTCTGGAGAACGCGCCGCAAGCGTTCATGGGGCTGCTCGAAGGCAAGAACTTCGGCAAGCTGGTTGTTCAGATCGCCTAGTGCAAATCGCGTAAGCATTCCAGTCGCCCGCTTCGATCCCCTGCGGGCTCCAACAAGGACACACCATGATTCCGTTTTCCGTACTCGACCTGTCGCCGATCAACCAGGGCAGCACCGCCGCCCAGGCCTTCAACAACAGCAAGGAGCTGGCGCAGAAGGCTGAAGCGCTCGGCTATAACCGTTATTGGCTGGCTGAACATCACAACATGACCGGCATCGCCAGCGCCGCCACCTCGGTGGTGATTTCGCACATCGCCGCCAACACCAAAACCATCCGCGTCGGCGCCGGCGGCATCATGTTGCCGAACCATTCACCGCTGGTGATCGCCGAGCAGTTCGGCACGCTGGAGTCGCTCTATCCCGGCCGCATCGACCTCGGCCTCGGCCGCGCGCCCGGTTCCGACCAGCGCACCGCACGCGCCTTGCGCCGCCACCTCGGCGACAGCGCCGACACCTTCCCGCAGGACGTGGTCGAGCTGCAGGAATATTTCAAGGAAGCCTCTCCGTATCAATCGGTGCGCGCAGTGCCCGGTTACGGCCTGAATGTGCCGCTGTGGCTGCTCGGCTCCAGCATGTTCAGCGCCCAGCTGGCGGCGGAAATGGGCTTGCCGTTTGCGTTCGCGTCGCACTTCGCGCCGGGCTTCATGAAGTCGGCCGTCGAAATTTATCGTTCCCGCTTCAAGCCCTCGGACGCCTTGAAGCGTCCGCACGTGATGCTCGGCCTGAATGTGTTTGCCGCCGAGACCGACCGCGAAGGCGAGCGCCTGTTCACGTCCCTGCAGCAGCAGTTCGTCAATCTCGTGCGCGGTGTGCCGGGCCAGTTGAATCCTCCGCGCGAGAGCATGGAAGACTACTGGCGTCCGGAAGAAAAATCCCACGTCGAGCGCTCGCTGTCCTGCGCCATCGTGGGCTCGCCCGAGACCGTGCGCACCGGCTTGCAGAATTTCATCGACGATACCGGCGCCGACGAACTGATGATCACCGCGCAGATCCACGATCATGCGGCGCGTTTGCGGTCGTTTGAAATCGTGGCCGAGGCGCGCGCCGCGTTAACCCCCAAGGTGCCGACGCTGGAGTTCTGACGTAGCAGGGAGTTGAAGAAGGCGCGGGACGCTGGTTCAGGCGGTTGCAGATCTCGCCCGGCGGTTTTTGCAACAGATTGCCTGTTTACAGGGAGGAAAGCTTGTCTGACTGGCAAGCTTTCAGTCTTATTCCCACGCCAAGTATTGCTCCCAATGCAATTGACCGGCTAATATTTCGATATTCCCCATAAAAGAATCAAAAAGGGAGCGCCCGGGAGGAAGGCAAACAATGCCATTTCCGTTCTTTCGGTCTCACGTCGAACTGCAGCCGGAGCCATCTTGAGCATCAAAAAACTCTCATCGACATTGAGTCTGTCCTCATGGGTCACGATAGGAGTTGTGCTGTCGGTGCTGATCACGACGGCGTCGGTGCTGGCGCTGGTGGACCAATTTACGCGCAGCTACGCGCGTCACGAAGCCGAGGCGCGTCTCAATCAACTGGCCTGGCAAATGCAGGATGCGCTCGACCGCAGCATGAGCGAACGCTACATCGACGTGAAGCAGCTGTCGCAACGGCCATCGATCCGCGAAGCCAAGGATCCGGCGCGCATGCGTGCGGTCTTCAACGAATTGCAAAGAAACGTTCCCAACTACGCCTGGATCGGTTTCGCCACGCCGGATGGCAACGTGCTGGCCGCCGCCAACGGTTTGCTGGAAGGCCAGAGCGTGGCGCAGCGGCCGTGGTATCAGAAGGCGCAGAAAGATTTCTTCGTCGGCGATTACCATCCCGCCGTGCTGCTGGAAAAGAAGCTGCCGGTCATGACCGATCCGTGGCGCTTCGTCGACATCTCCACGCCGATCATGGGGCCGGACGGCCAGTTCCAGGGTGTCCTGGGCGTGCACCTCAGTTGGACCTGGGCGCGCGACCTGGCCAAGAAACTGCTCAATCCGGCCAACGACCGCTACGACGTCGAGATCATGATCGTACGTGAAGACGGCACCGTGCTGCTCGGTCCGCGCGAACTCGAAGAAAAGAAAATTGCCTCCGACAGCTTCAAGGCATCGCTGCATCTGCCGTCAGGTTCGATGCGCGAACTCGGCGAAGACGGCCAGCACTACCTGACCGGTTTTGCGCGCACCGGCCTCAGCAGCGAATACACCGAAATGAAATGGAGCGTGCTGGTGCGTCAGCCCGAGCAGGTCGCCATGTCCGGCTTCAAGGACCTGGAGCGCCAGGTGCTGTTCGTCGGCTGCATCGTCGGCTTGCTGCTGATGGCGCTGGCGTTCTTCATGACGCGCCGGCTGGTGGCGCCGATGAATGCACTGAGCGCCGCACTGGAGCGACGCGCCACCGGCGACCATAGCGCCGAGATTCCCATCGTCGGCACCTATTACGAAATCCAGCTGCTGTCGACCACGCTGTCCACCATGGTCCAGCGCGAAGAAAACTATCTGCGCGAAGTGCGCTCGCTCAACGAAGGCCTGGAGCAACGCGTGGAAGACCGCACCCGGCGCCTGCACGAAACCGCCATCGCCCTGCAGCAGTCGCTCGACAACCAGCGTGAAAACCAGATCCGCCTCGAAGAAAGCGAAACCGAGCTGCGCGCGATCCTGCAAAATGCCCACGACGCCTTCATCGCCATCGACGAAGACGGCATGGTGCTGGAATGGAATCGCCAGGCCGAGCAACTGCTGGGCTGGGCCCACAAGGAGGCCGTCGGCAAGGAACTGGCCGAACTGATCATCCCGTTCGAGCAGCGCGAACTGCACCGGCGCGGCATGATCCACTTCCTCAACACCGGCGAAGGCATGGTGATCAACAACCGCATCGAAATCAACGCGCTGCGCCGCGACGGCAACGAGCTGCCGATCGAAATGACGGTCGGCTACGTGCGCCGCCGCGCCGGTCACCTGTTCATTGCCTTCCTGCACGACATCACCGAACGCCAGGCCTTCCGCAACTCGTTGCAGGAAATGGCGTTGACCGACATCCTGACCGGCCTGCCGAATCGCCGCGCGTTTACAGAGAAGCTGCCCGAAGCGATGGCGCGGGCCATCCGCGAACCGCAACAGATGGGCTTGCTGTTCATGGATGTCGACGGTTTCAAGAGCATCAACGACAAATACGGCCACGAAGCCGGCGACGAGCTGCTGGTCAAGTTCGCCGAGCGCCTGATCGATGCGGTGCGCGAAGTCGACACCGTGGCGCGCCTGGCCGGCGACGAATTCACCGTCATCCTCGAGCGCCTGCACGGTCCGGCCGACGCCATGGGCGTGGCGGAAAAAATCCTGGTGTCGATGCGCCGGCCGTTTATCCTCACGGCGGCGACCGTCAACGTCTCCACCAGCATCGGCGTGGCGATCTACGAACCGGGCCAGCACATCGACCAGGACGCGCTGGTGGCGCAGGCCGACAAGGCCATGTACGCCGCCAAGCGCGCCGGCAAGAACCGGGTCGAGTGGAATACCGAGGAAAGTTCGGTCTGATTATCACCATAAACATCAACATCGCCGTCCGCCGCCTTATTTCCTTCTAGTCACAGTCAACACCATCACTACGCGCCGCCCCGAGCGGCGCGTTCTTGTTTACACAAAATTTATACCGCCTTCCGATAGTTTTATCCGGATTTAACGTCCTTCGCCCTATCGTTTGCTCCGTAAGCATTCATCAAGGGAGCAGGACATGGATTTTCTATATATCGGCGGCTTGCTGGCTTGCAGCATCGTCATGTGGGCATTTGTCGTCGCCTGCAAGAAGCTGGAGGACATGCAATGACCGTCATGCAAATACTGGGGCTGGCCGTATCGGTCGGCCTGTTGGCGTATCTGATCTACGCCCTGATCAAGCCGGAGGCCTTTTAGCATGAATATGACTGCCTCGATAACCCAACTGGCGATCTATCTGGTCGTCCTGCTCATGCTGTCGGTGCCGGTGGGCTGGTACATCGCCCGCGTGATGGAAGGCAAGTCCGCCGTCAATCGCATCTTCGGCGGCATTGAGCATTTCCTCTACCGCCTGTGCGGCATCCGCGCCGACGCCGGCATGGGCTGGAAGCAATACGCGCTGGCGCTGCTGCTGTTCAATATCGTCGGCCTGTTCGTGGTCTACAGCCTGCAACGCCTGCAAATGTGGCTGCCGCTGAACCCGGCCGGCATGGCTAACGTCAGCGCCGACTCGTCGTTCAACACGGCGGTCAGCTTCGTCACCAACACCAACTGGCAGGGCTACGTCGGCGAAAGCACGATGAGCTACCTGACCCAGATGCTGGCGCTGTCGGTGCAGAACTTCGTCTCGGCCGCCACCGGCATCGCCGTCGCTTTTGCTTTGATCCGCGGTTTCGCGCGTCACAGCAGCAAGAGCATCGGCAATTTCTGGGTCGACATGACGCGCGCCAGCCTGTACGTGCTGTTGCCGCTGTCGGTGCTGGTCGCCGTGGTGCTGATGAGCCAGGGCGTGATCCAGAATTTCAAATCCTATGTCGAAGTATCGACGCTGGAGACCACTGCCTACACCGTGCCGCGCCTGGATCCGCAAGGCCAGCCGCTCAAGGACGAGAAGGGCAATCCGCTCGTCGACGACATGAAGACCAGCAAGCAGACCTTGCCGATGGGCCCGGTCGCCTCGCAGGAAGCTATCAAGATGGTCGGCACCAACGGCGGCGGTTTCTTCAACGCCAACTCGGCGCACCCATATGAAAATCCGACGCCGTTGTCGAACTTCGTGCAGATGCTGGCGATCCTGATCATTCCCGCCGCGCTGTGCACCAGCTTCGGCATGCTGGTCGGCGACCGTCGTCAGGGCTGGGCGATCCTGGCCGCGATGACCTTGCTGTTCATCGTCATGGCGCTGACGGTGATGCACTTTGAACAGCAGTCCAATCCAGCACTGGCGGCCGCTCATGCGGCGCAGGGCAGCGGCATGATGGAAGGCAAGGAAACCCGTTTCGGCACCATTGCATCCAGCTTATTTGCGGCGATCACCACGGCGGCATCCTGCGGCGCCGTCAACGCCATGCACGACTCGCTGTCGCCTTTGGGCGGACTGGTGCCGATGCTGCAGATGCAGCTGGGTGAAGTGGTCTACGGCGGCGTCGGCGCGGGTCTGTACGGCATGCTGATCTTCGCGGTGCTGGCGGTGTTCATCGCCGGCCTGATGATCGGCCGCACGCCGGAATACCTGGGCAAGAAGATCGGCGTGTTCGACATGAAGATGATGTCCATCGCCATCCTGATGACGCCGGCGCTGGTGTTGGTGCTGACGGCGATTTCGGTGATGGTCGAAAGCGGGCTGGCCGGCATCGCCAACCCCGGCGCGCACGGCTTCTCGGAAATCCTCTACGCCTTCAGCTCGGCCGCCAACAACAACGGCAGCGCCTTTGCCGGCTTGTCGGCCAACACGCCTTACTACAACGTCATGACCGGCATCGCCATGTGGCTGGGCCGCTTCGGCATCATCGTGCCGGTGCTCGCCATGGCCGGCTCGCTGGCCGGCAAGAAGCGCCTGGCGGCAACTTCCGGCACCTTGCCCACGCATGGTCCGCTGTTCGTCGCGCTGCTGATCGGCGCGGTGATCCTGGTCGGCGCACTGACGTATGTCCCGGCGCTGGCGCTGGGTCCGGTGATCGAGCATCTGCAGATGATGGCGATTCACTAATGTCTGAATTGGAGAAAAACATGGCAAATAATCCTGCCAAAAAAGTTACCCCTGCCGGGAGTGCAACTGCTACCGTACCCGTCGTGCCCGTGGCGACATCCGCGACCAAATGGATGTTCGATCCGGCGATCGTCAAACCGGCCGTGACCGATTCGTTCCGCAAACTGTCGCCGCGCGCGCAGTGGCGTAATCCGGTGATGTTCGTGGTGTATCTCGGCAGCATCCTGACCACGCTGTTGTATGTGCAGGCGCTGAACGGTCACGGCGAAGCGCCATCCGGTTTCATCCTCGCCGTCGCGGTCTGGCTGTGGTTCACGGTGCTGTTCGCCAACTTCGCCGAAGCGCTGGCGGAAGGCCGCAGCAAGGCGCAGGCGGCATCTCTGCGCAGCGCCAAGAAGAGCGTGGTCGCCAAGAAACTGCAACGGGTAAACCGCAACGACCGCTGTGAACTGGTCGAAGGCGCAAGCCTGCGCAAGGGCGATTTCGTACTGATCGAAGCGGGCGACCATGTTCCGGCCGACGGCGAAGTGGTCGAAGGCGTCGCTACCGTCGACGAGAGCGCCATCACCGGTGAGTCTGCGCCGGTGATCCGCGAGTCGGGCGGCGACTTCACCGCCGTCACCGGCGGCACCCGCGTGCTGTCGGACTGGATCATCGTACGCGTCACGGTGAATCCGGGCGAAGCCTTCCTCGACCGCATGATCGCCATGGTGGAAAGCGCCAAGCGCCAGAAGACGCCCAATGAAATCGCGCTGACCTTGTTGCTGGTCGCGCTGACCATCGTGTTCCTGCTGGTGACGGTGACCTTGCTGCCGTTCTCGGTGTTCAGCGTCAATGTGGCGCAGAGCGGCGCACCGGTCACCGTGACCGCGCTGATCGCCTTGCTGGTGTGCCTGATCCCGACCACCATCGGCGGCCTGTTGTCGGCCATCGGCGTGGCCGGCATGAGCCGCATGATGCAAGCCAACGTGATCGCGACTTCCGGACGTGCGGTGGAAGCGGCCGGCGACGTCGACGTGCTGCTGCTGGACAAGACCGGCACCATCACACTCGGCAATCGCCAGGCTTCGGCTTTCCTGCCGGCCAACGGCGTGAGCGAGCAGGAACTCGCCGACATCGCTCAACTGGCCTCGCTGGCCGATGAGACGCCGGAAGGCCGCAGCATCGTGGTGCTGGCCAAGAAGCGCTTCAACCTGCGCGAACGCGAAATGGGCAGTCTGGGTGCGGTGTTCATTCCATTCACCGCGCAGACGCGCCTGTCCGGCGTCGACATCGGTCATCGCCAGATCCGCAAAGGCGCTGCCGACGCCATCCGCAAGCTGGCCGAGCAGGCCGGCCAGCAGGTGCCGGGTGAAGTCGCCGCCGCCGTCGACATCGTCGCCCGTCGCGGCAGCACGCCGCTGGTGGTGGCCGAGACCGACGCCGCCAATGGCTCCATCCGCGTGCTTGGCGTGATCGAGCTGAAGGACATCGTCAAGGGCGGCATCAAGGAGCGCTTCTCCGAGCTGCGCCGCATGGGCATCAAGACCATCATGATCACCGGCGACAACCGTCTGACGGCGGCGGCGATTGCGGCCGAAGCGGGCGTCGACGACTTCCTTGCCGAAGCCACGCCGGAGAACAAGCTGTCGTTGATTCGCCAGCATCAGGCCGAAGGCAAGCTGGTCGCGATGACCGGCGACGGCACCAACGATGCGCCGGCATTAGCGCAAGCCGACGTCGCGGTGGCCATGAACACCGGCACGCAGGCAGCCAAGGAGGCCGGCAACATGGTCGACCTGGATTCCAATCCGACCAAGCTGATCGAGATTGTCGAGATCGGCAAACAGATGCTGATGACGCGCGGCAGTCTGACGACTTTCAGCATCGCCAACGATGTCGCCAAGTATTTCGCGATCATCCCCGCGATGTTCGCGACCACCTATCCGCAACTGGCGGCGCTGGACGTGATGCATCTGAACAATCCCTCGTCGGCGATCTTGTCGGCGGTGATTTTCAATGCGCTGGTGATCGTCGTGCTGATCCCGCTGGCCTTGCGCGGCGTGCGTTATCGGGCGCTGGGAGCGGCGGTGCTGTTGCGTCGCAATCTGCTGATCTATGGTTTGGGCGGGTTGGTCGTGCCGTTCGTCGGCATCAAGTTGATCGACGTGTTGCTCGGCGTGTTCGGCCTGGCTTAATTTTGTTGAAGGAATTGTCATGAAAACTTATCTGCGTCCTGCGGTCTCGCTGTTCATCCTGATGTCGCTCATCCTGGGCGGCTTGTACCCGGCGGTCATCACGCTGGTCGGCCAGGCCTTCTTCCCGGCCCAGGCCAACGGCAGCGTCATCGTGCGCGACGGCGTGCCGGTCGGTTCGGGGCTGATCGGCCAGAACTTTACCGAGCCCAAATACTTCTGGGGCCGTCTGTCGAGTTCGGGGACTTTCCCGTATAACGGAGTGGCTTCCGGCGGCAGCAATTTCGGTCCTTTGAATCCTGGGTTGGTTGATGCGGCCAAGGCGCGCGAGGAGGCTTTGCGTGCTGCTGATCCCGGTGCAGGTCGGGAGATTCCTCTGGACTTGTTAACCTCGTCCGGTAGCGGCTTGGATCCGCATATCAGCCCGGCTGCTGCGGAGTATCAGGCGGCACGGGTGGCGAAGGTGCGGGGTTTGTCTCTGGAGCGGGTTCGCTCGCTGGTCAGGGGGCAGACTGAGGCGGCGCAGTGGGGGTTGTTCGGTGAGCCTCGCGTTAATGTTCTTAAGTTGAATTTGGCGTTGGATGCGGCGGCCCCCTTGCCCAAGACGGATGCCAGACAATAGGATCACCCTCCGACCCGTTCGCCCTGAGTAGACGCGCAGCGTCGTATCGAAGGGTACGCCGACTGCTCTGCATGAGTCGGCAGCGTAGCGCCCCCTCCTTCGACAGGCTCAGGAGCGTCTTCGATACGCGGCTGCGCCGCTACTCAGTCCGAACGGCAATGGAGAGGCCCGCCGCAGCCGGTGCTACGTCTAGGTAGCACCGGCCTTTTGCCACTACAATGCTCCAACCCCGATAACCCCGACATGACGACCCGCCCCGATCCCGACGACCTCCTCGACCGCGTCATGCGCGACGAAGACCGTCAGACGCGCGGCCGGCTCAAGATTTTCTTCGGCTCATCCGCCGGCGTCGGAAAAACCTACGCCATGCTGGCCGCCGCGAAAAACCTCCAGGAACAAGGCGAGCAAGTCCTGGCCGGCATCGTCGAAACTCATGGCCGCGCCGACACCGAAGCCATGCTCGACGGCATCGAGCGCCTGCCCCTGCGCAGCACGCAATACCGCGACCGTACTCTCCACGAATTCGACCTCGACGCCGCGCTCGAACGCAAACCGACCGTCATCCTGGTCGACGAACTGGCGCATTCCAATGTCCCCGGCTCGCGCCACGCCAAACGCTGGCAAGACATCGAAGAGCTGCTGCATGCAGGCATCCACGTGTACACCACCGTCAATGTCCAGCACATCGAAAGCCTCAACGACGTCGTCGGCCAGATCACCGGCATCCGCGTGCACGAGACCATTCCCGATCATGTCTTCGACCAGGCCGACGAAGTCACGCTGGTCGATCTGCCGCCCGACGAACTGTTGCAGCGCCTCAAGGAAGGCAAGGTCTATCTGCCGCAACAGGCGGAAAAAGCCGGACGCAATTTTTTCCGTAAAGGAAACCTGCTGGCGCTGCGCGAGATCGCCCTGCGCCGCACCGCCGATCGGGTCGACGCCGACATGCGCGAGTACCGCGCCGATCGTTCCATCGTCCAGCTGTGGCAGACCAAGGAACGCATCGTGGTGGCCATCGGCAGCGGCTCCGGTGAAGAACGGCTGATCCGCGAAGCCGCGCGCCTGGCCGCCAAGCTACAGGCTCAATGGCTGGCCGTGCATGTGGACCTGCCCGGTCAGCGCCAGGCCATGGAGGCGCGCGAACGGGTGGTGAGCTACCTCAAGCTGGCGCAATCGCTGGGTGCGGAAACCGCCAGCATCACCGGCGAAGACGTGGCGCAGGCGTTGGTGCAATTCGCGCGCAGCCGCAACGCCGGCAAGCTGGTGATCGGTCAATCCCATGGTCGCGGCTGGACGCGCTGGTGGCGCAAGAACCTGGCCGCACGCATCGCCGCAAACGGACAAGATATCGACGTCTATACCGTAGCGCGCCCGGCGGAGTCGGGACGCGATGACAGCGTCAGGACCCCGGTCGAAGAGACACGCGACGACGGCGGACGTCTGCGCCGGCACGCCGGCGCGGCTATCTGTGGGCGACCGTCAGCTGCGCCGTGACCACGGCGATGGCGTGGTGGCTGATCGCCTATCTGCATCCGGCCAACGTGATCATGCTGTACCTGGTCGGCGTGATGATCGTCGCGGTGCGTTACGGGCGCTCGGCGTCGGCGCTGGCGTCGGTCATGAGCGTGCTGGCCTTCGATTTTTTTTTCGTGGCGCCGCGCTTTTCCATCAGCGTTTCGGATGCGCAATATCTGATTACCTTGCTGGTGATGCTGGCGGTGTCGCTGTTCATCAGTTCGCTGGCCTCGCGCATGCGGCACCAAGCCAACGTCGCCATGCTGCGCGAAGCGCGCGCCGGCAACTTGTACATGCTCGGCAAGGAACTGGCGGCGGTGCTGACGCTGGACCAGATCCTGGAGATCGGTCGCCGTCACCTGGCCGCCGTGTTTGGTGCGCGCATCGCCTTCTTCCTGCCCGACAGCGCCGACCAGTTGCGCCTGGCCGAGCCCGAGCAGGACAGCGGCGCTGCGCATGTCTTCAGGAACGTCGACGCCGGCGTGGCGCAGTGGGTCTATGACAATGGCCAGGCCGCCGGCAAAGGCACCGCCACCTTGCCCTCGGCAGCGGCGCTGTACTTGCCGCTTACGGCCACCATGCGCACCCGCGGCGTGCTGGCCTTCGCCATCGAAGCGCCCAGCGAGGAAGAGCGCCAGCTTGCCGCGGCGCAACTGGCGCTGCCCGAGAACCGCCAGATGCTGGAGATCTTCTGCTCGCAGATCGCCATGGCCATCGAGCGTCTGCACTATGCCGAGGTGGCCCAGGATGCCTTGGTGACGATGGAGTCCGAACGCCTGCGCAATTCGCTGCTCTCGGCCATCTCGCATGACCTGCGCACGCCGCTGACTTCGCTGGTCGGCAGCGCCGAAGCGCTGGCGCGGCAACCGTCTCTGGGCGCCGACGAACGCGAGATGGCGGTCACCATCAGCGAGCAGTCGCAACGCATGTCGGGGCTGGTGGAAAACCTGCTCGACATGGCGCGCCTGCAATCCGGCGGCATCACGCTCAATCGCCAATGGAATTCGATCGAGGAAGTCGTCGGCACCGCGTTGCGACTGTTGAACAAGACGCTGGGCGAGCGCCGCGTCGAGACGAACCTGCCGGCCGACCTGCCGCTGGTGCGTTTCGACGCCGTGCTGATTGAACGGGTCTTTGCCAATCTGATCGAGAATGCCGTCAAGTACGCGCCGGCCGGCGAGATCATCGTGGTCGATGCGAAAGCAAATGCAGGCCTGATGGAAATCAGCGTGATCGACCGCGGCCCGGGTTTCCCGGCGGGCATGGAAGAGCGCGCGTTTGAAAAATTCACCCGCGGCGATACCGAGTCGAGCACGCCCGGCGTCGGCCTCGGGCTGGCGATCTGCCGCGCGATTGTCGATGCGCATGGAGGCACGATACGCGCATTGCCTGCAGAAGGCGGGCGCGGCGCGCGCGTCTGTTTCACTTTGCCTTTGGACAAACCTCCGGCCTTGCCGGAAGAGGAATAACGATCATGTTGGATCATGCAGGCAATATCGTTTTCGTCGAGGACGACGCCCATATCCGCAAGCTGGTGCGCGGCGCGCTCGAGCAGGAAGGTTTCATCGTCCATGAGGCGCGCACCGCACGCGAGGGCATGGTGGAAGCCGGCACCCGCAAACCGGATCTGGTCATCGTCGATCTCGGCCTGCCCGACCAGGACGGCAAGCAGGTCATCGCCGACATCCGCTCGTGGAGCGATGTGCCGATCGTGATCCTGTCGGCGCGCACGCAAGAGGCGGAAAAAGTCGCCGCGCTCGACGCCGGCGCCGACGATTACCTGACCAAGCCCTTCGGCGTGCCGGAATTGCTGGCGCGCATCCGCGCCCAGTTGCGTCGGCGCAGCCAGGCCAGCGCGGCGACCGGACGTTTCCGTCTCGGCGATCTGCTGATCGATCTGCCGGCGCGCACGGCCAGCAAGGGCGGCGAGGCGGTGCACCTGACCCAGATCGAACATCGCCTGATCGCCACGCTGCTGCGCGACGCCGGCCGCGTGATCACGCACCGCACCTTGCTGGCGGCAGGCTGGGGGCCGTCGCATACCGAAGATCATCACTACCTGCGCATCTACATGCAACGCCTGCGCCAGAAGCTGGAAGACGATCCGGCGCAACCCAAGCACATCGTCACCGAAATCGGCGTCGGCTACCGGATCGTCAACGCCGATCCGGCCTGATACGGCTGCCTGCTGCAGTCTCAAGGTCTGTTGGAAAACCTAAAGATCCCCCCAGATATCGATCTGGCGGCGGATCGTGCCGGCATGGCCGTCGCAGATGATCAGCATTTCCTTGCTGCCGCTGCGCATGACGAAGCGGAAATACTCCGCCGCGTTGCGCTGCACGAAACTCTCGCTTTCAATCTTGCCGGCCCCCCCCAAAAA
>NZ_AJHH01000652.1 GCF_000256565.1 Herbaspirillum lusitanum P6-12 | reverse complement strand
GCCCCCCCCCCCCCCCGGCATGCCGGCAATTGCTTCCTTGCTTCGATGGACGGGCCGTAGTCTTCCGGCGAACGGTAGGGCACCACCGCGTGCGCATCGGGCAGCAAAGTGAAGCACATGAGCAGCGCACTCAATGCCGCTGAAATTCTCCCGTCCATGTCAGCCTCAGAAGGTGCGCGACACCGACAGCACCAGCTGGTCGCGGCCGAGGTTCTTGCCCTTGACCGTGTAGCCGGCGTCCTTGGCGTTGGTGCCGGTGTAGTAGGCCGCCAGCACGTACCCGGAGAAGTCGCGGTTCAGGCCCAGCTTCCAGTCGGTGTACGACAGGTTGGAGGAGTTGGGGCCGGTGTAGCGTTGATGGCCGAGGTGGGCGACGCCGTTGATGCCGGCAACCAGCTCGTGCGTCAGCGCCAGGTCGACGTAGCTGGAGCCGCGCGTGTCGGCGCTGCCGAAGGTGTTGCCGACCGCGTAGGAATAGCGCAGCGTGATCCACTTGGCGTCGAGGCCGAGATACAGCTCATTGGTGTCGGCTTTGGTGAAGCCGTTGGGGAAGCTGCCGGGATAAGCGTAGTGAAGGAAGCCGACGTCGCCGCTCAGCGTGTCGTTGAAATCATATTTGAAGCCGCCATAGAGGTCGGCTTCCAGGCTGGCCGAAGCGCCCGGCGTGGTATCGCTGATCCAGCTGATGTTGGATGCCCAGATACCGGCGTAGAGACCGCTCTCGTGCGAGAGATCCAAACCGCCTTGCACGGCCGGTTTTTCATTGGTCTGGGTCAGGCCGCGGAAAACGTACTGGCTGTAGAGACCGATGTTGGCGGTGGTGGTGAAGGCCGGTGAAGAGGCAGGCGCCGCCGTACCGACGCTTTCCGCAGCAGCTGCAGGCAGCACATGCAGCACAGGCAGCAGAGCGGCTGCAGCCACGGCAAGGGAACCGAAACGGAACGGCGCAAATCGGGATGTCATTTTCTTGTACTCCACAAATCAGGTTGATGTGGACCACAAGATAAGAAATGCGGCGTCTAATTCTCATAAAACTTTACGCCGCGCGGATAAACGCGCCGTAAAAAATCGCGGCAATTACATCGCGCTCAGCACCGCTTCCAGGTCATCGTCTTCGGCCGGCGGCGTCGACATG
>NZ_AJHH01000651.1 GCF_000256565.1 Herbaspirillum lusitanum P6-12 | reverse complement strand
CTCGACCTTGCCGGCGGCGATGGCGTCGATGATGTCGCCGTGCTCGTCGTGGGTGCAGGCCGGCACGGTGGGGGAGTCGTACAGCACGATGATCAGGCAGGTCAGCGAGGCCAGTTCGCGCATCATCTTGCTCATGACCGGGTTCTCGACCATGTCGGCGATACGGATGTGGAACTCGCCCGACAGGCGGATGATCGCGCGGCGGTCGTTGGCTTCGCGGGCCTGTGCTTCCAGGGCGACGTGGGCGCGCAGCTGGGCGATATGCTCTGGGCGGGTGTGTTCGCACAGATGGCGCAGCAGCGCCGGTTCGATCAGGCGGCGCGCTGAAAAGATCGCGCGCGCTTCGCTCGGCGTCGGGCTGGCGATGAAGGCGCCGCGATTCGGAATCGTGGTGATCAGGCCTTCGTGGCTCAGCCGCGCCAGTACTTCGCGCACGCGCGTACGGTTGACGTTGAAGATGCCTGCCAGCTTTTCTTCCACCAGCTTGGTGCCGGGCGTGAGGCGATGTTCCATGATCGAGGTGAGGATACGCTCATAGATGACGTCGCCGGCCATCGGCCGCGCGCTCACCGCTTGGGCGGGCAGGGGGCTGTTGTCCGCTTTGCTTGCGGTCTTCTTGCGGCCGGGTTTGACGGTAGTGGCGCTGGTGGTGCCGGTCATTGCGTTGTCCTGAGGTGATGTATTTTGTGGGGATATATTGTCACAATTATTAAAAATTTTCCCGACATTTATAAATTATTTTGTCGCACCGGTTTGGTTCGATTTTCATTCTTTTGCACCAGCATGGATGTCATTTGCTGCTTCGCACCGGTGAATGCACGGCCTTTCATCTGCTCTTCCCGAAAAACACGATGGAAACTCTCCTGGCACAGGTATTGCATTGTTTGTCGCAATCAGTATTTTAAATTGTCACAATTTATATTGCGGTCCATGCTCATTGTTTCGATGAGTTCCATCTTTGAGTTACTTACGGGAGAGTCACCATGCACTATCAAGTATCCGGCGCACAAAAAAACCTGCCGCGTTCGTCCGTCATGCGCACCGTCGTCGTGGCTGCAGGACTTGCCATCAGCCTGGCTTTCGCCGGCGTATCTCAAGCCCAGGCCCAGGCCAAACCGAAATTCAAGCTGGCCTACGCCAAATGTGCGCACTGCATGTCGATGGCGCTGGTGCCTGAGTTGGCCAGGAACGTCGACATCGAAGGCATCAACTTCACCGCCGGCAGCGATGCGCTGACCGCGCTGGTGTCCAAGAGCGTGGATATCGCGCAGGTGACCTACTTGTCCTTCGTCAGCGGTCTCGACAAGGGCTTCGACCTGGTGGCGGTGTCGGGGCAGGTCAACGGCGGCTCCGAAATGCTGGTCGGCAAGGACATGGCGCTGGCGTCCGATGACTGGGCCGGCCTGAAGAAACTGATCGCCGACTACAAGGCGCAGGGCAAACCGTTCCGCATCGCGGCCTCGCGCGGTAATGCGCAGGACTTGCACATGCGCGGCGAGCTGGCCCTGAACGGCATCAATCCGAGCAAGGACGTGCAGTTCGTCAATATCCCGAATCCATCCGACCATGCGGCGGCCCTGCAGCGCGGTGAAGTCGAGCTGATCTGCTCGGTCGAACCGTTCGCCTCGCAAATCCGCATGACCGGCGTAGGCAAGCATTTCGCCTTCCCCTACAAGCAAGCCGCCGGCCGCCTGACCAACCTGATCGTGACGCGCTCGGACGTGATCAAGGAACATCCGGCCGAGGTGAAGGAGACCGTCGCCGCCGTGGTGCGCCTGGTCGACAATTTGCAAAAGGACAAGGGCGCCTGGGTCGCCAGCATCGTCAAGGGCACCGGCCTGGACAAGACCGTCGCCACCGAAGCGCTGAAGAATTCCTATCCCGACTTCAAGATGTACCGCGCGCAGACGCAAGCCATCGGCGCGATGATGAAGGATCTGAAGTACATCTCCACCGACGTCTCGGCGCAGATCGACAAGAACATGGACTACAGCTTCCTGATGGAAGTCACCAAGAAGCCGAAGTCCGAACTGGGCTATTGATTCAGGCGCAAGGCTGGTTTAACTGGATAGAAAGCAGGTGATCACAATGAATGGTTTGATGCGCTCCTTGTCGGAGGCGAAGTGGCGGTTCGCCGTACCGATTTTTCTGGTGCTGTTCTGGGAAGCGTTTTCCCGTTCGGGAGCGATTCCTGCTTCCTTGCTGCCGGCGCCGTCGCGCGTGTTTGCAACCTGGATGGACTGGATTTTCGGCTATAGCGAAGCGGCCCAGGACAGCAGCGGTCGCTGGATCTTCGACGCCATGGCCAGCTGCATGCGCGTCACGGCGGGCTACCTGATCGCGGCGATGTCCGGCATTGCGCTGGGCGTGGCGATCGGCTGGTGGCGCTGGGTGGAGAAAGCCATCGAGCCGACCGTGCAGATGCTGCGGCCGATTCCGCCGGTGTCGTGGATTCCGCTGGCGATCATCTGGTTCGGCATCGCCAACAAGCCGGCGATTTTCCTGGTGTTCCTGGGCGCCTTCTTTCCCATCCTGATGAATACCGTCCATGGCGTCAAAACCTCCGACCGCAATCTGTTGCGTGCGGCGGCGATGGCCGGCGCCAACCAGAGCCAGCTGCTGCGTTTCGTGATCCTGCCGGCGGCGATGCCGAGCATCTTCGCGGGTCTGCGCATCGGTATCGGCAGCGCCTGGATGCTGACCGTGACGGCGGAAATGGTGGCGGTCAAGAGCGGTCTCGGTTACGCGCTGTGGGATTCGTATTACTTCCTGCGCTACGACCTGGTGATCGCGGCCATGATCAGCATCGGCTTGCTCGGCTATCTCGCCGACCTGATCCTGAAACTGATCATGAATTCGGTACTGCGCTGGCAGCATGTGGCGACGGTACAGGGCAAAGCGTAAGACTCGGTAAGGAGAACAACATGGCATTCATCGAACTCAACAATATCGTCAAGGTCTTCAAGGACAAGAATAAAGGCGGCGACATGCTCGCCATCGACAACGTCACGCTGAGCCTGGAGAAGAAGGAATTCCTCTGCCTGCTGGGCCCGTCCGGTTGCGGCAAGTCGACGTTGCTGAACATGATCGCCGGCTTCGAGCATCCGACCTCCGGCAGCGTCACCGTGGCCGGCAAGCCGATCACCGGACCCGGCGCCGATCGCGGCATGGTGTTCCAGCAGGCCAACCTGATGCCGTGGCTGCCGGTATGGGACAACATCGCGTTCTCGCTCAAGCTGCAGGGAAAGAGCGCTGCCGAACGCCGCGCCGCCGCCCAGCCGTTCATCGAAACGGTGAAACTCAAGGGCTTTGAAAATCATTTCCCGGCGGAACTGTCCGGCGGCATGGCGCAACGCGTCGGCATCGCCCGCGCGTTGTTGCAAAACCCGTCGGTGATCCTGATGGACGAGCCGTTTGCAGCGCTCGATGCGCAGACCAAGATGGAAATGCAGGAAGAACTGGTCACGCTGTGGCAGCGTTACGAGGGTACGATCGTGTTCGTCACGCACAGCGTCGACGAAGCGCTGGTGCTGGCGACCAAGGTCGCCGTCATGACGCATCGCCCGGGCCGCATCCGCGACCTGATCGACATCGACCTGGCGCGCCCGCGCGACACCACGAGCGCCGAATTCAACCAATACAAGCGCCATGTGCTGAGCCTGATCCGCGAAGAATCCGCGCTGGCCCACGCCGATGCTATCAAAATCGCTGCATAGAATTTCAAGGAAATCATCATGACTCAACGTACCCTGCTCGGCATGCTGACGCCGTCCTCCAACACCACGCTGGAGCCGGTCACCACCGCAATGCTCGCCGACATCCCGGAAGCCAGCGCGCACTTCGGCCGCTTCCGCGTGACCGAGATCGCCTTGTCGAACCAGGCGCTGGCGCAATTCGACGACAGCGAAATCCTGCGCGCGGCCGAGCTGCTGTCGCACGCCAAGGTCCAGAGCATCGGCTGGAACGGCACCTCGTCGGGCTGGCTCGGCTTCGACGCCGACGAACGCCTGTGCCGCCGCATCACCGAAGCGACCGGCATTCCGGCCTGCACCTCGGTGCTGGCATTGAATGAAATCTTCGACATCACCGGCGTCAAGCGCTTCGGCCTGGTGACGCCTTACCTCGATGACGTGCAGGCGGCGATCATCAAGAACTACGCCGCGTCGGGCATGG
>NZ_AJHH01000650.1 GCF_000256565.1 Herbaspirillum lusitanum P6-12 | reverse complement strand
GCGCGAAGTCGGCATTCCGATCTACGACACCATTTCCACCGTGGTGTGGAAGTCGCTCAGGCAGGCCGGATCGGATCCTTCCCGCATCCGTAATTGGGGCAGCCTGTTCCGTGATGTTGTTTGAGAACGGAGCAGCGCATGGAAGACTTTGATCTGGTAATCCGCAACGGCACCGTCGCCACCGCATCCGACATCATGCAATGCGATGTCGGCATCGTCGGCGGCAAGGTCGTGGCGCTGGGGCGTAATCTTGCGTCCGGCAGGAAAGAAATCGATGCGGCCGGCAAGCTGGTGCTGCCGGGCGGCGTCGACAGCCACTGCCATCTCGATCAGCCGATGGAAGAGGGGCTGGAGATGGCCGACGATTTTCGCAGCGGCACGATCTCGGCGGCATGCGGCGGCACCACGACGGTGATTCCGTTTGCCGCGCAGGCCAAGGGTCAGTCGCTGCGCGCCGCGGTGGAAGATTATCATCGCCGCGCCGAAGGCAAGGCCGTGATCGACTACGCCTTCCACATGATCGTCAGCGACCCGACCGAAAAAGTCTTGAAGGAAGAACTGCCGCAGCTGATCAGCGAAGGCTATACCTCGTTCAAGATCTACATGACCTACGACGACCTCAAGCTCAACGACCGGCAGATCATCGACGTACTGGCCATCGCACGGCGCGAAGGCGCGATGGTGATGATTCATGCAGAAAACGCTGACTGCATCGCGTGGCTCACCGAGCAACTGGAAGATGCCGGCCTGACGGCGCCGAAGTACCACGCGACCTCGCGGCCGATGCTGGTCGAGCGCGAAGCGACGCATCGCGCGATCGCGCTGTCCGAACTGGTCGACGTGCCGATCCTGATCGTGCACGTATCGGGCAAGGAAGCCATCGAGCAGATCCGCTGGGCGCATGGTCACGGCCTGCGCATCTATGCCGAGACTTGTCCGCAGTATTTCATGCTGACGGCAGACGACCTCGATCAGGAGGGCTATCAGGGCGCCAAGTGCATCTGCAGCCCGCCGCCGCGCGACAAGGAAAACCAGCAACACATCTGGGATGGCCTGGCCAACGGCTTGTTCACGGTGTTCTCGTCGGACCATGCGCCGTTCCGTTACGCCGATCCCAAGGGCAAGATGCCGGGCGGGAAGGAAGTGCCGTTCCGCTATATTCCCAACGGCACACCGGGGCTGGAAACACGTTTGCCGCTGCTGTTCTCGGAAGGCGTCGGCAAGGGCCGCATCGACCTCAACCGTTTTGTCGCACTGACGGCGACCGATCCGGCCAAGATGTACGGCCTGTATCCGCAAAAGGGCACGATCGCCATCGGCGGCGACGCCGATATCGCGATCTGGGATCCGCACAAGGAAGTCGTGATCGCCAACGACAAGCTGCATCACAACGTCGACTACACCCCGTATGAAGGCGTGGCCGTGACCGGCTGGCCGGTGACCACGCTGTCGCGCGGCGAGGTGGTGTATGACGGCAAGGATCCTCGGGGCGCGGTCGGTCGCGGTGAATTCTTG
>NZ_AJHH01000649.1 GCF_000256565.1 Herbaspirillum lusitanum P6-12 | reverse complement strand
CGTTCCTAGGAGCCCCGCGCCAGCCAGCGCCCGGCGCGTCCGCGCAAGCGCTGAAGCGTCAACGTATTGCGTGTGTCATCTCAGACAGTTGTACCTGTCGAAGGTAAACGATAAGCAGTCGCAACACAGCATGTTGCGACTGTAGTTTTTTATCTGGTAATTCCATCTTCTTTACGCTTCTTCCGTATTTACTGCTCCTTCAGCCGTTTTCCGATTGCTTGTCCTGAAGGCATGGTGCTAGCATCAGGCCCGACGCAAGCCACCGCTGCCTGCGTCAGAATTCGAAGACGGGACCTCTATGAAAAAACACATGATGATCGCAACCGTAGCCGTCCACGGATTGCTGGGAATGCAGTCGGCGTTCGCCGCCGGCGCAATGAATGTCGACGACGCACAAGTCCTCGGCGCCAACAAATGCCAGCTGGAAGCCTGGGGGAAATTCAACCGCGACGGCACCGAGCGCTGGCTCAATCCGTCGTGCAACCTGACCGGCAACCTGGAAGTGTCGTGGGGCAATTCCTGGCAACGCGACGGCGCCGGCATGTACCTGGCCAACAGCCAGTTGCAGGGCAAGACCGTGTTCCGCGAAATGTCGCCCGACAGCTACGGCGTCGGCATGCTGGCCGGCGTGGTGCGCCAAACCGACAGCGGCGACGATGGCCGCCAACGTTCGTGGAATGTCTATTCCAAGCTGCTGACCTCGTTTTCCTTCAAAGACGACGCGGTGCTGTTGCACACCAATCTGGGGGCGATCCGCAAAGGCAAGGAACAGACCACGCGTCTGACCTGGGGACTGGGCAACGAGACGAAGCTGGCGGACCGGCTCTCGTTCATCGGCGAAGTGTTCGGCGAGAACAAGGGCAAGCCGTCCTACCAGGCCGGCGTGCGGGCAACGCTGGTGCCGGAGCATGTCGAACTCGACCTGACTTACGGCAATACCTTCGGTGCTGACACGCGCGGCCGCTATGTCGTGCTGGGACTGCGCTTCATCACACCTGAGCTGAAACGCTGAGGCGCTTTTCCTTTGCCGGATTGACATGGTTTTCCGACCAGAGGCTTGGTCGTACGCCGTCTCGTGGTAAATTACGTCTTGTGCTTGCAGCAACATGCAAGAGCAGCTAACAAAACCTTCGCAGTTTTTCCGCTCGCGATTTCTTCATTGCGCATCCCGCGGCCCGGCCCGTCGGACTTCGCGCTGTTTTGTTAGCTGCTCTTCGGCAGGCGTATTTTCTCTCGCATTTTCTCCACTACTCAATAGGTACCCTCGTTGGAAAACATCTTGCTGATCGTCGCGGCCCTCTTTCTGGTCGCGCTGAACGGTTTTTTCGTCGCAGCAGAATTCGGTCTGGTCAAACTGCGCCAGACCCGCATCAGAGCCATCGTCAAGACGCAGGGTTTGCGCGGACGCATACTGGCGACTGTCCACAATCAACTCGACGCTTACCTGTCGGCCTGCCAGCTCGGCATCACGCTGGCGTCGCTGGGCCTCGGCTGGATCGGCGAACCGGCTTTTGCCAGCTTGCTCGAACCCCTGTTCGCCTTGCTCGGCGTGAGCTCGCCGGAGCTGATCCACGGCGTGTCTTTCGTGTTCGCCTTCGTGATCATTTCCTTCCTGCATATCGTGGTCGGCGAGCTGGCGCCGAAGTCGATGGCGATCCGCAACCCGGAGCGCATCGGCCTGTGGTGTGCGATGCCGCTGTACGGTTTCTACTGGACGATGTATCCCGCGATCTGGCTGCTCAACCTGAGCGCCAACTGGGTGCTGCGGATTACCGGCCTGGGCGGCGTGCATGGGCATGATTCGCACTATTCCTCGGACGAGCTCAAGCTGATCCTGCGCTCCGGCGGCAAGACCGGCAAGTTCACGCCGCAGGAGTGGAGCGTGCTGGCGCAGTCGCTCGACTTCGGCGACCTCAAGGTGATGGACCTGATGCGTCCGGCCAACGAGATTGTCGCGCTGAGCGCCGCCAATACGCATGATGAAAACATGCAGATCATTTACCGCAACCGTTTCAGCCGCTATCCGTATTTCGACGCCGAGCAGCAGGAGGTGCTGGGGTTGCTGCATCTGAAGGACGTCTTCATCGCGCAGCAGGACGGCAAGGCCATCGTCGATCTGCGCCAATACCTGCGTCCGGTGCAATACATTTCACCGAGCCTGTCGGCGCAGGAACTGCTGCGCCGTTTCCGCACCGGTTCGCCGCACTTCGCGATCATCGGCCGCAAGGGGCAGGTGCCGCTGGGTTTCGTCACGCTGGACAATCTGCTGAGCGTGCTGGTGGGCGAGATCCGCGATGAGTTTCGTCATACCTCCAACGAGTGGACGCGGCAGGACGACGGGACTTTGCTGGGCAAGGGCAGTCTGCCCATCGTGACGCTGGAGCACATGCTGGGCATCGATCTTGAGTATGACGAGACGGTGGATTCGGTTGGCGGCCTGGTGATGGAGAAGCTGGGCGAGGTGCCGAAGGAAGGGCAGAAGGTCGAGTTTCATGCTTTTGACATCGTGGTCAAGAAGATGAAGGGGCCGAAGATTTTGTTGGTCAAGGTTTATCCGAAGATGCAGGATGGGGAGTGGGTAGGGGAGATGGAGGGATAGGTTTTTTCTCTCCGTGTTTTGTTCCGACTTCGTGTGTGTTGTTGCTCGAAGAAAGAACAGCATCAGCAACGAATAAACAGAGTCGGGACACCAAACAAAAAGCCGCCAATCAAGGCGGCCTCTTCATCCAACGGCCGCCGGTAAGCGCATTGGTGGGAAACGCCGCGAGGAACACCGCCGTCTGCGCCACATCCGCAGTCGTGGTGAATTCACCGTCAACGGTGTCCTTCAACATCACCTTCTTGATCACGTCTTCTTCGCTGATGTTCAGTTCCCTGGCTTGCTCGGGAATCTGCTTCTCCACCAGCGGCGTGCGCACGAAGCCCGGGCAGATCACGTTCGAGCGGATCTTGTCTTTCGCGCCTTCCTTGGCGACCACCTTGGCCAGGCCGATCAGGCCGTGCTTGGCGGTGACGTACGGCGCCTTCAGCGGCGACGCTTCGTGCGAGTGCACCGAACCCATGTAGATGATCGAGCCGCCTTTGCCGGCCTTGATCATCGCGCGCATCGCGGCACGTGTGGTCAGGTAGGCGCCGTCGAGGTGGATCGCCAGCATCTTGCGCCAGTTTTCCAGCGTGCTGTCGACGATCGGGGCGATGATCTGGATGCCGGCGTTGCTGATCAGGATGTCGAGCGTGCCATAGGCGGCCACGGCGTCGGCGATGCCCTTGTCGACTTGCGCCTCGTCCACCACGTTCATGGCGACGGCCATTGCGGTGCCGCCGCTCTTGTTGATTTCTTCGGCGGCGGCCTTGGCGGCGTCGAGCGCCAGATCGGCGATGACGACCTTGGCGCCGGCCTTGGCGTATTCGATGGCGATTTCTTTGCCGATACCGCTGGCTGCGCCCGTGATCAGAGCGACTTTATCTTTGAGTACCATGACATTCCCTTTTATTAAGCAAGATATTGAGCAAAAATATTGAACAAAACTATTTAGCAAGATAATCGTAAGCGACCGTGCCCAGCGGCAAAGTCAGGTCAGACAAAATGTGCACCGCCGAGATGACTTCCAGCACCGGCAGGTCGGCGATCGGCGCCAGTGCATGCGAATGCAGGTCCAGCGCGCCGGGACCGGTCCAGGCGCCCTTGATGGTGATGTCGGACAGACTGTACTGTACCAGTTCGCAGATGCGCGGTGTGCCGTCGACGTGGGGAATGATTTTCAGCAGGAAACTGGGCGACCCCAGCGTCTTCGCCACCGCCTCGTGGTCGAGCGCGCGATGCTTGAATCCCATGGTGCCGGTGGCGATGCGGAAGTCGCTGTAATCGAGCGTGCCGACCAGCGTGTCGGTGTGCACGCGCAGCTCGGGCGTGCCGAGTTTTTTCGGAAAGCCCCACAGCTCGCGTCCGCCCGCAATCGGCGGATGGTCGTTGAGGTACATGCTGTGCACGTAGCCGCCGGCGACGCCGTTGAGCGTGACAGGAATCACCTGTCCCGACTCGCAATAGTGGCCGAAGCCGGTCGAGTCCGGCATGTTGATGAATTCGAACCTGACGATCGGTTCGACGAACTGCAGCGGCGCCGGAATGATTTTCTTGAGTGCTTCCGGATCGGTGCGGTAGGTGATGATCAGGAATTCGCGATCGACGAAGCGATAGGGACCAGGCGGGAAAGCCGGGTTGTGGATGGGCATGGCGAAAGCATTGCGACGGATTTCGTCTTCAGTCATGGCGTCTTTCTGTATGGGGAGGGGAGGAAACGAACGGTAATGCACTCCAGCTTGTTCGAGGGAAGGCATCGCATTAAGTTCACGTCTTTACCGCCCATTGTCGGTCCGCAAACCTTGCCGGAGGCTGACAGCGTGCCGCTGTTGCTATCCGGCCATGCCGTGCCCGTGTGTCATTGGCCTGAAATAATCGACAGTTACGCTCTGCATCGTTGTCAACTGAAAAAGGACGATGCATGAGACTGCTCACCACCCCGGCAGATGCTAACCCCAGTTCTTCCAAACTGTCACTGAGTCTGGCCACCACGCCGGAAGAAGTCCGCGAAGTACAGCGTTTGCGCTACAAGGTTTTCATTGAAACCATGAACCTGTCGGCGCTGGCCAATGCAGAAGGTCTCGACAAGGACGAATTCGACGACTACTGCGACCACCTGATCGTACGCGACAACAAGACCCTGAGCGTGGTCGGCACCTACCGCGTGATGAGTCCCCACGCCGCACGCCGCATGGGCAAGTTCTACTCGGAGCAGGAATTCGACCTGAGCCGCCTCGACAATATCCGCAACGTCATCTGCGAAGCCGGCCGTGCCTGCATCCATCCGGACTACCGCAGCGGCGCCGTCATCATGTTGCTGTGGGCCGGCATCGCCGACTTCATGCGCCGCGAGCGTTGCGACTACCTGATGGGTTGCGCCAGCGTCAGCCTGGCCGACGGGCGCTGTATCACGCCTTCCGCGAAAACAACATGGCGCCGCAAGAGTACAGCGTCACGCCGCACACCGCCTTCCCGATCGAAGAACGCGAAGCCGGCCACCAGCCGCAAGTGCCGCCGCTGTTGCGCGGCTACCTGCGCAGCGGCGCATGGGTTTGCGGCGAACCGGCCTGGGATCCTGATTTCCACTCCGCCGATTTCTTCCTGCTGCTGCCCCTGGCCAAGCTGGATGGCCGCTACGCCCGCCACTACCTGAAAGAATCGAGAGCCGCATGAGATCACGCGATCAATTTCTGGATGCCAACGGTATAGACGCCACTCTGGGAACGAAACGCGATCCTCTCCATTTTCGCACCATCTGGATCTCGGACGTGCATCTCGGCACGCCGGGATGCCAGGCGCAACGGTTGCTTGAATTCCTGCGCGCCACCGAGTCCGAGACGCTCTATCTGGTCGGCGATATCATCGACGGCTGGCAGCTCAAGCGTCGCTGGTACTGGGAACAAAGCCACAACAACGTGGTGCAGACGGTGCTCAAGAAAGCCAAGAAGGGCACCAATGTCATTTTTGTGCCGGGCAACCACGACGAAGTCATCCGCCAGTTCATCGACCTCGATTTCGGCGGCATCAAGATCCGCGACGAACTGGTGCACACCACCGCCAACGGCAAGCGCATGCTGGTCATTCACGGCGACCGTTTCGACGGCGTCATCGCCTGCGCCAAGTGGCTGGCCTATGTCGGCGACAACCTGTACACCATGATCCTCAAGTTCAACCAGTGGTTCAACAGCTGGCGCGCGCGTGCCGGATTGCCCTACTGGTCGCTGTCGCAGTACCTCAAGGGCAAGGTCAAGAACGCGGTCAACTACATCACCTCGTTCGAAGATGCGCTGGCTGCCGAAGCCTCCAAGAAGGGCCTCGACGGCGTCATCTGCGGACACATCCACAAACCGGAAATCCGCGACATCAACGGCATCAAGTACTGCAACGACGGCGACTGGGTGGAAAGCCTGTCGGCCCTGGTGGAAGACGAAGCCGGCGAACTGCGCCTGGTGACCTGGGGCGAAATCATGCAACTGAAGAAGAGTTCCAAACTGGCCGGAGTAGAAGATTTATGCGCATTGCCATCGTAAGCGACGCGGGCGAACCGCAAGTCAATGGCGTAGTCAACACCCTGCGGGCAACGCAACAATGCCTGCGCAACAAAGGCAACGAGGTACTGATGCTGGCGCCGCGCGATTTCCGCACGTTCGCCTGCCCGACTTACCCAGAAATACGGCTGGCCTACAAGCCGTATGCCAAGATCGCCGCCGCGCTGGATGCGTTCAAGCCGGACTGCATCCACATCTCCACCGAAGGCCCGATGGGTCTTGCGGCGCGTCGTTACTGCCTCAAGCACAAACTCGATTTCACCACCGCCTATCACACGCGCTTCCCGGAATACCTGAGCGCCCGCAAGCTGTTGCCGAAGGCGCTGACCTATCGGTTGATGCGCTGGTTCCACGGTCCGTCCAAAGCGATCATGGTGCCGACGCCGAAGATGAAGGAATCGCTGGAAAAGAACGGCTTCCGCAACGTCGCCTTGTGGGGGCGCGGCGTCGACACCGAACATTTCAAGCCGGCGACGGAAGACCACGCCTGCATCGCCCGACCGCTTTTTTTGTACGTTGGCCGCGTCGCCGTCGAAAAGAATATCGAAGCTTTCCTCAAGCTCGACTTGCCCGGTTCTAAATGGGTGATCGGCGACGGGCCGCAGCGCGAAGAACTCGAGCAGCGTTATCCGCAGGTGCGCTTCCTCGGCGCCAAGGGGCATGATGAATTGCCGGCGTATTACAACTGCGCCGACGTGTTCGTGTTCCCCAGCCGCACCGACACCTTCGGGCTGGTGCTGGCCGAAGCCATGGCCTGCGGCGTACCGGTTGCGGCGTATCCGGTCGAAGGACCGATCGACGTCGTGGCCGACGGCTTTTCCGGCACCTTGAACGAAGAGCTCGACGTCGCCTGCATGGATGCCTTGCAGTTGTCGCGCGACGACGTGCGCGCGCATGCGCTGACGTATTCCTGGGATGCCGCCACTCAGCAATTCCTGCAGCATCTGCACTATGCCCGGAGCGCCGCTCCGATGGAATTGGGCAGTGCCGTGCTGCACGATTCCCGTTGAGCATGCACTGATCTCAGGTTCCTGCCGGCCCCGTTCGCGGGCCGGTGTCGGCAACGAGTGGGGAGAGTGTGAATGGAGCGGTTTTGAACCTGGGTGCAAGCGCTGCATGTTGTGTTGATCCAGGAAAAACGAACGAGCCCGCCCGATCCGTCGTGCGGGCTTTTTTCATGCGTTTTTTCAGCTCGCGTGCGCTGCTTTCGTGCGTCCGGATTGCGTTTAAGGCAACTATGCGATAAAGGTATAGTTACATGCGCACAAAGCATTAGCCTTGTTTTCGGCGCTTATCTAAGATGCGGCACAAGCATCAAAAGGACTATGAAACGCCGGAACAGACCACGCGCGCAGACGCGGCATTCACGGCGATACGGAGCAGCCGAGGCAGGGAGAACCCGCCTTGGCGCACCGCGTTTTCCCGAACAATAAATATTGCTGTACGCCAAGAAAAATCGGGGCGAAACCCGTACAATTAAAAGATATTCAGGCAGGCATGAATCCTGCTGAAGAAACAAGGTAGACCGTCCGCCGGTGAGCCCGGGTCCGATCTGCCGGCAGCAACAAGCGATGTCACTATCCGGCGGTTTGCATCTTCAGGGACGGCAGTTTTTTATCAGGGGAAGTTGAGCGTTATGATTTCAAATATCAAAATTGGTGCACGTCTTGCACTGGGATTCTGTCTGGTCTTGCTCTGCGCAGCGGCGATCCTGCTCAACGGCCTGTGGCGCATGACCCAGATGGAAAGCAGCAGCGCCTACATCATCGATCAGAAGGTCGCCAGCATGACCGCGGCGATGAGCATGCGCGAATCCGGCAGCGCCCTGGCGCTGGCCTTGCGCAAGGTGGTCACGCCTACCGATGCCGCCGAAGGCCAGCAGGAAAACCAGCGCCTCGCCAAGATCCTGCAAGCCTATGCGGGCTATGAAGGCCAGCTCACCAAACTGACTTCCACCGACAAGGGCAAGGCATTGCTGACGGCTTCCGCCGCCGAACGCAAGGTGCTGTTCCCGATCGTCGAAAAGATCCGTGAAATGGTCGGCGCCGGCAATTACTTCGACGCCGCGCAACTCCTCAAGAGCGATTTCCTGCCGTCCTACGACAAGTGGATGGCCAGCGTGGCCGCACTCGCCGCGTATCAGCAGGAAGACATGTCGGCAGCCTATGTCGAATTCCAGAACAGCTATCACAGCGGCCGGATCGGCATGATCGTGATCGGACTGGTGACGCTGCTGCTGGGCGCCTTCTTCACCTGGTCGATCACCCGCACCATCACCGCGCCGCTGCTGCCGCG
>NZ_AJHH01000648.1 GCF_000256565.1 Herbaspirillum lusitanum P6-12 | reverse complement strand
AAAAAAAAATGTTGCTGTTCCACGCGTGGCCACCGCGAATTTCCTGGGTGCAGAGGCGCCGTTCCCGATCGGCCCATATGTCCTGGCCAGCCTGCTGGAATGCCCGACTTACCTGATGTTTTCGCAACGCACGCGCGATGGCGCGACCTTGTGCTTCGAAGCTTTCCGTGAACGGATCAGCTTGCCGCGCAAGCAGCGCGAACGACTGTTCAGCGAACTGGCGGCCGACTATGCCGCCCGCCTTGAGCACCATTGCCTGCAGACGCCTTTGCAATGGTTCAATTTCTATGACTTCTGGGCTCAGCCCCAACCCCGGACTCAGCCCTCCTCGGACAATCGCCATGCGCCACACTGATACATCGACATCGCCGGATACTTCCGTCACCTTCGGCTCCCAGCCCCTGCGCATCGAAGACGTCAACGCCATTGCCGCCGGTTCCGCACGCGCGGCGCTGTCGGACGCGCCGGATTTCCTCGCGCGCATCCAGCGCGGCGCCGACTTCCTCGACCGGTTGCTGCGCGAAGACGGCACCGTCTACGGCGTCACCACCGGCTACGGCGATTCATGCACGGTCAACGTCCCGCCCGAACTGGTGCCGGAACTGCCGCATCACCTCTACACGTATCACGGCTGCGGCCTCGGCGAATTGTTCTCGCCGCAACAGACGCGCGCCATCCTGGCGGCGCGGCTGACTTCGCTGAGCAAGGGTTACTCCGGCGTCAGCGTGGGACTGCTGAACCAGATCGCCGCCCTGCTGCAACACGACCTGCTGCCGCTGATCCCGGCCGAGGGTTCGGTCGGCGCCAGCGGCGACCTGACCCAGACCGTGGAAGAGAAGAGCCACGACGAAGCGGGCCAACTGGTGCATTCGCTCAATACGATGCAGACCAAGCTGGCGGCGACCGTCAATGAAATCAAGCAGAGCGCGGCCATCATCGCGGTGGCGTCGCAAGAGATCGCCACCGGCAATGCCGACCTGTCGAACCGCACCGAATCGCAGGCTTCCAGCCTGGAAGAAACCGCCAGCTCAATGGAACAGTTGACCTCGACGGTCAAGCAGAACGCCGAGAATGCGCACCAGGCCAACCAGCTGGTGATGTCGGCCTCCGACTACGCCGTCAAGGGCGGCAAGGTGGTCGGCGACGTGGTGCAGACCATGGGTTCGATCAAGGAAAGCTCGCGCAAGATCGTCGACATCATCGGCGTCATCGACGGCATCGCGTTCCAGACCAATATCCTTGCGCTCAATGCTGCGGTTGAAGCCGCGCGCGCAGGTGAACAGGGCCGCGGCTTCGCCGTGGTGGCGTCGGAAGTGCGCAGCCTGGCGCAACGCTCGGCGTCGGCCGCCAAGGAAATCAAGACCCTGATCGGCGACTCGGTCAGCAAGGTCGATGCCGGCGGCAAGCTGGTCGATGAAGCCGGTGTGACCATGAGCGAGATCGTCACCTCGGTCAAGCACGTGGCCGACATCATGGGCGAGATCACCGCCGCCAGCAAGGAACAGAGCGCGGGCATTGCCGAAGTCAACGGCGCCATCGCCCAGATCGATGAAATCACCCAGCAGAATGCGGCCCTGGTCGAACAGGCTGCGGCCGCCGCCGAGAGTCTGCAGGAACAGGCCGATCTGCTGGCGCGCGCGGTCGGCGTCTTCAAGATCGACAACGCCGCTTTCGCTGCCCAGCCTGTAAATACACCGTCGATGCTGAAGACCGTTAATCCGCCGTTGGAGCTGGCGACCGAAGCTGCAACGCATGCAGCTCCGGCGATCAAGCCGGCGGCAGCGCGCAAGACGACCCTGGCGCCGACGCCGAAGCGTTCCACCGCGCCGCAGGATGAAGGCAGCTGGGAAGAATTCTGATAGGTTTTGATCGGTTCCAATCGGTTCTGATCTGAACGATCAGGTCCGGTCGTAAAAAAAGGCTGCTTTC
>NZ_AJHH01000647.1 GCF_000256565.1 Herbaspirillum lusitanum P6-12 | reverse complement strand
CCCCCGGCCTGACGCCGCTGCGCCTGCGCCCGAAGGAAGGCCTGGCCATTATGAACGGCACCGCCGTCATGACCGCGCTGGCTTGCATGGCCTACGAGCGCGCCGAATACCTCTGCAAATTGGCCACGCGCATCACCGCCATGGCCAGCTTCACACTGGACGGCAATGCCCATCATTTCGACGCCACGCTGTTCTCGGTCAAGCCGCATCCAGGCCAGCAGCAAGTCGCCGGCTGGCTGCAGACCGACCTGCGCTGCGACCAGCCGCTGCGCAATGAGAAGCGACTGCAGGATCGCTACTCGATCCGCTGCGCGCCGCACGTGATCGGCGTGCTGACCGATGCGCTGCCGTGGCTGCGCAGCTATATCGAAAATGAACTCAACAGCGCCAACGACAATCCGCTGATCGATCCCGACAACGAGCGCGTGCTGCACGGCGGCCATTTCTACGGCGGTCACATCGCCTTCGCCATGGACAGCATGAAGAATGCCGTCGCCAACATTGCAGACCTGCTCGATCGCCAGATGGCCTTGATGGTCGACAATCGCTACAACAACGGCCTGCCGGCCAACCTGTCCGGCGTCAAGGGGCCGCGGCCATCAATCACGGTCTCAAGGCCCTGCAGATCAGCGCCTCGGCGTGGACCGCAGAAGCACTCAAACTGACCATGCCGGCCTCGGTGTTCTCCCGCTCGACCGAATGCCACAACCAGGACAAGGTCAGCATGGGCACCATCGCCGCGCGCGACTGCCTGCGCGTGCTGGAACTGACCGAACAAGTCGTGGCGGCGCTGCTGATCACGGTGCGCCAGGGCGTGTGGCTGCGCAATGAACAGAACCCGGAAATCCCGTTGGCCGGGTTGCCCGGCGGCCGGG
>NZ_AJHH01000646.1 GCF_000256565.1 Herbaspirillum lusitanum P6-12 | reverse complement strand
GAACCCGGAAATCCCGTTGGCCGGGTTGCCCGGCGCCATCACCGCACGCAAATAATTGGTGGTGATGTCGCCGCGTTCGCGCTGGGCAATCCACCACACGTTGGCTTTGCGGATCGACCATTCCTGCTGCTGGCCGCCGATCAGTTGCGCGGCGACCAGGCCCAGTGTCGGTTGATGGCCGATCACCAGCACCGGTTCGCGGCTGTCGGGCCAGTTGGCGGCGGCGAGCAGGTCTTGCGGACTTTTGTCGGGCGCCAGGTCGGGATGGATCTTGAACTTGCGGCCCAGTGCTTCGGCCGTCTGCAGGGTGCGCGTGGCCGGGCTGACCAGGATGCGGCAGCTCTCGGGAAGGTTGCGGTCGAG
Source organism: Herbaspirillum lusitanum P6-12 (assembly GCF_000256565.1). GTDB lineage: Bacteria > Pseudomonadota > Gammaproteobacteria > Burkholderiales > Burkholderiaceae_D > Herbaspirillum > Herbaspirillum lusitanum. The sequence goes on along the minus strand of NZ_AJHH01000646.1, from coordinate 646 downwards.
CCAGTCGGCCATCTTCCAGGCCTGCTTGTGTCCCTTGCCGGTGAGGGCGCGGCCTTCATCTGGTTCGCCGAGTTCTGCTTCGGCATGACGCCATAAGATCAGTTCCATGGGATTCACCTCCGGTGGATAAGCTGCAAAACAAGCTGGGCCGCGTCATTCTTCGCCGAGCGGGGCGGCAATGCCGAGCGTGTGCATCAGGTAGGCCTGGGCGCTGAACGCAGCCTGGCGCGTGCGGGCTTTTTTCTGCACATATACGCCGTCGCAGTTCAGGTGCCAGGCGTTGGTGTTGTCCTTCAGGTAGGGATCGAGGCCTTCGGTGATGACGCGTTTCTTGAGCGCCTTGTCCAGTATCGGGAAGGCGACTTCGATGCGGCGGAACAGGTTGCGGTTCATCCAGTCGGCGCTCGAGAGATAGACGTCGTGCGCCAGATCATTGCGGAAATAATAGATGCGCGAGTGTTCCAGGTAGCGCCCGATCACCGAGCGTACGCGGATGTTCTCCGACAGGCCGGCCATGCCCGGGCGTAGTGCACAGGCGCCGCGCACGATCAGGTCGATCTTGACGCCGTCGGCCGAGGCCGCGTACAGCGCGCGGATCACCGATTCGTCCAGCAACGCGTTCATCTTGGCGATGATGCGCGCCGGC
>NZ_AJHH01000645.1 GCF_000256565.1 Herbaspirillum lusitanum P6-12 | reverse complement strand
TACTTGATGGTATACCTGCTCCAATAGCAGCCGCCTGGCGGCGATGCAGGAAGCGCTGTGCGCCGACATCGCCCCGATTGCCGAAGACCGCATGCTGGAACCCGACCTGCGCCTGCTGCTGGATCGTATCCGTGCACGCGCCTGGAGCCTGTATGACTGAACTCCGGCTCCCCAAAGAAAAAATCACGCTGGCCAACTCGCCATGGACAGGTGAAGTGGAACTGCAAATCCAGTTCTACGACATCGATCCGATGGAAGTGGTCTGGCACGGCCGCTATATCGAATATTTTGAAGCGGCCCGTTGCGCGCTGCTCGACAAGATCGACTACAACTACGGTGCGATGAAGGAATCCGGCTACATGTGGCCGATCATCGACCTGCAGGTGCGCTATTCCAATCCGGCCACCTTCCGCCAGCGCATCAAGGCGCGCGCCGCCATCGTCGAGTGGGAAAACCGGTTGAAGATGGAATACCTCGTCACCGACGCCGCCAGCGGACAACGCCTGACGCGCGGCGTCACCACGCAAGTGGCGGTGCAGATGGAAAAACGCGAGATGTGCTTCCTCAGTCCCCCGGTATTGTGGCAAAAGCTGGGCTTACCTTATCCGGAACCGACATGACTCTTACTCTCCGCAAATTGACTGCATGGGCCGCATTCGGCGTACTCACGGCAGGAAGCGCCATCGCCGAGGCTGCCGCGCCGGTCGCGCAAATCCAGGCGGCGCTGACCAAACCCGCCGTCATGTGCGGCCGCTTCGACCAGACCAAACAACTGACCGGCATCAAGAAGCCCCTGCTGTCGAACGGGCGCTTCTGCGTCGCCGCCGGCAAGGGCATTCTGTGGCAGACGCTGCAGCCGTTTCCAAGCACCCTGCGCATCACCCGCAACGCCATCGTGCAGATGCAGAACGGCCGCGTCGCCATGCGCCTCGACGCCCAGCAGGAGCCGGTCGTCAAGATGATCAACAACGTGCTGTTCTCGCTGCTGGCGGGCGACCTGAGCCAGCTCGACAAGCTCTTCGAACTGGACGGCGCCATCAGGAACGGCAACTGGAATGTCGCCCTCAAGGCGCGCGAACCGGGCCTGGCCAAAGCCATCGGCGATATCCGGCTCGAAGGCGGCGCCTTCGTCAACAAGGTGATCATGCAGGAAGCCTCGGGCGACCATACCGAGATCGTGTTCTCCGCCATCCAGACCGGCGACAAGGCCATGAGCGCGGAAGAAGGAGCGATGTTTGACTGAGCCGGCCGACCAGGACGCCGCCACCTCGGGCGTTCCGCCGCGCAAATCCTTGCGCGGTGCAGGACGCGGTCTGGCGCTGGCATGGCTGCTGGTGGTTGCCGTGCTGCTCGGTCACAACGCTTACCTGTGGCTGGTGCAGCGTGCCAGCCCCGACACCGACATCCTCGCCCTGCTGCCATCGTCGCGTCATGACGACGCCATGCAGCAAGCGTTCGTCCACATGGTCGACAGCGCCCAGCAAAAAGTTGTGGTCCTCATCGGTGACGCCGACTGGGACAAGGCGATGCAGGCCGCATCGGCCTATGAAACCGTCATCGGCAAACAGCCCGCGCTGCTGCAACCGCTGGCGGGCGACGCCGCACAATTGCAAGGCGACTGGCTGGCGAGTTTCGACCGGAGCCGCCTGATGTTGCTGACGCAGGAGCAACGCGACAAGCTGCGCAGCGACTCGCCGCAACAATGGGGCCAACTGGCGCTCGGTACGATGTACGGCGCTTTCGGCGGCCCCCGGCTGGGCGCGTGGCAGGATGATCCGTTCGGCCTGTTCAGCGGCTGGGTGCAGGCGCGTGCGCAAGAAACCCCGGTACGCCCACGCGACGGCCGCCTGTTCGTCGACAGCGGCGGCCGCTCGTATGTGTTGCTGCTGCTGAACTTGCAGCAGTCGGCGTTTTCGATCTCCGCCCAGCAGCAAGTCATTCCGCTCCTCGAGCAGGCCGGCCGGGCGGCGAAACAAGCCGTTCCCGACGCGGAGATCATCACTGCCGGCGTCATCCTCCATGCCGCAGCCGGCAGCAGCCAGGCCAGCAGCGAGATGACCACCATCGGCGCCGGCTCGCTGATCGGCATCGTGCTGCTGATGTGGCTGACGTTCCGCTCGCTCAAGCCGATCGCGCTGATTGCCCTGTCCATCGCCATCGGCTGTCTCGGCGCGTTGTCGGTCAGCTGGTTGCTGTTTGGCCGCCTGCACCTGCTTACGCTCGTGTTCGGCGCCAGCCTGGTGGGCATCGCCCAGGACTATGCGATCTATTTCCTGTGCGCGCGGCTCGGCACGGCAGCACAAACCGATTCCCGCGCGTTGCTGCGCCGCTTGCTGCCGGGCCTTGCGCTGATGCTGCTGGCGGCCGTCATCGGCTATCTCGGAATGGCGCTGACGCCCTTCCCAGGATTGCGCCAGATGGCGGTGTTTTCGGTGCTCGGATTATTGTTTGCCTGGCTCACCGTGATCCTGTGGTTTCCGGCGCTGATCCACGCCGGCACCTTGCGCAGCACCGCGCTGGCCGATCGTTACAGCCACAGCATCGGGCGCTGGCCGCGCTTCAGCGCCAGCCGCAACGGCTATCTTCTGCTGGCGACGCTTGCCGTCTTCATCGTGGCGGGACTGACGCGCCTGAACGTCAGCGACGACATCCGCGCGCTGCAAAAAACACCGCAACGCCTGCTCGACGATCAGATCAAACTCGGCAAGCTGCTCGACACGCCCAACCCGGCCCAGTTCTATCTGGTGCGCGGCGACACGCCCGAACAGGTCCTCCAGCGCGAGGAACAACTGAAGCAACGACTGCAAGACCTCATCGGCAAGAAACTGATCAGCGGCGTGCAGGCCGTCTCCAATTGGGTGCCGTCCCAACGGCAACAACAGGCCGATCGCGATCTGGTCGCCGCAACCCTGCTGGCGCCGCAAGGTCCGCTTGCCGCCATCGCGGCGGCCATCGATGAAAATTCGCTCTGGGTGCAAGACATGCGCCAACGCTTGCTGGCGCATGGCAAGCCGCTGCTGCCCCAGGCCTTCATCGACTCACCGGCGGGCCAGCCCTGGCGTCATCTGTGGCTGGGAAAGACCGGCGCGCAGTACGCCAGCATCGTGGCCGTGCGCGGCCTCAGCGACTATCGGCAGTTGCCGCTGCTGGCCGCTGCCGCAGCCCCGGCCGAGGGTGTGCAATGGGTCGACAAGGTGGCCGACATTTCTGCGGTGCTGCACTACTACCGCGAGTACATGACGTGGGCGTTGCTGGCAGCCTACTTCACCATTTTCCTGCTGCTCTCCTTGCGCTATCGCCGCGCCGCCTGGCGGGCGATTGCACCGCCGCTGCTGGCGACGCTGGCGACGCTGGCGCTGTTCGGCCTGACGGGGCAGCCGCTGCAACTTTTCCATGTGCTGGCTTGTCTGCTGCTGTTGGGACTTGGTGTCGACTACGGCATATTCCTGCAGGAACCGACGGATCGTCACCGCCGATTTTCGTGGCTGACGGTGGGCTTGTCGGCGATCAGCGCCCTGCTTTCGTTCGGACTGCTGGCCTTGAGCAGCAGCCCTCCCTTGCATGCATTCGGATTGACCATGCTGATCGGCATGGCCTTGGTCTGGCTCATCTCGCCGTGTTTTTCCGGCGCTGCTTCTCCCTCTACGAGCCCTTATGACGACAAACAATAGTATTGAACAACACGACATCCTCATCATCGGCGCCGGCCCGGCCGGTGCGGTAGCCGCCGCCTTGTTGCGTCGCCGCGGCCATCAGGTGCTGGTCATCGAGCGCGAGCAGTTTCCCCGCTTCTCCATCGGTGAAAGCCTGCTGCCGCAGAGCATGGCCTATCTGGAACAGGCCGGCATGTTGCAAGCGGTCGTGGAGCACGGTTTCCAGTTCAAGAATGGCGCATCCTTCGTCTGCGGCGAACGCCAGACCGCGTTCGACTTCCGCGACAAGCATTCGGCCGGATGGGGCACCACCTATCAGGTGCAGCGCGCCGATTTCGACCACCTGCTGGCGCAGCAAGCCGAACTCCAGGGCGCCGAAATACGTTATCGCCACAGCGTCACCGCAGTCGACCTGGCCGGTGAACGTCCCCGCACGCAGGTACGCGACGCCGATGGCCGCGAGTACACGATCGAATCCCGTTTCATCCTCGACGCCAGCGGCTTCGGCCGCGTGCTGCCGCGCCTGCTCGACCTGGAGCGGCCATCCGGATTCCCCCTGCGCGGCGCATGCTTCACGCACATCGCCGACGGCATCCGCGATCCGCAGTTCGATCGCAACAAGATTCGCATCACGGTGCATCCCGAACATCATGACGTCTGGTACTGGCTGATTCCCTTTGCCCAGGGGCGCTGCTCCATCGGCGTGGTGGCCGAATCATCCTTCCTGGCCGCCATCGACGGCGACGAAACGCACAAGCTGCGCACGCTGGTCATGCAAGACCCCGCCCTGCGCGCGCTGTTGCAGCACGCCGAATGGGATACGCCGGCGCGCGCCATTTCCGGCTATGCCGCCAACGTCACCTCGCTGTGGGGCAAGAACTTCGCGCTGCTCGGCAATGCCGGCGAATTCCTCGATCCGATCTTTTCGTCGGGTGTGACGATTGCATTGAAATCCGCCAGCCTGGCCACCGAGACCCTCGCGCGTATGCTCGCCGGCGAAAACGTGGACTGGGAAACCGACTACGCCGCCCCCCTGAAGAACGGCGTCAACACCTTCCGCACCTTCGTCGAATCCTGGTATGCCGGCGGTTTCCAGAAGGTCATCTTTCATGAGCAGCAAGAGCCGGCGATCCGCCGCATGATTTCGGCGATCCTGGCCGGCTACGCCTGGGATCTGAGCAATCCCTTCGTGAGCGAAAGCAAGCGTCGCCTGACCGCACTGGAAAGCATATGCGCCTGAATTTTCCGGCTTCATTCAGCGTCTTCACGGCTGCAACCGCCATGGCGATGCTGCTGTCCGGCTGTTCAACTACACCGGCCACACCGGCGTT
>NZ_AJHH01000644.1 GCF_000256565.1 Herbaspirillum lusitanum P6-12 | reverse complement strand
CTGCTGTCCGGCTGTTCAACTACACCGGCCACGCCGCGCGCGATCTGCGCTTCGTTGCGGATGGCGCGGATGATTTCCTTTTGCAGCGAAAACGGCGCCAGCCACAAATGATTGAGGGTGCGCGGCTTGGTCAGCGTGGTCAGGTGGATGAACACTTCGTTGACCTCGGCGGTCAGTTCGCGGTGCGAGGTCAGCAGGCCGAAGTCGGTATAGAACTTGGTCGTGGTCGGGTGATAGTTGCCGGTGCCGAGGTGGGCGTAGAAGTGCAGGGCGTTGTCTTCACGGCGGATCACCAGCGCAATCTTGGCGTGGGTCTTGAGGCCGACCACGCCGTAGACGACTTGCGCGCCCGCTTGTTCCAGCTTGACCGCCCAGTTGATGTTGGCTTCTTCGTCGAAGCGCGCCATCAGCTCCACGATGACGGTGACTTCCTTGCCGCGCTGGGCGGCATGGATCAGCGCCTCCATCAGGTCGGAATTCATGCCGGTGCGGTAAATCGTTTGCTTGATCGCCATCACGTTGGGGTCTTGTGCCGCCGTGCGGATGAAATCCACCACCGGCTGGAACGACTGGAACGGATGATGCAGCAGCACGTCGCGCTTCTTCAGCACGGCGAAAATATTCTCATTCTGCAAATGCGGCGGCAGCGTCTGCGCAAACGGCGGGAAGCGCAGCGCCGGCTCCGACACCAGGTCGACCAGTTCCGACAGGCGCACCAGGTTCACCGGCCCCTTGACGGCATACAGGCGATTGCGCTCGATCGAGAACTGCTCGAGCAGGAATTGCGCGAGGTGTTCCGGGCAATTGCTGGCGACCTCGAGACGCACGCCGACGCCGAACTGGCGGCTCTGCAATTCGGTCTGCAGAGCCTGCCGCAGGTTCTTGACTTCTTCCTCGTCGACCCACAGGTCGCTGTTGCGCGTGACGCGGAACTGCGAATAGGCGGTAATCTCGCGGCCGGTAAACAATTCGCCGATATGCGCATGGATCACCGAGGACAACAGGCAGAACGACACGCCTTTCTTGTCCGACAGTTCGTCAGGAAGGCGGATCACGCGCGGCAGAACGCGCGGCGCCTTGACGATAGCGATCGCCGTGCCGCGGCCGAAGGCATCCTTGCCGGACAGTTCGATGATGAAGTTCAGACTCTTGTTCAACACCTGCGGGAACGGATGGGCCGGATCGAGGCCGATCGGCGTCAGCAGCGGCCGCACGTTATGTTCGAAGTACTGCCTGACCCAGGCGCGCTGGGCATCGTTGCGGTCTTCATGGCGCAACAGGCGGACGCCCTTGTTGGCCAGCTGCGGCAGGATGTCCTTGTTCAGCAACTCATACTGGCGCGCCACGATCTGGTGGCATTCGATACTGGTGCGTTCCAGCGCCGCGCTCAGTTCGGGCGGATCGATGTGTTCGCCTTCAATACGATTAGCCAGCAGGCTGGCGATGCGCACTTCAAAGAATTCGTCGAGGTTGCTGCTGCAGATGCACAGATAGCGCAGACGCTCGAGCAAGGGAATCTGCTTGTTCTCGGCTTGTGCCAGCACCCGGCGGTTGAACGCCAGTTGGGACAGTTCGCGGTTGAGGTAAATGGCGGTCGGATTGATTTCCGTGTGTGCGTTATCGTCCGGTTTTTCTTTTCTGGTCATGCGCCGATCCCATTGGTGTCCATAGCAATTTTTCGCAGTGTAGGGTGGCTGTATGACAAGTTAATGACAAGCCCCGGGGGCTTTGTCACAAATGCCGTGTCCGTCCGCATCTGCATTTCCACCAGGAAATTGTCTCGTAAGTCCTGATTCTAACCCCGCTTGCGCGGTGTCTTCCTTGTTGTCGATCAAGCAACGCCTTCTTTTCCTTTCATGACAAGGGCGGGTCATAAACTCGTCACATTTGCTGGTTAAAGTTCACCCCGTCCCAGGAACGCATTCCATCAGTTCCGCAAGTTTCTTCATGAATGCCGTCGGACGGTACAGGTAAGGCGGCACTGCATGAATGGGTTCTTCGACAAACTATCTCGTCAAACAAAGGAGCAAGACATGGGGTTCAATCACATTCTTAAATCTGTTGCGGTAGCAGTATGCGGTACGGTCGCGTTTTCCGCGGCAGTGCACGCAGCAGAAATCACCGGCGCAGGCGCATCGTTCCCGTATCCGATCTACGCCAAATGGGCGGAATCGTACAAGGCGGCTACCGGCAACAGCCTGAACTACCAATCCATCGGTTCCGGCGGCGGCATCAAGCAAATCAAGGCCAAGACCGTTGACTTCGGCGCATCCGATGCCCCGCTGTCGCAAGCCGAGCTCGAGGCTGACGGCCTGACGCAATTCCCGGCAGTGGTCGGCGGCGTCGTGCCGGTCATCAACCTCGACGGCACGACTCCAGGCCAGGTCAAGCTGTCCGGTCAAGTGCTGGGCGATATCTACTCGGGCAAGATCACCAAGTGGAACGCTCCTGAAATCGCCGCCCTGAACGCAGGCGTCAAGCTGCCGGCGGAAGACATCACCGTGGTCTACCGTTCCGACGGTTCGGGCACCTCGTTCGTGTTCACCAGCTACCTGTCGAAGGCCAACGCAGACTTCAAGTCGAAGATCGGCGCAGGCACTGCAGTCAAGTGGCCGGTCGGCGTGGGCGGCAAGGGTAACGAAGGCGTCGCCGCCAACGTGCAAAAGGTCAAGGGCGCAATCGGCTACGTCGAATACGCTTACGTGAAGAAGAACAAGCTGAACTACACCCAGCTGAAGAACAAGGACGGCACCTTCGTGTCGCCTGACGACGCAACATTCAAGGCAGCGACTGCTGCTGCCGACTGGGCCAAGACTCCAGGTTTCGCAGTTGACTTCACCGATGCCGCCGGCAAGAACAGCTGGCCTATCAGCAGCGCGACTTTCATCCTGTTGCACAAGGCACAAGCTGCCGACGGCGCCAAGGGCAAGGAAGTCCTGAAGTTCTTCGACTGGGCTTACAAGAACGGCGGCACAGCTGCAGCCGATCTGGACTACGTGCCGCTGCCGGCCGCAGTCATCAAGCTGGTTGAAGATTCCTGGAAAGTCAATGTCAAGGACAGCGCCGGCAAGGCAATCTGGTAATCAGGGATCGCAAGATCCAGTCAGTCAGAACTTGTTTTTCGGTAGTGCATTGAATGATGTATAGCGGATTGCGGCGGCGTTCACCATCGCTGCAATCCGCACCAAATGGTGAAAATAATGAGCTCAAACATCTCTGCCACGACCATGTCGAACACCGATTTAGGTAAGCCTCCCGCAGATAGCGCCATGCAACAAGCTCAGCACGCGCACGCCGCGTTGTTGGCGACCATGCGCAAGCAGCGCATTCAAGATTTCCTCTTTCATAAAGTCACGCTGATCTTCGCCTTGTCGGTACTGGTGATGCTCGGCGGGATTATCGTTTCCCTCTTCATCGGCGCCTGGCCGGCTTTCCATGAGTTCGGCCCCGGCTTCATCACACGCGTCGAGTGGGACCCGGTCAATGACCAATACGGCGCTGCGATCGCCATCGTCGGCACGCTGACGACATCGCTGATCGCGCTGCTGATCGCGTTCCCGGTCAGCTTCGGCATTGCCCTTTTCCTCACTGAAATCTGCCCGAGCCGCCTGCGTCGTCCGCTCGGCACGGCAGTCGAGCTGCTGGCCGGCGTGCCCAGCATCATCTACGGCATGTGGGGCTTGTTCGTGTTCGCGCCGCTGTTCGCCGAATACGTCCAGCCGGCCCTGAAAGCCACCATCGGCCAACTGCCGGTGATCGGCACCTTGTTCCAGGGCCCGACCATGGGCATCGGCATCCTGACCGCCGGCCTGATCCTGTCGGTCATGATCATTCCGTTCATCGCTTCGGTGATGCGCGACGTGTTCGAGGTGGTGCCTGCCGTGCTCAAGGAATCCGCTTACGGCCTCGGCTGTACGCGCTGGGAAGTGGTGCGCAAGGTGGTGCTGCCTTACACCAAGACCGGTGTGGTCGGCGGCGTCATGCTGGGTCTCGGTCGGGCGCTTGGCGAAACCATGGCGGTCACCTTCGTGATCGGCAATTCGCACCGCCTCTCGTGGTCGCTGTTCGCCGCCGGCAACAGCATCGCCTCCACGCTCGCCAATGAAATCGCTGAAGCATCGTCGACGCTGCACGTATCGTCGCTGTTCGCACTCGGTCTGATCCTGTTCGTGATCACTTTCATCGTGCTGGCCGTGGCGAAGGTGATGTTGATGGGTATGACACGCAAGGAAGGCGCCAAATAATGAACCAACAAGTCACTCCGCAAGCCGGCTCGAACAAAAACGAGACCGCCATTCCGCTGAACTCGCCCTTGAATCCGGTCTATCGCCGCCGCCTGCTGCAACATCGCATCGGCATGCTGTTCTCGTTCCTGGCGATGGCCGCCGGCCTGATCGTGCTGGCCTGGATCCTGCTGACGCTGCTGATCAAGGGCTTCGGCGCACTCAACATCGGCATGCTCACGCAAAACACGCCATCGCCGGGCGGCGACGGCGGCGGTCTGCTCAACCCTATCATCGGCAGCCTGATGATGGTCGGCCTCGGTACCCTGATCAGCACACCGATCGGCATCCTGGCGGGCATCTATCTGGCTGAATACGGCGAAGAGAGCAAGCTCGCGCAGACCACGCGTTTCGTGACCGACATCATGCTGTCGGCGCCGTCGATTGTCATCGGTTTGTTCGTCTACGCGATCTATGTCGCCAACGTCGGCCACTTCTCCGGCTGGGCCGGCACCTTCGCGATCTCGCTGATTGCGATCCCGGTGATAGTGCGTACGACCGACAACATGTTGAAACTGGTGCCGAGCAGCCTGCGCGAAGCAGCCTTCTCGCTCGGCGCACCGCGCTGGAAAGTGGCAATGATGGTGCGCCTGCGCGCCGTCAAGGCCGGCGTCGTGACCGGCGTGCTGCTGGCGGTGGCGCGTATCTCGGGTGAAACGGCGCCGTTGCTGTTCACCGCGCTCAACAACCAGTTCTTCAGTACCAACATGAACAGGCCGATCGCCAACCTGCCGGTGGTGATCAACCAGTTCGCCATGAGTCCTTACGACAACTGGGTAGCACTTGCATGGGGTGGCGCCTTGCTGATCACCGTCAGCGTGCTCGCACTGAATATTCTGTCCCGCACCATGTTCAGCCAACGCGTCCCTGGTTAATTGATACCGGACAACCGATAAGCGAATCGACAAGTGAATACTATGACTACGCAAACATCCGCAACAGCAGACAAGAAATCGACCATTGAAATTTCGCAGCTGAATTTCTACTACGGCGGTTTCCAGGGCCTCAAGAACATCAATCTCAATATCTTCGAAGGCAAGGTCACCGCCTTCATCGGCCCGTCGGGCTGCGGCAAGTCGACCCTGCTGCGCACCTTCAACCGCATGTACGACCTGTACCCGGGTCAACGCGCCGAAGGCAAGATCATGTACGCCGGCAACAACATCCTTGAATCCGGCCAGGATCTGAACATGTTGCGCGCCAAGGTCGGCATGGTGTTCCAGAAGCCGACGCCATTCCCGATGTCGGTCTACGACAACATCGCCTTCGGCATCCGCCTGTACGAAAACCTGCCCAAGGGCGAAATGGACGAGCGCGTCGAATGGGCCCTGAACAAGGCGGCGCTGTGGGGTGAAGTCAAGGACAAGCTGAACAAGAGCGGCCTGTCCCTGTCGGGTGGTCAGCAACAACGCCTGTGCATCGCCCGCGGCGTCGCGGTCAAGCCGGAAGTGTTGCTGCTGGACGAACCGACTTCGGCGCTGGATCCGATCTCGACCGCCAAGGTGGAAGAACTGATCGGCGAGCTGAAGAAGGACTACACCATCGCGATCGTCACGCACAACATGCAGCAAGCGGCGCGCTGCTCGGATTACACCGCCTACATGTACCTGGGCGAGTTGATGGAGTTTGGCGAGACCGACCAGATTTTCATGAATCCGGCACGCAAGGAAACCCAAGACTACATAACAGGCCGTTTTGGTTAAGGGCACCGCATAAGCTACTGCGCGCACCGATCTCCGAGTGGCGATGCTCGCCGTACTCCTGTACGGCTGCGCTTCTCACTCAGACCTCGGCGCTGCTCGCTACGCTTCTGCCGCACCTCTTGAGGCCAGCGGGTCATCAACAAATATTTTCTATTTTTAAGGACGTGACATGACAGGCGATCACTCTTCCAAGCAATACGATGCCGATCTGGAAACCATTCGTTCCAAAGTGCTGGCCATGGGCGGCATGGTGGAGCGTCAGTTCCAGGATGCGATTTCGGCTTTCCGTAACGGCAATCTTGAGCTGGCCGCACGCGTGATGAAGGACGACGAGTCAGTCAATCGCCTGGAAGTCGAACTCGACGATGCCTGCAGCCACCTGATCGTGCGTCGCCAGCCGACCGCCAACGACCTGCGCACCGTGATGGCGACCATCAAGATCATCACCGACCTGGAACGCGTCGGCGACGAAGCCACCAAAATCGCCCGCAATGCGATCCACCTGCACAAGCGCGGCGTCGGCCCGATCAATCATTATGAAACCGTGCGCGTCATCGCCGAAGAAGCGTCGGAAATGCTGCGCAGCGCACTCGATTCCTTTGCACGTCTCGATACCGAACAGGCGACCGCACTGATCGCCCAGGATGCCAGCATCGACCACGGCTTCCGTTCGATCACGCGCAGCCTGGCGACCTTCATGATGGAAGATCCGCGCACCATCTCGGCCTCGATCGACACGCTGTGGGTGGCCAAGGCCATCGAGCGCATCGGCGACCACGCCAAGAACATCGGCGAATACGTGATCTACGTTGTCGGCGGCAAGGATATTCGTCATACCGATTTCGGTTCGGCGCAGATTTCCGTGACCGAAGAAGATTGAACCGGCGTTTTCCTTGAACCATTCAGATAGCGCAACTCCATGACTACCATCCTGATCGTTGAAGACGAGCCTTCGATTGCCGAGCTGATTGCCTTCACGCTCAAGGAGGCAGGCTGGTCCAGCTTCGTCGTCTCCAATGCGGCGGCGGCCTGGGACTTCGTCCAGCATCGCGCGCCGCAATTGGTGCTGCTGGACTGGATGTTGCCGGACCGCAGCGGCCTGCACCTGCTCTCGCGCATCCGCGCCGACCGCCAGCTGCAGCAGCTCTCGGTCATCATGCTCACCGCCAAGAGCATGGAAGAAGACAAGATCGCCGGCCTCGACAACGGCGCCGACGACTACATCACCAAGCCGTTTTCGCCGCGCGAACTGACGGCGCGCATCAAGGCGCTGCTGCGCCGCAAGAGCCCGGAGTTCGCCCAGGAAGAAATGACGGTCGGTCCGGTCACGCTTGATCCGGCCAGCTGCTCGGTGGCGCTCAGCGGCGACAAGATCGACATCGGCCACGCCGAATACAAGTTGCTGAAGTTCTTCATGGCGCATCCTGACCGCGTGTTTTCACGCAGCCAGTTGCTGGACCGCGTCTGGGGCGACCATGTCGTCATCGAAGAACGCACCGTCGACGTCCACGTCCTGCGCCTGCGGAAAGCGTTGCGCGACGCCGAGCACCTGATCAAGACGGTGCGCAGCGTCGGCTACATGCTGTCGGCAAAATAACAAAAGCAACGAAGCCCGGGAGACGCGCGAGGCGCCTGGAATTCCGAAAGACCTCTATACTGGACGACTGTTCCAGTCCTGAAACTAACGAGCATCACATGAGTCCACAACTGCTGTTCTGGGTTCCGGCGGCCTTGCGCTTCCTGATCTGCCTGATTGGCGTCTGCGTCGTCTGGTTTTTCTTCGGCGCCACCGCCGGGCTGATCGTCGCCCTGGCCGGCATGGGCGCGCTGGCGTTTACCCAATTGCATTACCTGTTCCGCCTCGGCAGCTGGCTCGACAATCCCAGCCACGCCAAGCTGCCGGACGGCTGGGGCGCCTGGACCGATATTTTTGCGCGCCTGTACCGCATGCGTCGCGACGACGAAAAAAACCAGATCGAACTGGCCGAATGGCTGGCGCGTTTCCGCCAGGCCATGAGCCTGCTGCCGGATGGCGTGGTGATCATGGACGACGTGCTGTTCCTCGAATGGTGCAATCCGGCGGCGCAGCAACACCTGGGTTTGCAGCTCGAGCGCGACAAGGGCATGCGCGTCACCAACCTGATCCGCAATCCTGCCTTCATCGATTACATCATTCTCGGCCGCTATGAGCAGCCGCTGACCCTGAGCGTGCAGGAGCGTAAGCTGATCGTGCAGATCATCCCATTCGAAAACCGCCGCCAGATCCTGGTCACCCACGACGCCACCGAATCGGAGCGCATCGACATGATGCGCCGCGACTTCATCGCCAACGCCTCGCATGAATTGCGCACGCCGCTGACGGTGATCAACGGCTTCCTCGAAATCGCGCTGGCGCAACCGAACCTCGACACCGACGTGCGCACCGCGCATCTCAAGCTCATGACCGAGCAGGGGCAGCGCATGCAGAACCTGATCGGCGACATGCTGACGCTGACGCGGCTGGAGTCGGTCGACTATCCATTGCGTTCGGAACGCGTGCACGTGCGTCCGCTGCTGGAAGGCATTCTGGAAGAAGCCAAGGCGCTGTCGTCAGGCAAGCACCAGATCACGCTGGAAGCCGACGGCCCCGATCTGCAGGGCAACGTCGACGAACTGCGCAGCGCCTTCAGCAACCTGGTTTCGAATGCGGTGCGCTATACGCCGCAAGACGGCATCATCAAGTTGTACTGGGAGCGCAAGGCGGGCGGCGGCGCGCAATTCGTCGTCAGGGACAACGGCATCGGCATCAGCCAGGAACACATCTCGCGCCTGACCGAGCGCTTCTACCGCGTCGACAAGAGCCGCTCACGCGAGACGCAAGGCACCGGCCTGGGCCTGGCCATCGTGCGCCATGTCTTGCTGCGCCATCGCGCCACCCTTGGCGTGGAATCGGTGCCGGACAAGGGCAGCACCTTTACGGTGGGTTTCCCGGCGAATGTGCTGATCGAGGAATTTGTACCGGTGGAGCGCAACTGAATTTAACTCAGTTGCCGTCACCGTTCAAAAGAAGAAAGTGGTATTTCACTTTCGCCAGGGTAAAGATCAAAAGTGAGCGTGCTGTGACCGAGGTGGAAGTCCGCGCCTGGTAAGGACCGGCCGGACGATCGACGAAGCCGCCGCCGCGTGCTCGCGATCTGCCGACGACCCGATAACCGAAACAAGATGCGCCGCAGGCGTCCGGATATCGATACCCGGCACCAAATGCCTGCGGCGCTGCCGTTACTTCTTCGCCAGGCGTTCTTTATGCGCCTGCACCATCGCCCCCAGCATCTGTTCGCCGTAGCCTTCCTTCGCGCTCTGCTGCAAGGTCGCGGCAACATGCGGGCCGATCATGGACGGATTGGCGAAAGCCGCCGTCATGTTGTTGTAGTAGCTCAGGTCCTTGCCGGCGTTGGCGATGCTGAACTTCATGCCGTCCGAACGGCCTTCGAGGATGCCGCCGGCGATCATCTGGAAGATGCCGCTGTTGGCGCCGCCCTTGCTGATCACGTCGAAGAACTTGCGCTGATCTACGCCGACGGCGTCGCACATCGCCAGCGCTTCGGTCGCCAGCGTGGCAGTGCCGATCGCGATGAAGTTGTTGAGCAGCTTGAGCTTTTGCGCGCTGGTGGTGCCGCCGATGTGGAAGATGTTTTCGCAGAAGGCTTCGAGGATGGGCTTGACCTTGGCGAAGGTGGCGTCATCGGCGCCGACCATGGTGTTGAGACGGCCCTGCATGGCTTCGACCGGCGTACGCGCCAGCGGCGCATCGACGAAGCTGACGCCCTTGGTCGCCAGTTGCGCGGCGATGCGCGCGCTCGACATCGGCTCGCTGGTGGAGCAGTCGATCAGGATCTGGCCGCTGCGGCAGTTTTCCAGGATGCCGCCGGCGCGGAAGATCAGGTCCTCGACCTGCGGCGAACCGGTGACGCACAGGATGATGGCGTTGACGTTGGCCACCAGGTCTTGCAGGCTGGAGGCTTCGCGTGCGCCTTCGGCGACCAGTTCTTCCACCGGCTTGCGATTGCGGTTGCCCATCACGGTGACGTTGAAACCCTTGATGACGAGGTTGTGCGCCATGCCCTGGCCCATCATGCCGACGCCTATGAATCCGATATTTTTCATGACTGGTGAAATGCTTTCGTGAAAAGTGAAAAAAGCCGGCGCGACTGTTTCTGCAACAGCTGCGCCGACGCCGAACGAGCTTGTTGAATCAAGGCTTATTGACTCACTTCGGCATGTATTGCGACAGGTCGGGCAGCGGTGCGCCGGCCGCCGCTTCATACGACTTCGCCAGGTTGCCGTTCTTCATGTTGGCGACCACCCAGTTGTTGATCCAGGCCAGCAGCGCGGTGTCTTCCTTGCGCACGCCAATGCCGTGCGGCACGACCTTGACCGAGAACTTGGTTTCGATGTTGCGGCCCGGGTTCTTGCGCGCCGTGGTGGTCACCAGCTCCTTGGCGGTGCCGATGGCGTCGACCTGGCCCGACAGCAGCGCCGCAGCGTTGGTGGAGTCATCGTCGTAGCGCACCAGCGTCGTACCCTTGGGGACGATCGGCGTCAGCAGCGTGTCCTGCAGGTTGCCGCGCACCACGCCGACGCGTTTGCCGGCCAGGTCGGCCAGACTCTTGATCTGCATGGTCTTTTCTGCGCCGACCACCGATTCCGACGCGCTGTAGGGGACGCTGAAGTTGATCACCTTGGCGCGCTCCGGCGTGATGCTGAACGACGCGATCACGATATCGGCCTTGTTGGTCAGCAGGAAAGGCACGCGGTTGGGGCCGGTGACCTGGATGATTTCCATCTCGACGCCGAGGTCCTTGGCCAGCATCTTGGCGGCGCTGACGTCTGAGCCGTAAGGTTGAAGCTTGTCGTCGGTCATGCCGAACGGCGGCGAGCCGAGATCGATGGCGATGACGATCTTCTTGCGCTGGCGGATGTCATTGAGCGTGTCGGCGCTGGCCGACTGGGTCAGGAAGAGCAGGCCGAGGACGGCCGCGGCGGCGTATTTGATGCTGGCTTTGAAGGTGTGCATGCAATCTCCTGATGTAAGAATTGTTGTTTGTTTTACTACCGCTCTGCTGAAAAAACGAAGTCAATCCGGAAATGCGGTCACAGGAAACTGCGGGCGCAAGGGAGCCTTCGCGACTGACGCAATGCGTCGCCGGCGGGGAAGTCTTTCGCGCGTGAAAAATCCTGTGTTGTCTCCGCCTGAAGCGTGACGTCCCGAAGCTGCTGCCCTGAGTACGTCCGCCGGCTTTTATGGTTCTTGTTTTGTCGCCGGTTCTCTTTCAATACGAGCTACCGGTTGGAAGGCGACACTACGCCCGGCCCCGTGCACTGTCCAATGAAACTAATTCATCGCGTGATAACCGATCGTGATGGCGGGCTTGCCGGGCATTCTCATTCGATTTTTTTGGCGCGTTGCAACATGCTGTCAGCGGCGATATGCCGGCGAGCCAGGCCGCCGTACTGGCTCGGGGTCTTGCCGAGCACGCTGCGGAACATGCTGGTGAAGGCGCTGGCGCTTTTGTAACCGAGCCGTTCGGCAATGCGTTCGACGGCTTCGCCCTGCGACAGCCGCAGCAGCGCATCGGTGATGTGGACTTGTTGCACCCAATGGCGGAAGTGCAGGCCGGTCTCTTTCGGGAACAGGCGGATCAGTGTGCGCGGACTGGCGCCCACGAATTCCGCCCAGTGCGCCAGCGAGTTGGCGTTGCCGGGATCGGCGAGGATGGCTTCGCACACCGCCACCACGCGCCGGTCGGACGGCCACGGAATCACCACGGGGATGGCGGCGGCGCCGTCGATTTCCGACAGGATCAGTTGCGCCAGGTGGCCGCCGGCCGCGCAGGTCGTAGCCGGATTCGGAATCCGATTCTTCCTTCAGCAGCGCCAGGATCAGTTCGCGCAGCAGTGGGGTGACTTCCAGCAGGCGGCACTCGGCGCCGATCAGTTCAGATTCGTGCGGGCGGATGTAGAGCGTGCGCAGGCGCACCGCGCTGAGCATGCGGATTTCATGCGCCAGGCTGCACGGCACCCACAGCGCACGCTGCGGCGGGATGACCCAGAGGCCGTGCGCGGTGCGCACCTGCATGACGCCTTCGGCCGCGTACAGCAACTGGCCGCGCGGATGCGAGTGCTTGGCGAGCAATTGGTCGTGATCGAAGTCGCGGCTGAAGGCGACTACCGCATGCGGCAAGTGTTGCAGCTGGGCGGCTTCGGGGCTGGAGTGGACGATGTTGATCACGATGAAAAATGGAGTGTCACTTAATCGGCAGAAAATGTCATTCTGATTTTTAAGTGTCAATATACCATTCGCCTATCGTTCCATCATTCCTGCCATTTCATTTTTATCGCCATGACCATCCAGACCTCCTCTCCCGCCGTGTTGTCCGATGCGCCCGCTGCAAGCGCACCGGCGGCCACACAAGCAGGCAGTTCACCATTGGTGCTGCGCATCGTGCTCGCCGTCGGCTTCGCCCACCTGATCAACGACCTGATCCAGGCGCTGTTGCCGTCCATCTATCCGATGCTCAAGCAAAACTATGGACTGAGCTTCACCCAGGTCGGCCTGATCACGCTGACCTTCCAGGTCACGGCCTCGCTGATACAGCCCTGGATCGGGATGTATACCGACAAGCATCCCAAGCCTTTGCTGCTGCCGTGCGGCGCGCTGTTCACGCTGCTGGGCATCGTCCTGCTGTCGATGGCCGGCAGCTTCGGCTGGTTCCTGCTGGCGGCGGGGCTGATCGGCGTCGGTTCGTCGACCTTCCATCCGGAAGCTTCGCGTATCGCGCGCATGGCTTCGGGTGGCCGCTTCGGTTTTGCGCAGTCGACTTTCCAGGTCGGCGGCAATGCCGGATCGGCCCTGGGTCCTTTATTGGCGGCGGCGATCGTGGTGCCGTTCGGTCAACCCAATATCGCGTGGTTCTGCATCTTCGCGGTGGTGGCAATCGTGGTGCTGTCGCGCGTGAGCAATTGGTATCGCCATCATCTGGCCGCCGGTGCAAAAAAGGCGCGTGCGACGGTGCATCATCACCTCTCTTCCGGCACCGTCAAAAAGGCCTTGCTGGTGCTGGCCTTGCTGGTGTTTTCCAAATACTTTTACATGGCTGGTTTCACCAGTTACTTTACCTTCTACCTGATCGACCGATTCCATCTGACCGTCGGCGACTCGCAGATCCTGCTGTTCCTGTTCCTCGGCGCGGTGGCGGCCGGCACCTTCTTCGGCGGACCGATCGGCGACAAGATCGGACGCAAGCGCGTGATCTGGTTTTCCATCCTCGGGGCGGCCCCGTTCGCCTTGCTGCTGCCGCACGCCAACCTGTTCTGGACCGGCGTGCTGTGCGTGTTCGTCGGCTTCATCCTGGCCTCGGCGTTCTCGGCCATCGTGGTGTACGCGCAGGAACTGGTGCCGGGCAAGGTGGGGCTGATTTCGGGCGTGTTCTTCGGCCTGATGTTCGGCTTCGGCGGCATCGGCGCGGCACTGCTCGGGCATCTGGCCGACCTGTATGGCATCGCCAATGTTTATCTGCTGTGTTCGCTGCTGCCGCTGGCCGGTGTGCTGACGGTGTTCCTGCCGGACCTGAAAGAATAGGTCCGGTGCGCAACGACGAAAACGCCATCCGTTTGTGCGGATGGCGTTTTTTTT
>NZ_AJHH01000643.1 GCF_000256565.1 Herbaspirillum lusitanum P6-12 | reverse complement strand
ACAAACCCAAAAATTTTTATAGCTTCGTCACCGCCAGCACGGCATTGGCGAATTCCTGCGGCGCCTCTTGCGGCAGGTTATGGCCGATGCCGCCGCTGAGGTTGCGGTGCTCATACTTGCCTGCAAACTTGTTGCGGTACAAGGCCGGCGGCAGGAATGGTGCGCCGTTGGCGTCGCCTTCCATCGTGATGGTCGGGATGCCGATCACCGGCAGGTCGGCAAGACGGCGTTCCAGCGCGTCGTACTTGCGTTCGCCGTCGGCCAGGCCGAGGCGCCAGCGGTAGTTGTGAACGACGATGGCGACGTAGTCGGGATTGTCGAACGAGGCGGCGCTGCGATTGAAGGTGGCGGCGTCGAAATTCCATTTCGGCGAAGCCGTCTTCCAGATCAGTTCGGCGAACTCGCGACGGTACTGCGTATAACCGGCCACGCCGCGTTCGGTAGTGAGATAGAACTGATACCACCAGTCGAACTCCGCCTTGGGCGGCAGCGGCTTCTTGGCCGTCGCCAGGTTGGTCATCAGATAGCCGCTCACCGACACCAGCGCCTGGCAACGTTGCGGCCACAGCGCCGCCATGATGCAGGCGGTGCGCGCACCCCAGTCGAAACCGGCGATGACCGCCGACGGAATGCGCAGGGCATCCATGAGCGTGATGATGTCCTGCGCCACCGCCGATTGCTGCGCATTGCGCTGCGCGTCGGCTGACAGGAAGCGGGTGCTGCCGTGACCGCGCAAGTGCGGCACGATCACGCGATGGCCGGCGGCGGCCAGCAGCGGCGCGACGTCGACGAAGCTGTGGATGTCATACGGCCAGCCATGCAGCAGGATGACCGGCTTGCCATTGGCCGGGCCGAGTTCGGCGTAACCGATGTTAAGCACGCCAGCGTCGATCTGCCTGATCGAGGTGAAACCGGCTGCCGCTGCTGACGAAGATGCAGCTCCGGCGGCAATTGTCTGCGCATTGGCGAGTGCGCTGAAGCCCAGTTGAGCGGTAGCGACGGTGGCTGCGGCGGCGCCGAAGAAACGGCGGCGGCGTTGATCGATCTGGTCGGACATTGTTTTCTCCTTGTTTGGTTATTGCTGCGTGGTGTGGGGTGTTACTGCGGCTGCACCAGCAGGTTCTTGATGGCGGCTTCGGTCTGCGCATACTGGCCTTCGCCGAAATGCGTGTAGACCACCTGGCCCTTCTTGTCGATCAGGTAGAAGGCTGGCCAGTACTGGTTGTTGTAGGCGCTCCAGGTGGCGTAGCGGTTGTCCTGCGCGACCGGGTAAGTGATGCCGAAGCGCTTGATGGCGGTCTTGACGTTGTCGGTGCTGCGTTCGAACGGATACTCCGGCGTGTGTACGCCGACCACCACCAGGCCCTGGTCCTTGTACTTCTGGTGCCAGGATTTGACGTAGGGCAGGGTATTGATGCAGTTGATGCAGGTGTAGGTCCAGAAGTCGATCAGCACCACCTTGCCGCGCAGTTGTTGCATGGTCAGCGGTTCGCTGTTGAGCCATTTGTCGATGCCGGTGAATTCAGGCGCGGCGACGCTCTTGCCGAGCGCGCCGGCCGAAGCGGTGGTGGAAGCGGCGGCGAGTACAGTCAGGGCGGCAAAAGTCTTGAGTCGGGAAAGCATGGTGAATCCTTTCAATTGGAAGAAGAAAACAGGGAGGACAAGGAGGCGCTGATCAGCACGTCGTATTGCAGGTAGATCGCCAGCGCGGTCAGCATCACCAGTACGCCGAACAGCTGTTGCAGGCGCTGGGAGTGGCGCGACACCATGCGTACATGACGACTGATGTACTGGCCGCCGTAAAGAATCGCCAGCATCGGAATCGCGGCGCCGATGGCGTACATCAGCAACAGCAGGGCCGACCAGCCGAGGTCTTGCGCCTTCACCACCAGCACCAGGATCGAAGCCAGGACGGGACCGGCGCAAGGCGTCCAGACCGCGCCCAGCGACATGCCGAGGACGAAACCGCCGGTATTGCCGGCATGCACCTTGGGTACGCCGCGTGCGGCATGCATGCGTTGCAGCGGCGCCTGCAAATGCGCCACCAGCCATTCATACGGGCGCGGCCACAGGCGCAGCAGGCCGGACAGCGCCAGCAGCGCGATAGCGGTATTGCGCAAGGCTTCCTGCGCCACGTGCACGGTGCCCGACACCGCGCCCAGCAGCATGGCGAAGGCCGAGAAGCTCAGGATGAAGCCGGCGATGATGAACAGCGGGCGGGTGCGGTTGGGTGACTTGCCCGGCTCCGTGACCGCGCTGCCCAGCAAGATCGGCAGCACCGGCAGCACGCACGGGGAAGCGATGGTCAGCAGGCCGGCCAGCAGGGCAAAGGGCGTTTCGAGGAAGCTGTGCATGGCGATTTCCAATGTGGGTTGCGATGACCGTATTGGAACGCCCGCACGTATCTGGCTTGTGTCTGCAACAGCACACGGGTGCAATGTTTTGTGTAGGTAGTTGCGCCGGATACATTGGGACACAAATCATCCCGGGATTTGTTTTCGCATTGGTTTATAAATGCAATCATTGCCAACCACCTGAAGGAGAAAAACATGACCGCCGGACTCTACAAAGGCTCCTGCCACTGCGGCGCCGTCCATTTTGAAGTTCGCACCGCGCTGACGCCGGCCGGGCGCTGCAACTGCAGCCTGTGCCGTCGCAAGGGCGCATTGATGACGCCGATGATCGACGTCGCCGACGTCAGGATCGTCAGCGGCGAAGAATCGCTGACGCTGTACCAGTTCAACACCCGGACCGCAAAGCACTATTTCTGCAAGCACTGCGGCATCTATCCATTCCACCAGACCCGCAAGGCGCCCAATCTCTGGCGCGCCAATATCGGCTGCCTCGAAGGCGTCGATCCGTATGCACTGGAAGCCGGCGTGGCCGATGGCGCCAGTTTGTCCGTGCTGGAGGATGCGTGAAGACTCTGCGGCGCTTTCTGGCGATCTTCGCGTTCCTGGCCGGCGGGTTTGCAGCCGAGCTGGCCAAGCCCGTGTATTGCTCGCTGCTCAACGTGGCCGGTACAGACCGGGTGAGCCGGCGAAAACGCGCTAAGGTATGATCGCCGCATGGAAAACCAAGACCATATCCTGATCGTCGACGACGACCGCGGCATCCGCGAACTGCTGGCCGCCTACCTCGAGAAAAACGGCATGCGCGTGTCGCTGGCCGCCAACGGGCGCCAGATGCGCGCGGTGCTGGAGCAGGGCGCGCCGGACCTGATCGTGCTCGACCTGATGCTGCCCGGCGAAGACGGCCTGGTGCTGTGCCGCGAATTGCGCGTCGGAAAATTCAAGGCCGTGCCGGTGCTGATGCTGACCGCGCGCAGCGAAGAAACCGACCGCATCGTCGGCCTCGAAATGGGCGCCGACGACTACCTCACCAAGCCCTTCGCAGTGCGCGAACTGATGGCGCGGATCCGCTCGGTGCTGCGTCGCGCGCGCATGCTGCCGCCCAACATGCAGGTCACGGAAGCGGTCCAGATGCTCGGCTTCGGCGACTGGCGGCTGGACACCACGGCGCGTCACCTGCTGGACCGGGACGGCACCATGGTGGCGCTGAGCGGCGCCGAATACCGCCTGCTTCGCGTGTTCCTCGACCATCCGCAACGCGTGCTCACGCGCGACCAGCTGCTCAACCTGACGCAGGGACGCGCATCGGATCCTTTCGACCGTTCCATCGACCTGCTGGTGAGCCGCCTGCGCCAGCGCCTGCTGGACGGCGCGCGCGAGCCGCGCTACATCAAGACGCTGCGCAATGAAGGCTATGTCTTCTCCGCGGCCGTCACACTGATCGAAGGCGAGCAATGACATTTTTCGTACTGCGCTGGCCGCGCACGCTGTTCGCCCGGCTGGCGCTGATCCTTTGCATCGGCCTGGTGCTGGCGCAGACGCTGTCGTTCTGGCTGACGCTGACCGAGCGCGACCAGGCCACCACCAACGTCATGATGGGCTACATCGAACGCGAAGCGGCCAGCTCCGTCGCGCTGCTCGATCATCTGCCGCCGGCCGAACGGGCGCAATGGCTGCCGCGCCTGGCGCGCCGCAGTTACGAATTCATTCTCGGCCCCGGCATCACCGGCACGCCTCCCGATGCGCGCCTGTCGAAGATGGTGGCGAAGTCGATCGCCGACGGCATCGGCACCGAATACGCACTGACCGTCAACGCCGTGCCCGGCGACAAGGAGCGCATGCAAGTGCATCTGAAGTTGACTGACGGTACGCCGCTGACCATCGACTTGCGCCCCATGTCCGGTGTACCGATGTCGCCGTGGCTGCCGCTGGTGCTGGTCTTGCAGCTGATCGTGCTGGCGGCGTGCTGCTGGCTGGCGGTGCGGCTGGCGACGCGGCCGCTGCATGCGCTGGCAGCTGCAGCGGACACGCTCGGCCCCGATCTCAAGGCGGCGCGTTTGCCGGAAGACGGCCCCTCTGAAGTTGCCCGCGCAGCCAAGGCCTTCAACGCCATGCAGGACCGCATCGCTACCTACATGACCGAGCGCATGCAAATCCTGGCGGCGATTTCACACGACTTGCAGACGCCGATCACGCGCATGCGCTTGCGCGTCGACGTGATGGATGAAGGACCGCAACACGCCAAGCTGCAACAGGATCTGCAGGAGATGGAGACGCTGGTCAAGGAAGGCGTGGCCTATGCGCGCACCTTGCATGGCGCAGCGGAAGCGCCGATCCGCATCGATCCCGACGCGCTCCTCGACAGCCTGGTGTGCGACTACGTCGACGCCGGTAATGAAGTGTCGCTGCACGGCGCCGTCGGCGCGGCGCTGGTGACGCGTCCGCAGGCCCTCAAGCGCATCCTCGGCAACCTGGTCGACAACGCGCTCAAGTTCGGCGGCGCGGCGGAGCTGGAAGTCAGCGCGCAAGCCGATGGAGTGGTGAGCATTGCCGTGCTCGACCGCGGTCCCGGCATCCCGGCCGAGTCGCTCGACGCAGTGTTCGAACCCTTCGTGCGCTTGGAGACTTCACGCAATCGCAACACCGGCGGCACCGGGCTCGGACTGGCGATCGCCCGCCAGCTGACGCTGGCGATGGATGCGAAGCTGTCATTGCATAACCGCACCGGCGGCGGACTGGAAGCGCGCCTGACG
>NZ_AJHH01000642.1 GCF_000256565.1 Herbaspirillum lusitanum P6-12 | reverse complement strand
GCAACATTGATCCGTCCCATTTCCGGTCCGTAGAAAAGGCCTGCCGCATGTGCATCGCGGCAGGCCTTTTCATTTGCACGGCAGAGGATGCAATCCCTTCTGCTATCGCCGGCGGCAGTTGTCATTTCAGTTGCCAACCTCAGGTCGAAATTCTTCCCTGGTTTTGCATCATCGACAACATTGCGGCGCGATGCCGTCCGCGCAGCATTTCATGAAGCGGACATGTTGCGATGGTAAGAAGGCGATGCGGCGATTTCCTAGGTAGAAATACCAATAGCTCTGATGCCGCCTTATTGCAGACAATACGGGCCATTCCGGGCTGCTTGCTGCGTGCTGCGCGCGAAGAGCTTCCACGAAGGGGACCGGGATCGACATTCACAGAAAGATAAAAATGAATTTCTTTGCCAATATGAATATCAGCAAACGTCTCAACCTTGGCTTTGCGATCATCCTGTTTTCCGCCATCGCGGTCATCGCGCTGAGCATCTGGCGCCTGCATGAAGTGGCCGAGACCACGCAATCCATGATGGAAAAACCGCTCGCCAAGGAACGCCTGGTGTCGGACTGGTATCGCACCATCCACACCAGCGTGCGCCGCACCACGGCAATCGCCAAGAGTTCCGATCCCAGCCTGAGCGCGTTCTTCGCCGAAGACGCCGCCACCGCCACCAAGCTGTCCAACGAACAGCAAAAGACGCTCGAAGGCCTGCTCGGCAGCGACAAGGAAAAGGCCCTGTTCGCGCAACTGGCGACGGTGCGCAAAAGCTACATCGTGGCGCGTGACGCCATCTCCAAAGCCAAGGCCGACGGCAACGTGGAAGAAGCCGCACGCATCCTGGCAAAGGACTTTCCGGTAGCTGCCAAGGGCTACCTCGACGCCCTGCAGCAACTGCTCGACCTGCAACGCTCCGGCATCGATGAGATCGCCGCCAGCATTCAGGATCAATACAAGCAAAGCCGCAACCTGCTGATCGCCTTCGGCGCGCTGCTGTTCGTCGCCGGCTGGGTATTCGCCTGGCGCCTGGCGCTGAGCATCATCCGTCCCCTGAAGCAGGCGCTCGGCATTGCCGAGACGGTTGCGGCAGGCGACCTGAGCTCGCGCATCGACACCAGCCGCAAGGATGAAACCGGCAAGCTGCTGCTGGCGCTCAAGACCATGAACGACAATCTGCAACGCATCGTCGGCCAGGTGCGCACCGGCACCGACACCATCAGCACTGCCTCGGCCGAGATCGCCAGCGGCAACATGGACCTGTCCACGCGCACCGAACAGCAGGCCGGATCGCTGGAAGAAACCGCTTCCGCAATGGAACAACTGACCTCGACCGTCAAGCAGAACGCCGACAACGCGCGCCAGGCCAATCAGCTGGCCGTATCCGCTTCCGAAGTGGCGGTGCAGGGCGGCAGCGTGGTCGGGCAAGTGGTCGACACCATGGGCGCCATCAACGCTTCATCGAAGAAGATCGTCGACATCATCAGCGTCATCGACGGCATCGCTTTCCAGACCAATATCCTGGCGTTGAACGCAGCAGTGGAGGCGGCGCGTGCCGGTGAACAGGGTCGCGGCTTTGCCGTGGTGGCGTCGGAAGTGCGCAGCCTGGCGCAGCGCTCGGCCTCGGCGGCCAAGGAAATCAAGGAACTGATCAGCGACTCAGTCGACAAGGTCGACTCCGGCAGCAAGCTGGTGGAACAGGCCGGCGCGACGATGGCGGAAGTGGTCGCCAGCGTCAAGCGCGTGACCGACATCGTCGGCGAAATCAGCTCGGCCAGCCAGGAGCAGAGCGAAGGTATCGAGCAGGTCAATCGCGCAATCGCGCAGATGGATGAAACCACGCAGCAGAACGCAGCGCTGGTGGAGCAGGCTGCGGCGGCCCGCGCAATCGCTGCAGGACCAGGCGGCGACGCTGACGCAGGTGGTCGGCATCTTCACGCTGGACAGCGCGCATGCAACAGGCAAGAACCTGGCAGCGGTTCAGGTCAAGCCGGTCGTCATTGTGCCCACTGCGGCAACCACGAAAAGCGCGCCGCACAAGCCAGCGCCAAGGCTGGTAAAAAGTGCAGTGAAGACAGCCGTCTCCGCCCCTGCAGCGACACCTAAGCGCTTGCCGGCCGCCGTGTCGGACGACGACTGGGAACAGTTTTAAGCAGTGAAATTTTCAGGCCGGCGTTTGCAGGAAGGTATTGCACAGCCATGCGCCGGCCTGTCCCAGTCCGCGTTCGCGCGACCAGATCACATGCACGCGGATGCTGCGCGGCCAGCCGTGCACCTTTAACTCCTTCAGTTCCGCCGCGCCGAAACGCTTGACCACCCAGCGCGGCAATTCCGCCCAGCCGAATCCCAGTTCAGTCATCTCCAGCAAGATCAGGTAACTCGATGCCGACCAGTGCAATCCGGGTTGCTGCCGTCGCGCCTGGTCGCGATGCGTGTAAGTGTTCACGCGCAGCTCGCGCGCCTGGCGCAGCATGTCGCCGCTGATGTGCGCGGCCTGCGCCAGCGGATGTGCGGTGCTGACATACAGGCCGATCTCGGACTGGTCGGCGATGGTCTCGAAGCCGATGTCCGGCGGATAAGACGGTTGCGCCGCCACCAGTGCCAGCTGCACGCGACCCGATTGGACCAGGTCGACGGCGTCTTCATCTTCGGCGATCAGGCACTCCAGGCTGAGGTCGGGAAAGCGCTGCTCGAGTTGCGCCAGGCTTTTTTCAAACACGTCGGATTGATAGGTGTCGGACAACGCAAAACTCAGTTGGGCCTCGCGGCCACCCGCCAGTTGTTGCGCTGCCCGGCTCAGCTTGTCGTTGGCGTCGAGCAGCTGACGCGCATGCGTGAGCAGCGCGTGGCCGTGTTCGGTCAGCGTCGGCTTGCGCGTACTGCGGTCGAACAGCGTCACGCCGAGATCGATTTCCAGATTGGCGATGGCTTCGCTGACGCTGGATTGCTGCCTGCCCAGCTTGCGGGCAGCGGCCGAAAACGAGCCGAGGTTGGCGGCTTCGATGAACATCAGCAGAGCGTCGAGGGAATGCATCAGGTCTCGTTTATATATCGGATATTCCGATGGTTAATAACTTCATTCTATCAGTGGAGCCGTCGATAATCGAGGCATTCCCAAGGAGAGAATCCATGAACCAAGAGAAATCCCTGTATGAACGTTTCCTGCACGCGGTGCTGTTTGAAATCGTTGCGCTGCTGTTGTGCGCGCCGGTGATGTCGTGGCTGCTGGGCGTGTCGTTCGCGCACGCCGGCGCGCTGACGCTGATGATTTCACTGGTGGCGATGACTTGGAACGTCATCTTCAACACCGTGTTCGACCGCCTCGAACGCCGCTGGAAGGCGCCCGCCGCCGAGCGCAGCTTTGCGGTGCGCATCGGCCACGCCATCGTGTTCGAAGCCGGCCTGATCCTGGCCGTGGTGCCGCTGGCCGCCTGGTGGCTCAATATCGGTCTGATCGAGGCCTTCGTACTCGACATCGGCCTGGTGTTGTTTTTTCTTCCTTACACGCTGGTGTTCAATTGGTGCTATGACAAGATGCGCGCCGGCATGCTCAGGCGTGCAACTTGCTGACATGGGCTGAAAAAGGCTTGTTAACAGTGTTTACAGCCTGATACAGTGAAACCGCACCAAAACAGGAAGCCGCCGTCAGGCGGCTTTTCTATTTCTTGACGCCAATTTCCCTCGCTGATCCGGCGAATGACGCCGCATCCCCAACGCTATACTTGCGCGCCGCCGTGGGAAATCTCCATGCATTCCTGCTGCATTCGTTGTCATTCCAACATCGTATAAGAACAGAGACTTCTATGAACATTCTTGCCAACCTGAAGATCGGCAAACGACTCGCGCTGGGCTTCTCCATCATTCTGCTGCTGGCCATCACCATCATCTGCATCGGCATCTGGCGCCTGCAAGGCGTGACCGACGCCACCAAGGCCATGATGCAGCGTCCGCTGGAAAAAGAACGCCTCATCAGCGACTGGTTCCCGATCGTGCAAACTTCCATCACGCGCGTGACGGCAATCGCCAAGAGCACCGATCCGGCGCTGGCGCCGTTCTTCGCCAAGGAAGATGCGGCCTCGTCGAAGATCTCGACCGAGCTGCTCAAGAAGCTGCAACCGATCCTGGAAAGCGAGCAGGAACTGACGCTGTTCAAGAAGATCGAGACGCAGCGTTCGTTGTACGTCGCGGCGCGCGACCAGATGCGCAAGGCCAAGGCGGCCGGCGACCTGGACGAAGCCAATCGTTTGCTGGAAAGCGCCTTCATGCCGCGCGCCAACGACCTCAAGGATGCACTGCAGAATCTGCTGACGATGCAGCGCAAGAGCATCGACGACACCGCCACCGACATCGAACGCATGGCCCAGACCGGCCGTACGCTGCTGATCGTGCTGGGCGTGCTGATCCTGTTGTTCGGGGTCAGCAGCGCCTGGTACCTGACCGTCAACATCACGCGTCCGCTGACTGTTGCTGTCGGCGTGGCGCGTTCGATCGCCGACGGCGACCTGACCGCGCACATCGAAGTGCGCAGCAAGGATGAAGTCGGCATGCTGTTGTCCGCATTGAAAGACATGAACGGCAGCCTGCTGAAAATCGTCGGCGACGTGCGCGGCGGCACCGATGCCATCGCCACCGCATCGAGCCAGATCGCCAGCGGCAATCTCGACCTGTCCTCGCGTACGGAAGAGCAGGCCAGTTCGCTTGAACAGACCGCTGCAGCGATGGAGCAATTGTCGGCGACCGTCAAACAGAACTCCGACAATGCCGTGCAGGCCAATGCGCTGGCGACCTCGGCATCGGGCGTCGCGGCTGAAGGCGGCGACGTGGTCGGCGCCGTGATTTCGACCATGCGCTCGATTGACGCGTCGTCGAAGAAGATTGTCGACATCATCAGCGTGATCGACGGCATCGCCTTCCAGACCAATATCCTGGCGTTGAACGCAGCGGTCGAGGCGGCGCGGGCCGGCGAGCAAGGCCGCGGGTTTGCCGTGGTAGCGTCGGAAGTGCGCAGCCTGGCGCAACGCAGCGCCGCCGCGGCCAAGGAAATCAAGCAACTGATCGGCGACTCGGTGGACAAGGTCGGCGCCGGCACCAAGCTGGTGGAAAAGGCCGGGGTGACCATGGATGAGGTGGTTGCCAGCGTCAAGCGCGTGACCGATGTGGTCAGCGAGATCTCCGCCGCCAGCCGTGAGCAGAGCGAGGGCATCGACCAGGTCAAGCATGCCGTGACGCAGATGGACGGCGTCACGCAGCAGAATGCCGCGCTGGTCGAAGAAGCCGCCGCCGCCGCGCAATCGCTGCAGCAGCAGGCCGCCAACCTGGCGCGCATCGTCAGCGTGTTCAAGCTGGGGCAGGAGCTGAGCACCGGAAATGCACCGCGCGTACGACGCGAAATCGACATCACCGCCGCTCCGGCACGGCTGCGCTGAGGTATTTTTCGAAGCAAAAAAAAAAAAAAAAA